>CP002084.1:1200000-1500000 GCA_000143165.1 Dehalogenimonas lykanthroporepellens BL-DC-9
TGTTAATAATTGCATTTCCCGATTGCGCTAACGTAAATTGTATGTTTAACTTGATGAAAGAGGTTGTTACAGATGCCGGTTTCCGCTACTGAAAAAAACATAGCCGCCGGCCTTGGGAAGTATCTCAAAGGCCAGGGGTATGAGATAACCGAAAAAGCCGCCCTCAAAGGCAGGTCCGGTCTTCAGCATGAATTCGACGTCCTGGCCCGCCGCAATGACGGATTCACCCAGCGAACCATCGCCTTCGCCATACTTTCCGGCCTGCCGGACCAGGCGGCGGCAGAGTCAGCAATATTTACCTTCGCCAATAAGGCTTATGACGCCGGCATTAACGAAAGAGTGGTAATACTTCCTTCTCACCTGGTTCGCCAGTCCCAGGAATTCGCCGAGAGCCAGAAGGTACAGATATTCGATGAAGGCTCGCTGACCTCTCTGTTCAGTCAGGATGAAGCGCCGACGGTTGAAACCCCACCGCTCGACCAGCCACTCAAATTCGCTGACCGGAAAGAACTGGTAGCAATCCTGAAAAAGACCGGTTACCAGGTAGAGGAACACGCTGTCCTTTCCGGCCGTTCCGGGGTGGAGCATACCTTCGACCTGCTGGCCCGCCAGAACGGTTCCCGGGAACACACCCTGGGAATAGATATTTTTGAAAACATCCCCATCGTCAACCTGGAGGAGATATCGGTTTTCGACACCAAGGCGTATGACACGCGGGTAGGCGCCAAGTTCATCGCGACTACGGCGCCTTTATCCACCGAAGCTTTGAAGTTCGCCGAAAGCCAGGATATCAAAATCATCGAATTATCACCGGGTAAACCGACCGATAAAACAGAAGTAGGCAAACCGGCAGAGCCGACAATAACGACTCCACCGACCACCGCCGAAGCGGCTGATGGGCCAAAAGATACGGGCAAACCCATAGCTGACACTGTGGCAACCGCCAAACCGGATATCGAAGGGACAGATACCGGCAAACTCAAGAACGACGCACCGGCACCTCCTAAAGCCGAAACGAAAGCCGGTAGCAAACTGGGGCAGGAACTTCGCCAGATGCCGACGGCAGACGCCCTGAAACTCATACCGGAGATTATGGCCCGCCGTTACAGCGCCATGCCGCTCCGGGTTTCCGGCAACACCCTGGAAGTGGCCATGTGCAATCCCTCGGACATCATGGCCATCGAAGCGCTTTCAGCCTACTCCAAGCGTCGCGTCAAAGCAGTTCCCGCCGACGAGGCTGAACTGCGTGACGCCATGGACTTCAATTACAAGGGCTACGGCGAAGTCGACAAATTCCTGTCACGGGTGTCCATCTCCTCACAGGCAAGCGACGAATCAATGGAAGTGGACGCCGCCGTTGACGCGCCGCTGGCTCAGGCGCTCAACCTGATTATCGAGGAAGCCGTCAAGGCCCGCTCCTCCGACATCCACCTGGAGCCGGATGAGGAGCGGTTGCGCGTGCGCTTCCGTATTGACGGCAGTCTGCAGGAGATGATGAGCCTGCCCATCAGTGTTCAACGGGCCATTATCTCCCGTATCAAAATACTGTCATCACTCAATATCGCAGATCACCATCACCCCCAGGATGGCCAGTTCTCCACCGTATCAGGTGGCCGCAATATTGATATCCGCGTCGCCACCGCCCCTACCGTGCATGGCGAAATGTCAGTGTTACGTATTCTGGACAAATCACGCGGTTTGCTTCAGTTGCCCCAGCTTGGTTTCGACGAAAACTCGTTGTCCAGATACGAGAGTATGCTGAGAGTGCCTTACGGCATGATTCTGGTTTCCGGCCCCACCGGCGCCGGCAAGACGACAACCCTGTACGCGTCACTCTCCACCATTGACACCAAGTCACGCAATGTGATTACCATCGAGGATCCGGCGGAATACCGCTTCAAGGATATCAACCAGATACAGGTCAATGTTCAGGCGGGAATTACCTTCGCCTCCGGTCTGCGTTCCATCCTGCGTCTGGACCCCGATGTCATCATGGTTGGTGAAATCCGCGACGCCGAAACCGCCAATATCGGTGTCCAGGCCGCGTTGACCGGCCACCTAATGCTGTCTTCCATCCACGCCAACGATTCTGTCGGAGTGCTGTTCCGGATGATCGACCTGGGCGTCGAACCTTTCCTGATCTCATCAGCCATTATCGGCGTAGTCGCCCAGCGTATGGTACGTAAAATCTGTCCGTATTGTAACCATGAAGTAGAAGCCCCCATAGTCGAACAGGTAGCCTACGAACGAGAGACCGGAGAGAAACGCACCAAGTTTACTTACGGCACCGGCTGTAAATCCTGTGCCTTCACAGGATATCTGGGTCGGGTGGGTGTTTTCGAAATCATGTATTTTTCAGAAACACTCAAACGGATGCTGTTGGAAGGCGCCAGTTCCGCTGATATCCGCCATCAATCCATCAGCGAAGGTATGATTACCATGATGAAAGACGGCATGCTCAAGGTCAAACGAGGCATAACGACCCCGTCCGAAGTATTGCGCAACGCCTACTCACCGGAGGAAGTATTCTAAAAATTTATTGATTTTTATCATATTAACTGGTCACCAGCGGTATAATGTGTACATAAGGGACGATACAGGGTTACTGGTACAGGAAACAACTAGCAAAAATAAAATTTGAACTGCGGGAAGATAATATGGATTTCAGTTATGTCGCCTACAATCAGGAACGCCGGCTGGTTCAAGGCAAAGTAGTAGCGACCGATAAGGAAGCCGCCGCCAAATTGCTGGCGCACAACGGGTTTCAGGTTCTGTCGCTGAAGTCCAAGTCAAAGCTGTTCTCCGCCGGCACCGCCAGCCTGTTCGCCGGTAAAGTGAAACTGGGGGAAATCATTCTGTTCTCCCGCCAGCTGGCTTTGCTGTTGGAATCAGGCACCGACATTGTTACCGCTCTTGAACTATTGCAGGAACAAACTACCAATAAGACCTTCCGGACAACTCTCGGCCACGTCGCCAATGACATCCGGGGAGGCTCATCCCTATCCGGCGCCATGAGCAAGCATCCCAAGGTATTCTCACCCTTGTTCCACCGCGTGCTTTCCGCAGGCGAACAAGGCGGCAACCTGGAAGTGGTACTCCGCAACATGGCCGATTTCCTCCAGCGGATGAATGAAACCCGCAAGAAAATCAAGAGTGCATTAACGTACCCCATCGTGGTCGCCGTAGTTGCTGTTATCGTGGTAGCAGTACTGATGATATTCGTACTACCCACCTTTACCGATCTGTACCGTCAACTTGGGACCGAACTACCCACCGCCACCAAGATTTTAATCTCAGTGACGGATTTCTCTACCGCTTACGGTCTGTATATCCTACTCGGTTTAGCGGCTATTATTATCGGCTTGATCATCTGGGGCCGCACCACCGCCGGCAGATATATGATAGATAAAGGTTTGCTTAAAATGCCGGTCATCGGGCGCATCATACAACTTTCCGAGCTTTCACGGGCATCCCAGACTATTGCTTTATTATTCAAAGCCGGCTTGCCGCTACCTGAAATTATAGTGCAGGCGAAAAACGCTACTTCCAACAAAATTGTAAGTGAGGCTTTGGAAGAAGTTCAAAAAGAACTTATTCGCGGTGAAGGCATCTCAGGACCTATGGCGCGCCGGAAAGTGTTTTTACCCATGATGGTACAGATGGTCGGCGTCGGCGAAGAAACCGGAAAACTGGATGACACACTATCCACCGTAGCTCATACCTATGACATGGAATCTGATGACCGCATCAAAGGTGCTATCGACCTCATCCAACCAGCAATGACCGTCATCATCGGCATCATTGTCGCTTTTATTGCCGTGGCACTGGTATCTTCCATGTACTCCATGTACGGGCAGCTTTGAATTAGGAAAAGTATCTATTATGACCAGTTTAGTGCAAATAAAACCTAAGAAAAACGGCTTCAGCATGGTTGAAGTGCTGATCGCTCTCTTGTTGCTGGGGACTGTTGGGCTCGGTTTTCTGGCAGTACTGGCTAATTCCTCAAGTCATACCCTGAATGCCAATGTCCGAGCAACGGCTGAAAGTATCGCCCGCAGTCAAATGGAACAAGTTAAAGCTCAGCCCTATAACGGGTCAAATCCACCCGTATACCCGGTAGACACTACAAAATTCGATGCCGCTATATGGCAGGTTACCATCACCGGGGAACGCCTGGATCCGCGGGGCGACGGTACCGGTAACGATGATGGACTGCAAAAAATAACCGTCACCGTGCAATACAATCGCAGTGGAACATGGACTGACGTGGTGGTTCTGGAAGGGTATAAATATACGGGATGAACGCGTTACGACAATTCCTGGTTAAGAAGCGGGGGTTCACCCTCGTTGAGGTATTGATCGCCCTGACGATCACAGGGTTGATAATGGGTGGAATCTCAGCGGGCATTATTCAACTTATGACCATATCCGAACGTAACACCAACGCAATCACCGCCCAACGCCAGTTGCAACAGGCCGGAGACGCCGTCAGTACAGATATCGTTCAAGCGCGGCGGGTGTTTTACTCACAGGGGAATACCCCGGCAGGTACCGGCTTCAGCATCGTGTTGGAATGGACCAATCTAGCCGGTAATGAATTCACAATTACTTACCGGTTAACCAGTGACGGCATCCTGTACCGTGATCAATCAGTCAACGGCGGAACCGCCACCACCCGCAAAATTGCCGAGAATATCAGTACCGCTTCAGCAGACACCCAATTTGCTCCCAAATCCGGATCACCAGGGACTTATACGTTAAAAATTACTGCTGTAATCGAGGGTCGGTACGCGGTAACCGAGACCAGATTCTATGAAGCCCGACAGAGGTCAAGCTGATGGAAAAGTTCATTTCGATACTTAATAAACGCCAACGCGGTCAAGCTCTGATTTCAATGCTGGTGTTCATTGCCATCGGTGCCATTATCCTGGCTCCGGTGCTTAACTATATCGGCACCGGTTTGATAGTCGGTGAAGTATTTCAGGAAAAATCAGACGACTACTACGCTGCAGATGCAGGTATCGTCGACGCGCAGTGGCAAATCAAATATGACCGTTTAAGCACCATTTTCCCTTCTCCTGAATATGACCAGTATAACTTTGAAGACCCTGTCTGGGGAGAGACCGTTGACGGTGACAAAGGTTGGTATTACCCAAGTGAAGTAGGAAATTACAACGGCAGTGCTAACGCTTCAATAAATGACCGTGAAGTCGCTGTACAGATCAGAAATATCTGGTTGCCCTCGAATATTGATACGCCGGATGCGGCTACCGCAAAAAATATTGCAGAAACCTACACGCTAATTGTTACCGGAAGGGACACCGGCACCACAGATTCCTCCGGTCGTAAATATGAATTATCCATAACCTACTACCCTGATGGTTCAAATACGTTACTGGAAACCATCGGAGTTTGGTTGCCACCGGGTTTTGCCATCGTAACCGACGGTTCGCATGGACTGTATATCAACGGAGAAGAATATGAGTCTTTGACCAGTCAATCCCAGACAGCCAATGCCAACGGCACTTCCATTGTCTGGGAACTTGATACAGCAACCGAATTCAGTGATATGCCTCAGGTGGCTTCGAATGACAATCCGATACGCCTGACCGCCACCTTCTGGTATAAATACGAAGTCACCGGACTGGAAAACTCCAGGATTGCTCAGGCGGTCGGCTGGGCCACTACTGATAATGATGACCTGTTTGCATGGGACGCTGACGTTCACGTCATCGCCCTGACTTCCAGAGCCACCAGTACCTATGTGGACGCTATTGTCATTAAACAGGAAACCCGGCAGTTGGGTGAATCGGTTAACGGCGACTATTTCGCCACCGGCAACTCCCTTCTTTCCCCGACCTCCAACCAGGCTTTTCGCGACCGTTTCTATAGTTCAAGTGGAACAGAAGTAGAGGCCAACGATATCCCATCCGGCGCTAAAATTGAGGCAGTTTACCTTTACTGGAGCGGCTGGATTGACTGGCATGGTTATAATCCTTACGGCTCTTCGGATACGGTCATCAGCCCACCAGGCATCGAGACTGCTTCCAGTTTTTCCAGCTCCGATTGGCCGACCTGGTCTGACGGTAGCCGGTGGTCCATATCTAGCGGCCAATTTCGGGCCAGAGGCGGCAACTACTCTGAAAGCCAGCTGACATTAACTTCAGGCGCAATTGATCTGAGCGCCTATTCGTCCGACACTATTTATATCTTCTGGAACCAGGAAGAGTACGGATCTTTAGAAAGCTCCGACCGGTTATATTACGCCTTCAATGGTGGCTCCGGCTGGAGTTCATATTTCGAGGCTTTTAATAATGATAATCCGCCTTCCTCCTTTTCTGTCATTATTCCTTCAGAATATCTGACAGAAGATTTCCAGATTAAATTCTTCGCAGATATCAATTCAACCTCCGAATATATGTACTTGGATAATATTCAATTGATAATTCCTTCCATTTTCCTTGATACTTGCTCCAACTTATCTAGTTGGAATCAATCCGGTTCCACCTGGTCCGTATCCAGCAGTAGATTCCGCGGTGTCGGCGGTGGTACTTCCACCGCCAGTTATCTTGAACAAGTCGACAGCCTGAATCTTTCAACATACGCCGGTATAAGTCTGGCGACATCGTTCGACCTGGAATATGTTTCTCTTGGGTCCGGTGAGACTCTTATACTCAGTTTCTCAGGTGATGGAGGGAGTAACTGGGGCGGCGAAGTGGAAGTCGCCGATTCGTCTTCTTCCCCAGGTTTCGTCAGTGTTCTTATACCGGACGCCTTTAAAACCAACAATTTCAAGATGAGATTCAAGATAACCGCCGGGTCATCCATCAACGACTACGTGTATCTGGACAACATCGCTATTTCCGGGCCCACGTTGAAATACCCGACCAATGGTGACCCCAGCGCAGTCAGTCACCTGGTCGAAGAAACCGCCAAGGTCAATCGGGTCAACTTCGGCACGACCGGCGGCAATACACAGACGATTACTGCCGACACCTACCAGGTCCTGCCTAACCAATACGGTATAGTAGACCCGGATTTCATCAGCACCTGGTCCTATATTGCCATGGCGGAAATAACCGATGAGGTAAATAACTGGATTCTCGCCGGAGACACGGCATCGAACGGCGCCGCCACATACACCCTTGGCCATATCATTGCCACAAATGCCGAAGACCCATCGTATTCATTCAATTTCTATGGCGGGGGCAGTACAGGATACCCGCTGGGAACACCGGCTCTTAATACAAGTGACTTGCCCTACCAATACAGTTATGCAGGGTGGTCCATGATTATTATCTATTCCAGTCCGGAAACTAAGAGCCGCCAATTATGGTTATACGATATCGCAACTCCAGGGTTCACCTTCTCTGAGGCTTGGGAACCGTCCGGTATCACAGATCCTGACTTCGATGGCGACGGCAACGGAGGCGGTTCCATAAGTGGTTTCCTGGTACCTGAGGGGATTGAACTGGAAAATAATTCCTCCAAAATCACGGTATTCGTTTTAGAGGGCGATAGCGGCATCACCGGTGACCAACTTATCGTGACCGGCCAGGATGGGAACAGCCAAAACCTATCGAACTCCGCTTCATCTTCATCCAACGTCTGGAATTCCAATTCACCCGGGCTGGCGTATCCAGGAATTGATATCGATACATTCTATGTCAATTATCCGCTGATTGAACCCGGAGATACCTCGGCCACCATCAATCTGCCGACCCAAAGCGACGGTTTCCTTCTGGGGTATATCATAATTTCGTTCCGGAGCGACACCACTACAGGTGGTGCTATTTCATATTTGATTCGTTGAGAGGTCAATTTTCAGATGAACAAACCTACAAATAAAAGGAGCCTGGCATGAAAATCGGTAAAGCAGTAATAGTCACCCTATTCCTCGGGATTATTGCCATCGGTGCCGGCATACTGTATATGCTCTGGCAGGATGAACGTGACCGGGAAGCCCAACTAAACGCCAGCCTGGATACGACTCAGGCATTGTTGCCTGTAGTTCAAAGTGGTGTGGAAAACGCCGAGGATGAACTGGGAGCGGCAGAGACAGAACTTACAGAAATACAGGCTCGCATGGAAGCTGCACAAGCCGCTCTGGAAGAATTCATTGCCAAGTTTCCACAGCCGATTCATCCGGCTGCCGTCCAAACCATAGATTATGGTACCAAGTTGTTTATCCGCGCCGCTAATCACTCTCTGAACTTAGTGGAATTCAACGCTGAAGATTACAGCGTAGTTACTATAGACAAAATCAAGTATCAGAGCACTTCTTTTTCATTTCATGTGATAGGAAAAATTGAAAACATCAATAATTTCATTGGCAGTCTGGAAACAGTCGCCATCGATGATCCATTTCTAACAATAACTCTTGACTCTATACAGATTGAGATATTTCATGAGTTTGATCCTGAAATATCCGGGGTTCCTGACCCTGAAGCAACGATAACCATAACAGTGATGGCGCTGGAGGACGAATAAGATGTCTAAGCAAGTTTCTTTATTCATCGAGGACAGCGAGGCCAAAGTCCTGGTTACCAACGGAAGGGTAGTAGAAAAATGGGCCTCACTGATGCTCGACTCCGGTATAGTGACCGACGGCGTTATACAGCAGGAAGATTCTCTGGCCGAGAGCCTCAAGACCTTTATGGCAGAACAAGAACTGGGGGGGACAACCATTGTAGCTTCCCTAACCGGTTTGAACTCCATCTTCCGTATTATTTCCCTGCCGACCGATTTACCGAAAAATATTCTGGATGATGCCATCCAGAATGAAGCCAACCGGGTTATTCCGGTGCCTATGGATCAGGTTTACCTATCCCGCCAGATGTTCAGTACCGAAGCCAGCGAGAACCGTTTCTTCTTGGTGGCCTATCCTAAAAATGCCACCGAAGCACTGGTCAGAACAATCGAAAAGGCCGGCCTTAAGACTAAAGTCATGGAGATCGCTCCGCTGGCTTTGGCCCGACTGGCGAATGTCAACCGAGCGATCCTGGTCAACACCTGGCTATCAAATATCGATATCATTATACTGGTTGACCGGATACCGGAAGTTATCCGTTCGTTCCCACTACCGTTAGACACGATGACCGAAGCCGAACGCATCGTCAATATAGCGGAGGAAATCTCTCGTACGATTACCTATTATAATTCTTCACATACGGAAAACCCGCTGAACGCCGAAGTTCCGGTACTGGTTTCGGGAGACCTGGCGGCGAATAAGGATGCCTGGCCGACACTGGGAGGCAGTGAAGGTCACCCGGTAGAAGCGCTCAAGGTACCGTTTGACATTCCCGAAGGCTTCGACGCCAGCCAGTTCATCGTCAATTTGGGCATGGCTCCCCTCCCCAAGGAAGACGCCGCCTTCGGCAGTATGATAAATATCAATGTGTTGCCGGCAGAGTATCTGCCCAAGGGATTGAACTGGTTTAATATACTGGCTCCGGTAGCCGGAGTGCTTCTCATCGGCGGATTAGTTTACGGCTGGTATCTGATAGATGACTTCAAAAAACAGAACGATGCAATCCAACTCCAGATAGACGCCGCGCAGACTAAGGTGACTCTGGCTCAAGCTGATATTGCCCGGATTCAGGCGGAAAAGGCAGGGGTCGATTCCCATATCTCCAGCATTGATAACGCAATTACACCCATAACCACTAAAACGAATTCTTTACAAATACAGTATCAGTACCTGCGCGATCAGCGGGAAAAAGCCTCGGGTGACGTACGTAACGCCTGGATACAAATACCTTCTACCAAAATTACGGTAGATACCATTGACTGGAACGACAACATTCTGAGCGTAACAGGTATAGCAACTGAGAGTGAAACAAACGTATTTGATTATGCTGCGGCACTCAGGGATACTCACAGGTTCGACAATGTCATTGTTGCCGATATCGTGAAAGAGCTGACAGAAGATACTTTGGTGTATGAGTACCATTTCACTTTAATCCTCTATTGATCTGATTGTTATCATTTTCAACAAAAAGAAAGAAATATCATGATAGATGTGTTCGCCTTGATAACCGAAGCCAGAGACCGTGACGGATCCGACCTTCATATGGTGGTGGACTCACCGCCACTGGTCAGAGTGCGTGGTTCTTTGGAACATCTCAACGCCTTCCCTTTGGTGCCCAGGGATACCGAAGACGCGCTGGCGCAACTGGCCACACAGGAAGAGGTAGAGCTTTTCCAGCGGGAAAAGGAACTGGATTTCGGTTTCACCATGCCCGGAGTGGGGCGTCTGCGTTGTAATGCGGCCAGACAGAGGGGCGCTGTTTCTCTGGCGGTACGGCTGTTACCCCCGGCTATTCCCACTATCGATGAGCTGGAACTGCCGGAAATCTGCAAGGATCTGATTACCGTACCACGAGGTTTGGTGGTGGTCACCGGCCCGACCGGAAGCGGCAAGTCAACGACACTGGCGGCCATGATGCAGCACCTGAACCATACCGAAGCCAAGCATGTGGTGACCATAGAAGACCCGATAGAATACATACATCCATCAGTCCGATGTGCCATCACCCAGCGTCAACTGGGCAGTGACACACTGTCGTTCGGTCATGCCCTCAAACATGTCCTGCGCCAGAACCCCGACGTTATCATGGTAGGCGAAATGCGGGATCTGGATACCGCCGCCGCGGTACTTAACGTGGCTGAAACCGGCCATCTGGTGCTGTCAACCAGCCACGCGCCCAGCACCTATCAGGCGCTGGAACGCATAATAGACCTTTTTCCACCCCATGAACGGCACCTGGCTCAAACTCGTTTGGCGTCGTTGATGGTGGGCGTGCTTTGCCAGTCCCTGGTGCCGCGCATGAGCGGTTCCGGTCGCATTGCCGCGGTGGAAGTGCTTCTGGCTAACGGCGCCGTCAGGAATCTGATTCGGGAAGGTAAGATTTATCAGTTGCCGAACGTGATTCGTACCAGCCGGGATGAAGGTATGATAACGCTGGATGAGTCACTGGTGGATCTGTATCGAAAACAGAAAATCGACAAGGATACCGTCTTCGACTACTGCAATGAATCCGATGAAGTAGAGCGACTGATGGGCAGTAAGAGCATGAAATCCGGCAACGGAAGGCGGAAGACGAAGAGTACTACGTTGTCATCGCTGATATTTTAGCTGACAGCTATCAGCATTCAGCCGTCAGCTTTTATTATAATCCGAACGGGCGAGGCATAACTCGCCACTGCATTGTCACTACCCTCTCCACTATGTCATTACCGCGAAAGCGGTAATCCATCGACTTACACTCAACCAAAGACTGACCTTAATCGTGGATCTCCGGCTTCCGCCGAATATGACAATATAGAGGAGCCGAAGATGACGGGCGCCCGCCTTCGGCGGGAAATTCCAGGCATCAGGATACAAACAACAAACAAAATCCAAAAACCAAATTACACTATTATTAACCTGATTCACCGGACTGAAACTCGCCCAGGTTAATTCCTAATCCGGAGAATTATTCCGGTCCCTTGTTTGTGCCTGAAGGCCGCTTCCGCCTATAATGGGCGGCATGAAATCACCCGCTATTATAGCCATGGTCGGTATGGCCGGCGCCGGTAAAACCGAGGTATCACGCTTTTTCGAAAACGCCGGTTACAGCCGTATCCGCTTCGGCGACGTCACCGATGAAGAAGTCAAGAAACGCGGACTGCCTCTTTCCGAAGCCAATGAACGTACCGTCAGAGAACAGCTTCGGCAGGAATTGGGCATGGCCGCCTACGCCAAACTCAATCTGCCACGCATAGACGCCGCGGTGAAAGAGGGGCCGGTAGTCATCGACGGGCTTTATTCCTGGGAAGAGTACATCTTCCTGAAGGACTACTATAAGGACAACCTGGCAGTGGCCGCAGTCTGGGCTTCACCGGGCACCCGCGCCCGAAGGCTGTCAACCCGGGGAGTCAGGCCGCTGACCCGGGAAGAAACTTTCTCACGAGATCGTGCCGAGGTCGAAAAGGTTTCCAAGGCCGGGCCGATTGCCGTGGCCGATTATATGATAACCAATG
This sequence comes from Dehalogenimonas lykanthroporepellens BL-DC-9, assembly GCA_000143165.1. Classification (NCBI taxonomy): domain Bacteria; kingdom Bacillati; phylum Chloroflexota; class Dehalococcoidia; order Dehalococcoidales; family Dehalococcoidaceae; genus Dehalogenimonas; species Dehalogenimonas lykanthroporepellens. The sequence goes on from CP002084.1 coordinate 1,212,025, forward strand.
AAGGCAGTTTCGAGGAATTGAAGGCCAAAACCGAAACGCTTATCAAGGAAATAAAGGGCTGAATGATGAACCGGCCGCATACCGACGACTATTTTCTGAAAATTGCCGCGGTGGTAGCCGAAAGGTCCACCTGCAGAAGGCGTCACGTCGGGGCGGTGGCGGTCAAGAACAAGCATATTTTGACGACCGGATATAACGGCGCGCCGGCCGGCGTACCCGACTGCCTGGAACTGGGTTGTTTGCGGGATGAGAACAACATCCCGTCCGGCACCCGGCACGAGATTTGCCGGGCGGTTCATGCCGAACAGAACGTTATTATCCAGGCGGCACAGCATGGCGTCAACCTGGAGGGTTCCACCGTCTATTGCACTCATACACCCTGTATCCTGTGCGCCAAGATGCTGGCCAACGCCCGGATAAAGAAGTTTGTCAGTTTCGGTCAGTATGCCGACGACGCTTTCATCGAACTGTTCAGGCAGGTGGGCGTCGAGGTTGAGATTCGGCAAAAGCCCACCGGTCAGATCTTTTTCATGGAATAAGCTCTGTCTTCCGGTTGTTCCCGCCTAATTCTTCTGAAATATCACCTTATTCTATTGTTAAGGTACCTGCCATTATTGTGGCGAATGAGGGATATAATCTGTAAATTATTCGCTTCCGATATAAAAAACGAAGGAAACGAATCCTCTTTTTAGGTTTGAGTGGAAACGCCCCGGGCAGGGTGGCGGTGATGAAACAATTCCTGACAATTACCTCCGGACGGAGATGATCCGGATTCGTTTTTCCTGAAATCGATGAGAAAGCCGGTTATCGGTATATTTCGGGGTATGCGATTACGTGTTCTTGTTATTAGGTTGGATTATAGGTAACGCGTGAACGGATTGTCAATGGGTAAATGGCACACTCAGCCGGAGGCTGAGAATATATTAGCTTTCAGCTATCAGCTATCAGCTTATTAGTATTCAGTTCACAGTAAACAGTTTTGCCGTTCATGGTTCGACTAGCTCACCACGAACGGGGCAATACGGGGCGGGTCAGCCATGGCCGGCCCCTTATTCCAAGTACCAAATCACAAATCGCAAATATCAGACAATATCGAATGACCGAAACGGGGACGGGCGGGGAGTTGTCAGTAACAGTCTTTAGTAATCAGTATAAGCACCGAGATTGCTTCGGCGGAGCCTCGCAAGGACGCTCGGAAATGGATCCCTCGCTTGCGCGTAGGATGACACGAGGAAAAGTTTTTCAGCTGTTAGTTTTCAGTGATCAGTGAAAAGTACCGAGATTGCCACAGCCGCCTGCCGGCGGCTTCGCAATGGCGAGGGGGGAGAAAAATGCCCTGCCGGGTAACGTTATCGACCGGTTTTTCAGCCTTTCCCAAAATTTTTTTGAAATTTCAAAAATAATTGTTGACATTGGGTATTTTGACCCATAAAATGGGAAAACGTGGTGAATTGTGGTGAACCACAGGAGTATTATTTTAGATGCATTTCTTCGGAGAATTTAGTTACAAGCTGGATGAAAAGGGCCGGATTCCGGTACCTCCTCGCTTCCGCGCGCTCCTCAAAGACGGCATGATTCTGTCGCCGGGGCCGGAGAAGTTCATCGCCGCCTATTCTATCAGAGAATGGCAGAGATTGTCCGAGCAGATCGATAACTCGGTAGCCAGCCCGTCCAAACTGCGTAAACTGAAACGGTCGGTCTTCGGCCAGGCCTTCACCGCCGGCATGGACGGCCAAGGCCGCATCAGCCTGCCGGAAAAACAGCGGGAATACGCCGGCATCGTCACCGGCGCGGTGGTGGTCGGCGTATCCAACCACCTGGAAATCTGGTCCGAAGAAGCCTGGGAAGCTGAGAAGAACGACGACCTGGCGCAAGCCTGGGAAATCATAGAGACGCTGGAGAGCAGATAACTTGAGCCATACAGACCATACTCCGGTAATGCTCAGGGAAAGCCTGCAGGCGCTGGCTGTCGGTCCCGGCGGACGCTATGTGGACGGTACTACCGGCGCCGGAGGACACGCCAGAGCTATACTGGACATGAGCGCTCCCGGCGGCCAACTGCTGGGACTGGACGCCGACCCGGAATCGCTGAAAATCGCCAGCGAGAACCTGTCCGGATATGAAGGTTCATTCCGCCTGGTCAACGCCAATTTCAGCCGCATGGAAGAAATCTGCCGGCAATATGATTTCTACCCGGTGCACGGCATTATCCTGGACCTGGGCCTGGCTTCGATGCAACTGACCGAGACCGGCCGGGGCTTTTCCTTCCAATATGACGCCCCGCTGGATATGCGGTTCTCACCCGATCAGAAACTCACGGCGGCGGAAATCGTCAATACCTGGTCCGAAACCGAGATTGCCGACATTCTGTACCGCTACGGCGAGGAACGGCGCAGTCGCGCCATCGCCCGGCGGATCGTCGAATCCCGGCCCCTGAAAACCACCACCCAGCTGGCGAACCTGGTAGCCAAGACTATCGGCCGCTCCGGTGACATCCACCCGGCTACCCGCACCTTCCAGGCGCTGCGCATCGCCGTCAACGATGAACTGGCCCGGCTGGAGGATACGCTGGACCAGGCGGTGCGCCTGCTGGGTTACAGCGGCCGGCTGGTAGTGATTGCCTACCATTCACTGGAAGACCGCATCGTCAAGCAGTTCTTCCAGCGGGAAGCCACCGACTGCGTCTGTCCGGTGGAACTGCCCGAATGCCGTTGCGGCCATGTCGCCCGGCTCCGGGTGCTCAACCGCAAGGTAATGACGCCGACCGACGAGGAAGTACGGGCCAACCCCCGCGCCCGAAGCGCCCGACTGCGGGCCGCTGAACGCATCCTCAGCCGGCCGGAGAACGAGGAGTTACCCCGCAAGGATTTTTTTCTGAATAAGGCCGATTATAACGTAACGGATAGGCATTGCCTTGAGGCGGGCATCCCTACCCTATGCGCACCCGGAGCGACCCCCCTGAAAGGGAGGTCCGCGATGTGAAAAGAGCCCTGAAAAAATAAACAGATAAAACTGCACCATTATTAAGGAGGAGGAAAATGAAACGCAGGATTGTCACGGCGATAGATGTGGGCACCACCAAGATCTGCACATCCATCGCCGAAATCACCGAAAACGGCAGTGCCCAGGTTATCGGCGTCGGCATCAACCCGTCACACGGGTTGCATAAAGGCCTGGTGGTCAACATCGCCGATGCCGCCCAGTCCATCAAGGCATCCATCAACAAGGCCGAACAGGCCGCCAATTACAAGGTGGAGAGCGCCTACGTCGGCGTTACCGGCCGGCATGTCAGCTCGGTCAACAACAAGGGCGTGGTAGCCATCACCCGAGGCGACCGGCTGGTGCGCTCCGACGACCTCAAACGGGTGCTGTCCAGCGCCCAGTCCATCAAGGTGCCCAATGACCGTAAACTGCTCCACGTCATCCCCCGCAACTACGCGGTGGACGGCCAGGTGGGCGTCCGCAACCCGGTGGGCATGCACGGCTTCCGCCTGGACGTGGAAACCCACGTCATCACCGCCGCGGCCGCCTCGGTTCAGAACCTGATCAAATGCATCCGCTCGCTGGGCGTGGAAATCGACGACCTGGTACTGGAGCCCCTGGCTTCCTCGGAAGCAGTGCTGACCGAAGATGAGAAGCAGGTCGGCGTGGTTCTGGCCGACATCGGCGGCGGCACCACCGACATCTGCATCTTCAAGGACGGCGCCATCTGGCATACCGCCATTCTGCCGGTGGCCGGTTACCAGCTCACCCGCGATGTAGCCATCGGCCTGGGTCTGCCCTTCGATGTGGCCGAAGAAATGAAGAAGCGCTACGGCTCGGTCATGCCGGTCTATGAAAGCCGGATGGAAGCCAACCCCATCTCCGAAGACGGGCACGGCATCAGCTACCAGGACCTTTGCGACATCCTGCGGGCCCGCATCGAGGAAATCACCCGGCTCATCCTGCTGGAACTGCCCCGCTCCGATTACGAATCCGTGGTCCCGGCGGGCATCGTCTTCACCGGCGGTTCATCCAATATCGCCGGGCTGGAGACGCTGGGCCGCGACATTACCCAGTTACCGATTCGCGTCGGCACCCCGTCCAACATCTACGGTATCACCGACGCGCTCCGCGACCCGGCCTTCGCCACCGGCGTCGGCCTCCTGCTCTGGGGCGCCAAGAATCAGCCCAAGTCCCGCTGGGGTAAATTGGGCTTCTTCAACCGCGTCAAGGGCATGCTGTCCAAGTTCTTCAATTAGACCAGAAATAACTAAATAGATATAAGCGAGGAGAAAAAAACATGGCTAAGACAAGTTTCGTACCCAACCCGGCAAAAATCAAGGTTTTCGGTTGCGGCGGCGGTGGCTGTAACGCCGTCACCCGCATGGTGCGGGAAGAAATCCAGGGTGTTGAGTTCATCGCCCTCAACACCGACGCCCAGGCGCTGGCCATCACCGAAGCCCCGTTGCGCGTCCAGCTGGGTGAAAAGGTCACCCGCGGCCTCGGCGCCGGCGGCGACCACACCATGGGCCAGAAAGCGGCTGAAGAGAGCAGAGACGAGATTCGCGAGATGGTTTCCGGCTCTGACATGGTCTTCGTGACCGCCGGCATGGGCGGCGGCACCGGCACCGGCTCCGCCCCGGTGATAGCCGAAGAGGCCAAGAAAAGCGGCGCGCTGACCATCGCCGTGGTCACCAAGCCCTTCGGCTTCGAAGGCGCCCACCGCACCAAGACCGCCAAGGAAGGCATCAGCAAACTGATGGGCAAGGTCGATACCCTCATCATCATCCCCAACGACCGCCTGCTGGAACTCTGCGACCAGAAGACCGGCATCGACGCCGCCTTCAAGCTGGCTGACGATGTCCTGCACCACGGCGTTCAGGCCATCTCCGAGGTCATCACCGTACCCGGCACCATCAACCTGGACTTCGCCGATGTCAAAGCCGTCATGAAGGACGCCGGCCCGGCCTGGATGTCCATCGGCCGCGGCTCCGGCAAGAACCGTGCCATCGACGCCGCCAGGGAAGCCCTGGCCTCTCCCCTGCTGGACGTTCAGGTCACCGGTTCCCGCGGCGTGCTGTTCAATATCGTCGGTGGCCCCGACCTGTCACTGTTCGAGGTAAACGAAGCCGCCGAGGTCATCCGCAAAGCGGTGGACCCGGAAGCCAACATCATTTTCGGCGTCGGTTGCAACCCGAACATGGGCAATGACGTCCGCATTACCCTCATTGCCACCGGCTTCCACGCCAACGGCGATGATGTCGAGGACAATGACGAGGTGACCGAACTGCTCAGAGGCATCAAGAGTGAGGATGAACTGGATGTACCGTCCTTCCTGCGCAAACCGCTCTTTTCCCGCCAACAGCAGGGAAACAACGACACCGCCAGGACCCGCCAGGGCGCCCGTGCTCCCTGGGGCCGATAAACAGAATATAGCTTGACGGAAGGGGCGTTCCTTTGAGGAACGCCCCTTCTTTTAATGACTGCCCTTGACTGCCCGGAGGGCACCACAAAAGCAAAGGGCGGGGCGTGTAAAACGCCCCGCCCTGTTTTTGCGTAGTTGACTACCCGGCTATCAGCCGCGAAGCTTGGCGCCCAGCTCCGAACCCAGGGTAGAGATGATTTCAGCCATGACCGCATCTACCTTTTCGTCGGTCAGGGTTTCCTCGGCCGACTGGAAGGTCAGGCGATAAGCCAGCGACTTGCGGCCTTCGCCCAGTTGTTGACCCTCGTAGACATCGAAGAGGGATACGTCCCGGAGCAGAGAGAAGGCTGACAGCACGTCCAGCACCTGCTGGTGAGAAACGGCCGACTCCAGGACCAGGGCGATATCCCGCATGACCGCCGGATAGCGCGGCAGGGGTTCGTAGGCGCGGCCGGGGCGAACCTTCTGCATCAGCACCGCCAGGTCAATCTCAAAGAGATAGAGCGTTTCGGTGACGTCGAAATTGGCGGCCACCCGCGGGTGAACCTCGCCAATGACGCCGAAGGGAACACCGTCGATGGAAAACTCCGCCTGAACGCCGGGCCGCAGTCCCGGGTCCTGGGAAACGGCAATCTTGTAATTGACCTGCATCCGGCCGAGGATGGTTTCCACCAGACCTTTGATATCGTAGAAATCGAAGCCGCGCTTGCCCTGTTGCCAGCCGGCCGGTTCGGCCTCACCGGCGATGACGCCGCAGACCATTTCAGTTTCGGTAGGCAGTTGGGTGTTGCCGGCGGTATAAACCCGACCGACCTCGAAGAGCCGCATACCGCCCGTCTCATAGCGCCGATTGGCAGAAACGGCGGCCAACAGCGAAGACCGGAGGGTGGTGCGCATGATTTCCTGTTCGGAGGACAGCGGGTTGAGCAGGCGCACCGGGCGACCGCCCAGTTCCCCGTCGGTGCGGGCACGGCGCATGGCGTCCTCGGACGTCAGCGACAGTGACTGCATTTCCTGGAACCCGTAACCGACCAGGGCCATGCGGAACAGCTTCTTGAAACCCAGGATGGCTGGCCCTACCCGCTTGGGAATGGGGCCGGACAGCTGACGGGTGGGCAGTTTGTCATAGCCCAGGATACGGGCGACTTCTTCGATGACGTCTTCGGCAATATTGATGTCGGTGCGCCACCACGGCTGATAGACCCGCAGAAGCTGGGTGCCGGACGGCATGCCGAAGTCTTCCTCGTCATTGTTTTCCACATACCAGGTGATACCCAGTGATTTGAGCGCCCGGGTAATGGGGCCGAAATCATGGCGGGTGCCTAGAATCTTGTTGATATGGTCGAAAGCGACCAGAATCCCGACAGCGTACTTCTTGCCCGGATAAACATCGATGATGCCGGCATCGGCCTGGCCGCCGGCGATTTCGGTCAGAAGCTGGGTAGCCCGCTTGAGGGCATGAGGCGGCATTTCCGGGTTGAGATTGCGCTCGAACCGGGTGGAAGCCTCTGAGACCAGCTTGAGCCGGTGGGAGGTGTAATGAACCGAGGAGGCCTTGAAATTGGCCGATTCCAGCACGATATCGACGGTGTCGTCGGCCACTTCGCTGTTGGCGCCGCCCATGACGCCGGCCACGGCGATGGAGCGTTCGGCATCGGCAATCATCAGGGTATCCCTGGTCAGGGTGCGTTCAACGTCATCCAGGGTGGTGAACTTTTCGCCGTCTTCAGCGCGACGGACGATGATCTTACTGCCGCGAATGTTCTTCAGGTCAAAGGCGTGGAGCGGTTGACCGTACTCCAGCATGACGTAGTTGGTAATATCGACGATGTTGTTGATGGGACGCTGGCCCATGTCCGTCAGGCGTTTCTGAAGCCAGTCCGGGGACGGGCCGACCCTGACGCCACGGACGACAGTAGCGGTGTAGCGCGGACACAGGTCGGGGGCCTGGATTTCCACCGTCAGGCTGTCGGTCACCGGGGTTTCGCTTTCCGGATAGGTGACCTCCGGCAGACGAATGCCGTTCTGACCGGTGACAGCGGCCACTTCGCGGGCGATGCCGGTGATACACAGGCAGTCCGAGCGGTTGGGGGTGACATCTATTTCCAGCACCTGGTCGCCCAGGACATTGGCCAGCGGCGTACCGACGGCAACGGCCGAATCCAGCACCAGAATGCCTTCGTGGTCATCGGACAGGCCGAGTTCCTTCTCCGACAGTACCATGCCGCGGGATTCGACACCGCGGATAACAGCCGGCTTGAGCTCGGTTTCCTTGCCGCTATGGCCGTCCACCAGACGGACACCGACACCGGCAAAGGCCACCTTCTGACCCACCGCCACATTTGGCGCGCCGCAGACTACCTTCGGCTGTTCCTCGGCGCCGGTATTAACCGTCACCAGGCGAAGCCGGTCGGCGTTGGGATGGCTTTCCACGGCGGTTACTTCGGCAACAACGATACCGGACCAGTCCGGTACGGAAGAAGTAACCGAGGAAACTTCGTTACCGGCCAGGGTCAGCTTTTCAGCGACCTCCTTGACCGGAATGGTGATGTCAACGTAATCTTTCAGCCAGGAAATTGGCACTCTCATTAAAACTGCCTCAGGAATCTTAAATCGTTGGAGTAAAACAGCCGGATATCGTCCACACCGTAGCGGAGCATCGGCAGGCGTTCCACGCCGATGCCGAAGGCGAAACCGGAATAAACTTCAGGGTCGATACCCACGCCCTTCAGGACGTTGGGGTGCACCATGCCGGCACCCAGTATCTCCAGCCAGCCGGAGTTGCCGCAGACCCGGCAACCGGCGCCGTGACAGGAAGCGCATTCCACCGCCATCTCCACGCCGGGTTCGACGAAGGGGAAGAAGTCACAGCGGAAACGGACGCGGCGGTTGGGGCCGAAGAAGCGACGGGCAAACTCATAGAGCGCCCCTTTAAGGTCGGCAAAGGAGACGTCCTTATCCACCATCAGCCCTTCCACCTGGTTGAACATGGGCAGGTGAGAAGCGTCGGTGGCCTCGTAGCGGTATACCCGGCCGGGGACGATGATGCGGAAGGGCGGCTCCTTGTATTTTTCCATGAAGCGCACCTGCATCGGCGAGGTATGGGTACGCAGAAGGACATGGCGGTCATCCTTCTCCGCGCCGTCATCGACCCAGAAGGTCTGCATGGTATCCCGCGCCGGATGCTCCGGGGGGATGTTCAGAGCGTCGAAGTTGTAGCGGTCCAGCTCCACCTCCGGGCCTTCGACGACAGAGAAGCCCAGCGAGGAGAAGATGTCGGTGATTTCATTGACGACACGGGTCACCGGATGCAGTCGGCCGGCCAGCCAGGGGCGGCCCGGCAGGGTGATGTCGATGTTGCCGGCGGAATCCATGCGGGCGCCGGCCAGCTCGTTTTCCCGGGCTTCCAGCGCAGATTCCAGTTCTTCCCGCACCAGGTTGGCCTGGGCGCCGACGGCCTTGCGGTCTTCCACCGGCAGAGCGCCCAGCCCGCGCAGAACCGCGGTCAGTTCACTTTTCTTGCCCAGGTAGTTGACGCGCCAGGTCTCCAGCGCTTCGGTGGTCTCCACCGCCCGGAGTTCGGTCAGGGCTTGTTGTTTCAGGTTGTCTAATGATGTAGTCATATTTTCAGCTTTCAAGTTTAGAATTATAGCTATTAGCCGGCTGACCGGTCAAGCTGAAACGGCTTTCGGCGTAATATTCACCGGGGAAAAATTCCCGGACAAGACCGGCGTCATGTATTCTATATAAGTCCCGCCGGACTCAGCAACAGGGCGCTTTTTTCTTCCGGAATGGTATTTCTCATAAAAAACGAAGGAAACGAATCCCTTTTTTCCCGATTGAAAACCGCCCCGACGGCGTCTTTCAACCTGACGATTCAATTAGAAACAATCCCCCCGGCAACGCCGATAACCCGGTAGCCGGAAAGATATGGCTGGGATAACCAGACTACATTATAGCACATTTTTTCCTGTATTTTCGGCGCAAATGGCACCACCGGGAAAATATTTTCCAGCGTCGGTACCTGCCGGCGTTAGCGTAAGTCAGCTTTTTGTATTATCCTGTATAGGTACACACAAGGAGTTTTTGTCATGTCTTCACGCTTGAAATACACGCTGGGCAGTCTGCTGGCGGTGGTAGCCCTCATTTTCAGCTTCGGTCTGGGTTACTTCGCCGCGCTCCTGGCGCCGCCGGACGGCGACGAACTGGACCGGGTCATCGAGGCCTGGGCCACCCTGACCGGGGAATATGTGGAACCGGGCAGTATCGACAAGAACGCCCTGGCCGAAGCGGCCATCAACGGCATGATGGACTACCTGGGCGACCCCTACTCCGCCTATCTGGATTCGGCCGCCTACCGGGCGACAATTGATGACTTTGCCGGCACCTATACCGGCATCGGCGCCGAAATGGCCATCCGGGAAGAAACGCTGGTGGTGCTGACCGTCTATCCGGACACGCCGGCCGATGGCGCCGGGCTGACGCCGGGCGACATCATCACCGGAGTGGACGGTACGGCGACCGCCGGCTTGAACATGACCGAGCTGGGTCTGCTGGTGCGCGGCGACGCCGGGACGCCGGTGACCCTGACCGTCAACCGGGATGAAAACACCCTGTCCCTGACCATGACGCGCGCCGTCATCACGCCGCCTTCGGTCAGATTCGAGATGAGGGGCGACATCGCCTATGTGTCCATATCCTCCTTCAACGAGCATACCGACGAGGAGATGGGGCCGGTAATCCGGGACATCAACTCCAGCGGTGCCGTCGGCATCATCCTGGACCTGCGCTACAATCCCGGCGGACTGGTGACCACGGTGGTCAATACTGCCAGCCATTTCCTGCCGGCCGGGGAAGTGCTTTTCACCGTGCGCGATAACGACGGCAAGGAGGTGGTTCATAAAACGGTAGCCCGGTCGGCCACCACCGACCTGCCGATGGTGGTGCTGGTCAACCAGTATTCCGCCTCCGGCTCCGAGGTGCTCTCCGGCGCCCTTCAGGATCATGAACGCGCCGTGGTAGCCGGACACCAGACCTTCGGCAAAGGTTCGGTCAACCAGCTGTTCCAGCTTTCCGGCGGCACCGGCATCTACCTGACCATCGCCCGCTGGTACACGCCCGACGGCCACCTCATCGAGGGCGTGGGCATCACCCCGGACTATGTCCTGACACTTCAGGGCAACGACCTGGTAGACTGGGCGGTGGATTACCTGAAAAGTGCCTGAGCCGTTTTGGCCAGACCGTCCCCCGTAGTATAATGAAACTAGGCAATACATCAGAAGAAGGAGTTAACCATGAAACTGATTACCCTGTGCGCCCAAGGCAGTTGCTGTCCGGTGGTCAAGGTTTATGACGACCGGGTGGAAATCGGCGAAGAGGGCAACCTCTGCACCCTGACCACGGAACAGTGGACTACCCTGAAAGCCAAAATCCAGTCCGACGAAGCCTAAAGCGTCAATCGGAAACTATCGAAAGGGGGAATAAAATCCCCCTTTCGGTTTTCAATCCACGGGGAGGAAGAAGCTATGAAACTGCCGGAATACATCAGCAGGAAAGAAGTTACCCGCGTCTGCCGGGAAATGGGCATCCGTGACTGGTCAGCGATGGAAAAGCCGATAGTCAGCCGGGAAGAGGCCGACATCATCCTTCGGCTGGTCAATACCGGGGGCATGGCCGTGCGGCTGGAGGATTTCCAGCGCGGGCTGGAGGTGGAGCTGGAACACGGCACCGCTTACCCCGACGCCAACGTAACCAACAACCACCCGGTACTGACCGGGCTCATCGTCATGGCCCATTTCAAGGAAACGCTGGACTATTACCAGCGGCTGGAAGTGGCCGAGCTGGAAGGCGATATGCGCAAGGCATACGCCGCCGGCGACACCGCCAAACTGGCTGACAAATACGGCAAGTTGCTGAAGGCCCGGCTGGAACTGGCCGAAGCCGAACGATATTAGGTCAACGCCGGGATTTAACGGCAGACCGGCGCTGTCGCCGGAGGTTTCGGCGTCTCAGTTCCCGGAGAAATTCCGCCTGGGGACAGCGGCCGCGTTCCTGAAGTTCACAGATGGCGGCGTAGCCGGGAAGGTTTTCGATTACCTGAAGGTGCCTGGCCTGGCCGCACCCATGACAACAATCGTAACCTTCCCGATATAATCTCAACCTGGTAGCTGCTACATGTCCCCCAGTACACTTACCGCCAGCACATGAGGGCCGACATGAGCCCCTACCACGGGGCTCACCTTGGTGCGATAGATACGCTCCCGGGGAAATTTTTCACTCAGTCGCTCTACCAACAGCTCCGCTTCGTCCGGTGTGGTAGCGTCCTCTACCGCCATCTCTTCGATGTGAGAATAGCTCATGGCAAAATCACACAAATGGTCTATCGCCTTGGCTCTTGAATGGGTTCTGGTAACCGCCTCCGTGTAGCCATCTTTTATGGTAAGGATGGGATTTACCTTCAATACGGATCCTAAAAATGCCTGCGCAGTGCCAATGCGTCCCCCCCTCTTGAGATACTCCAACGTGTCAAAAGCCATGCGCACATCCACCCGTTGCATATTGTTCCGGGTTAGCTCCAGCACCTCATCGAGGCTGGCCCCACTGTCAGCTTTCCTGGCGGCCGTAGCCACTATCAAGCCCTGGGCCATAATAGCCGACAGGGTATCAACCACTTCTACGCGGCACTTCTTCTTCATATGGTCTATAGCTCGCACCGCCACGTCATATGTAGCGCTGAACTTATGAGAAAGGGTGATGACCAGAATTTCGTCCGTCTCCTCCGCCAACTTGTCATAGGCCTTGACAAAGCTTCCCAGCGACGGCGTCGAAGTAGTCGGCAAGGTCTCAGACTGCACCAGTTTTTGGTAGAAGTCATCAGTACTCAGATCAATGCCGTCCCGATAAGTCTCAGTCCCGAAGTGAACGAACAAAGGCACCACGGTAACCCCCAGATTGCCGGCCATCACCGGTGTCAGGTCTGAGACGCTATCGGTTACAATCTTTACTGCCATGACTACTCTCCTTTTAAGATTATTCGGTGTAAGAGTCCGGTACATGGTGGACTTTTACGGGTCAGTGATGAATTTATCCGGATAATAGCGTATTGGGGGGTATTTTGCCAATATCCGGGTGGTTTTTTCGGTATTGTACCAAATCAGGCACTCCATAAGCGGTCGGTTAAAATCAGCCGGCTCATCCATGCCGTCGGTATGGTAGACAAACTAAGCATGCCACATCTGTCAATCTTCGGCCCCGAACGACCGGCATCACAAACCGGAAGCAACCCCGTCATGAGGCCGCCCCCGATGCGGCATCAGCGAATGCGGTTTTTCCTGGCCGTGAGCCCGCATCAGCGCTTCATCTCCCATTATCTCCCGGGGATGACCGTCAGCCGCGATACCCTGATTATCGATGATAATTACCCGGTCACAGACCTCCAGAATAAATTCCAGGTCATGGGAGGAAACCAGAATGGTCTGGGCGGAAGCCTTGAGCAGGTTGATAAGCTGACGCCGCGAACGGATATCGAGACTGGCGGAGGGTTCGTCATACAGCATCAAGGCCGGACGCATGGCCAGGACGGCGGCGATGGCGGCCATGCGTTTCTCCCCGCCTGACAGGTGGTGAGGCGGCCGGTCGGCCATAACCGCGACCCCGGTGACCGCCAGGGCCTCATCCACCCGGGCAGTAACTTCTTCCGCAGTCAGTTTCATGTTTTCAGGCCCGAAGGCCACGTCATCACGCACCGAAGGACAGAATAACTGGTCATCCGGATTCTGAAAAACCAGACCGATATCCGGGCTGAACCGCCCCTCGACCACCGGTCGGCCCATGACCTTTATCTCCCCGGCCGACGGTGCCAGCGCGCCGCAGATCATCAGGAACAAGGTAGTCTTGCCGGAGCCGTTGGGGCCGATAACACCCACCCGCTCACCGGACATGACGGTTATATCGATATGCCGCAGTACCTCCGGTTTATCCGGATAGGAAAAAGACAAACCGTTAACCGAAAGCGCCGGTGCGTCGGTTTCGTCAGTGGTTACAGCATCGGGCGACATGTTCAAAGCTATTGTAACAACCCCGCCGAATCGTGTCCAAGGGTGATATTGGCGGCGGTCAGCGCCGCGGCCAGGGAAAATGCCAGCACCAGCAACATGATATCCCGGGCCTGAACCGCGGGCCCGTCCTGCCGGCCGCGGGTGTCATAGCCGTAACCGCGCAGTCTCATGGCCCGGTACACCGCTTCGGAGCGCTCATAACTGCGCACGATCAGACTGCCGCTCAGCCAGGCGGGCACCCGCCATTCACCGACAGCGAAGGGGCGCAGACGGAAACCCCGCAGACCGGCCGATAACTGCATTCTTTCCAGATCACTGCCGATCTGGTGCAGATAGCGAAAGGTCAGCAGTATCATGTCGACCATGATTGCCGGCAGGCCCAGCCGCCGCATGGCCTTGATGGTATCCATGAAAGGCGCCGTGCCGAACAAAACAATGCCCATCACCAGAATGGACAGGAAACGAACACCGATGACCACCGCCGAGGCCAGTCCCTCTTCCTTGAGTTCCAGCGGCCCCAAAGCCACCATGACCGTCTGTCCGGAGGTAAAGGGAATGATGATCAGCAGTACCAGCAGGAAAAACGACGGGTAACGCAGACGTCGCCGCAGGAAGGAAAGCGGCAGACCGGAAAGAGCGTAAACCATCAGGCTCAAGCCGGCGATGACCGCCAGCATTACCGGCTCATCGACAAACGAAAAAACGAATATCAGCGCCAGAAAGCCGATAAGCTTGGTTCTGAGTTCCCAGCGGTGAAACGGAGAATCCAGATGAGAGTATTCGTCTATTACCGTATCCAGCTTCATACGCCGTCCAACAGCCGGGGGCGGACCCTCAGCAGAAAGACCGCCAGCGCCGCCGTAACCACCCCCTCGACCGCCAACAGCGGCACATGGGACAGAGCCAGGGTGATGATGGCCGCCCGCTCGGTACCGGCGTTGATGTCAGCGGGGATGTTGGTAATCAGGATAACGACGAACAGAGCCACCGATAAGGCGATAGCCACGCTCCCGGCGACAAAACCGGCTACTGCGGTTTTCACCCGGCCCGGGCTGTTTTTACCCAGCTGACGGAGCCGGAAAATGCCGAAGGCCGCCAGCGCCGGCAGTCCCATGATGAGGGCATTCACCCCCAGCGTGGTCAGCCCGCCGTGCTGGAACATGACGGCCTGAAAGAACAAACCGATGACGATAGCCGGAAAGGCGAACCAGCCCAGCATGGCCCCCATCATGCCGCTGAGCACCAGGTGGACACTGGCCGGCGGCACCGGGATATGGATCCAGGAGGCGACGAAAAAAGCCGCCGTAAGTAGCGAAGCCTTAGGCACCTCGGCCTGGGGATTGGGTTTGCGGTTTATTTTTCGGACGGAATACCAGGTTATGGCGGCGGTGGCCGCGTAACCGGCGGCGGTCACCGGAACTGGCAGGATACCGTCAGGAATATGCATCAGGCTTTCTTCCTGGCGAAAAACAACGCGGTGCCGACAAAGCCCCAGATGACACTGGCGGACATGATGATAATCTGAAGCGTGGTAAAACCACCGCCATTGTCGCCGGCAGTGGCGTCATCCCCTACCGGTATATGGACAATGTCACCATGACCGGCCTGGCGCACCTGCACCGCCCAACTGCCGGGTATGGCGGCGTCCGGGGTGAAAGTGAACCGCCCTTGGTCATCACAGATACCGGAAAGCCAGGGAACCGACGGCTCATCAGGCGCGTAAACCGTGACCTGAGCCCCGGCCATGGGCTCGCCGGAGTCATAAACAGCCGTTATCCGGATTTCCTGACCGACGAACTGGTACTCAATATTCGACCCATGAGCCTGAACCGGCAGAGGCGCCGCTATCAGGCCGAACCCGATACAGAGCGCCGCGCCGAGGCGTATCAGCCGTCCGGGACGAAACAAACGTTTAGACGTCAAGCTCATGTTTAGCCACATTCAGTATGACAATGTCCTTCACCGACATGCCCCAGATGCACCTCAGCCATATCGATGGCCACCGGGGTGCCGTCAGCATAATTCAAAAAGAATTCGAAGCCGGGGGCGCCGATGTTCAGCTCATCATCCGCCGCCAGTTCGGCATCGCCGAAGAGATGGTCGAAGTGAAAGGTCATCTCCAGATCGGCGGTGCCGCCGGCACTCAGAATACCCTTGCGGACATCGCCGACGAACTCACCTCCGCTGTACCGGCATTCGGCGTCGATATTAATGGTAAATTCCACCGTCTGTCCATCTTTTTCGGCAGTGCCGATCATGACCACCGAATACCCGTCAGCCGGACCGCCATCCGCCTTAGCCAGCTTCCAGGACAGGGCGTTATAGGCGCCGGCCGGCGCGCCGGTTAGTTTACCGACCAAAATGGGGTCGGCATCGGCACCGCCTTCGGCCAGATCCACGGTATAGGTTTGAGACAACGAACGCGTGACCTTAGCGGAGATGGCGTTGCCGTCATGAGCATCATAAGGCGGGTCGGTCTGATAGGCGGTGATGTCGGCCAGCGTCACATAGACGTGATCGAAAGAGATAGCCCAGCCGTCCCTGGAGACGAAACCTTCCCGGACGAAAGCCTCACCGTTGGCGTAAAATTCCAGCGTGCCGGTTTGTTCCGTATCAGGTTCATTGCCGTTACAGCCGGCCAGTGCCAGCCCGGTGAGAGCCAGTACACTGAGCAGAGTCAATAGAAAACGCCTTTTCAAAATCCAACCTCTATCCTGGTATATAGTTATTGCGACTATTCGCAATAACGAATGTTCGCTATTATAAACAAGGCGGTTGGTGGTGTCAAGACTCAAATCGGCCTCAAAAAGAAGTTGCCATAGCCATCCGAAAAGGTTACAATTGTAACCATAATGACAGCAATAAAGGGTAAAAAAGACCTGCCCGTTCTACTCTTCGGCGCATCAACGCGTCGGGCTATCCTGGCGCTTCTTTTCGGACATACCGAAGAATCTTACTACCTGCGGCAGATTGCCAGAATTACCGGTTATGGCCTGGGGCCGGTACAGAGAGAACTCCGACAATTGGCTGATGCCGGCCTTATCCGGCGTTTCGACAGCGGCCACCAGGTCTATTTTCAGGCCAATCCCGATTCCCCGGTGTTCAAGGAACTGAAAGGGCTGATTACCAAGACCATCGGTGTAGCCGACACCCTGCGCAGTGCCCTGACCGCTTTGTCCGATAGCATCAGCCTGGCCTTCATCTATGGTTCGGTAGCCCGGGGTCAAGAGCAATCCGGGAGCGATATAGATTTAATGATTGTAGGAGAGACTACCCTGCTGGAAGTGGTTAAAACACTACGGGGGGCACAGGATGCTCTAGGCCGGGAGATTAACCCGACGATTTATTCAATTGAAGAATTCCGTTCCAGGGTGAACGACAGGCACTATTTCATTCAGGACGTCCTTGCCGGTGAGAAGATATTTATAAAGGGAAACGAGAATGAGCTTAAACGAATGGCTGGCTGAAGGCTGGCTGACCAGACACCGGCCTGATAAACGCGAAATATCGGAGTTGCTGGGTATCGCCGACCGGGCAATTACCGATGCCGGGATTAAAGAAATCAGCCCTGACGCCCGGTTGAGCATCGCCCATAACGCCGCATTACAACTGGCAACCGCCGCTTTGGCCGCGACCGGTTACCGGGCGGGACACGAAGCTTACCACTTTCGGACCCTTCGGTCGCTGACCTTCACCATCGAGGCGGAAACGGACATCATAGACCAGCTCGATGTGTTTCGCAAAAAACGAAACATCAGCGATTATGAAAGAGCCGGGGCTATTTCAAACCGGGAAGCAGAAGAAACGCTTGCCCTGGCAAAAACCCTGCGTGAAGCGGTTATATCGTGGTTGAAAAGCCACCATCCCCAACTGTTGCCGTAAGTTTGCAGAACCCACATTCAATTACGCTATACATCATTCAGCCGCGTCTTCAGGCTTAACAAAAGACCGTCGTTTCTCATATAATAGGCTTTGCGCCAGCGTAGCTCAGTTGGTAGAGCAGCGGTTTCGTAAACCGCAGGTCTGGGGTTCGAGTCCCCACGCTGGCTCCAGAATCACCCGTACTTCGCCGCTACGGCCTCGGCTTTCTTTTTAATAAGACGGCGCAATGACGGCGGCTCCAGCACCTCCACGTGGTCGCCCCAGCCCAGTATCCAGCCGATAAAGTCCGGCGTGTCAGCCAGCCGCAGGTTCACCATGACCGAGCCGTCATCCTGCCGGGCCACCGTCTGCGAATGATGATATTGGCCTTCCTCCATATACCGGGCCACTTCCGGGGCGAACTTCAACGTGACGTTCCTGACCGACTGGCCGGCCGGCGGTGTGAAGATGGACCAGGCGTTGCTCAGGTACTTGTCGATACTGAAGCTGTCGGGAATAGTGTAAGTTTCATCCAGCAGAACGCTCCGCCGGATACGGTCCAGCTTGAACGTCCTGACCTGGCCGGCCTTGTCGCACCGGCCGATGACGTAGTTGGCGTGTTCCTGGGCCACCGGCTCGATGAAATACGGGGCAATGACCCGCTCCGCCGGCGCCGGGTCGCCCATCGTCCAGTAGGTGATGCGGCATTTGCGCCCTTCCAGCATGGCCTGGCAGAGGTCACGCAGGACACGGGAATACCGGGTGTCCGGGTGACGGTGCGATATTCGGTCCAGGGTGGAGTTCACCTGCTTCTGAAAACCGGCCGGCAGGACGGAGTTGAGCTTGGTGAAGGTGTCCAGCATCTCCTGGTTACAGTCACGGTCCAGGCGCTGGTAAAGCCGGATGGCCAGCAGAATAGTGAGCGCCTCCATGGAAGAAAAGCGCACCGGCGGCAGATAACTATCGGAATCTACCCCCCAGCGGGGGCCGGCCTGCCATATCGGCACCTTCATGCCTTCTTCCAGAGCTCTGAGGTCGCGCCGCGTGGTGCGGGTGCAGACTTCGCACTTTTCGGCCAGTTCCCTGACGGTCAGCCCCTGCGGGTTCTGACACAGGATATGCTCCAACCGCCCCAGGCGAGCCTGCCGGTCATAGCGGCCTTCCTTCTGTCCCATACCTGTCACCTCCGAAATACAGGGTAATAACCCATTATACTACGCGCTTCAAGAGCGCCCGGGTCAGCGCAAAAATAATTTCCGCCAGGCTCAAAAAAAGTGACACTCAAGCTGTCACAGCCCGGTGCTAGAGTGACACTGTAGAAAGGAGGCAGACTGCCATTGGTAGATATAACTGAAAACGACCCGCTGAAACAGGAGGTGGCAATAGACCCTGATTATGACGACGCCGACGAGCAGACCGACCGGGAACGCCGGTCTTTTGTCGAACGCACCCTGACCGACACCCTGGGCGAGGGGGAACGCAAAACGGCCGTGGTCATCCAGCCGGTATTTTACGCCGACCTGGTAGCCTGGGCGCTGAAAACCTGGCTGGAGCGTGAAGGCTGGCGCGTCCTGAAAGCCACCGGCAACGAAGGCCAGTCTATGCCGCACCACGAGACGGTGGAATACGCCCCCGACTGCCAGGCGGAGTTCATGATGAACGGCATCCTCACCGTCGCCCGGCAGGATACCCGGCTGACCCTCATCGTCCGTATCAAACCGCGCTGTCAGCCCCAGATACAGATAACCGGCCGCGTCGAAGACGCCTCGGCGGTGACCGCCATGGCCGAAGGGCTGTCAGCGCTTATTAAAAATGAAAACTTCTATCGCCACGCCTGTGTGCGGATGAACGCTTACTACCCGGCCCTCATCACGCCCGAGTCCCGCTCCTGGAACTCCATCATCCTGGACGAGGATACGCTCCGTGACATCCGGCAGAACACCATCGGCTTTTTCCGGAAATCCCGCCAGCTGGCGCGGATGGGCGTCCCCCGCAAGCGCGGCCTTATCCTGTCCGGCCACCCCGGCACCGGCAAGACGCTCATCTGCAAGGCCATTATGAAACAGACCGCCGGCAAATACACCTGCATCACCACCGACCCCGGCCTGATGGACGAGCCGAACTACATCCGCGCCGTGTACGCGCTGGCCGGCGAACTGGCGCCGTCCTTCGTCTTCATCGAAGACCTGGACCAGATAGGCCAGTCCCGCTCCCTGTTTCCCTTCCATAACGGTTCGCCGCTCAACACCCTGCTGGAGGTGATGGACGGGGCCGAGGCCTGCGACGGCATCATTACCATCGCCACCACCAATTCCCTGGACAGCCTGGACTCCGCGCTGATACGCCGGCCGTCCCGGTTCGACCGCATCATCGAACTGCCCCACCCGGACGAGGACAAGCGGCGGAGCATCATCGACACCCTGAGTCGCCGCATCCGGCTGGACGCCGACATCAAGGCCTACATAACTCGAAGCACCCGGCACTTCACCCCGGCCCAGCTTCAGGAAGTTATCTACACCCTGGCCATCGACCGCGCCGGCCGGGAACGCCGCTTCCGCACCACCGCGCCGCTGGCGGTGACCCGTGAGGACGTGGACCGCGCCATCCGGCGCGTCAATTCCTTCCGGCAGACCGGCAGTCTGGGCTTCCGCCCGTCGGATTGCGGCCCGGGGGACGGCGTAGCCTGATGGCACTGCTGATTTCAGCGCGCATCGCCACCGTCATCCTGGCCTGGCCGGGGCGCTTCAGAAAAAACTCTTTCAACCCGGCCCAATACCGGGTAAGATAGGAAAAACAATGTACAAAGGAAAAACCGGCAACCTCTCCAAATCAAAATACCTGAAGTCTCTCCAGTGCCCCCGCCTGCTGTGGGTGGATGCCAACCAGCGGGAGCGCATCGTGATTGACGAAAGCACCCAGCACATCTTCGCGCAGGGGCATGAAGTGGGCCTTCTGGCCCAGTCGCTCTTTCCCGACGGCGTGGACGCCGGCACCGGGCCCAGCGCCGAAAACCTGGCCATCACCGCTGAACTGCTCCCTCAGCGCGTGCCCATCTACGAAGCCGGGCTGTCAGCCGGGCGGTTGTACTGCCGGGCGGACATCCTGGAACCGGCCCCGGGCGACGCCTGGGACATCATCGAGGTGAAAAGCGCCAATTCGGTCAAGCCGGAAAACCTGGACGACGTGGCCTTCCAGCGCTACTGCGCCACCATGAGCGGACTGACCATCCGGCGCTGTTTCCTGATGCACCTGAACCCTGATTATGTAAAACAGGGTGACATCGACCCGGAAGCGCTGTTCGTCACCGAGGACGTGACCGACCAACTGGACCCGCACACCGACGGCATCGAAGGGCGCATCGCCGAGGCCCTGCAGGTAATGGATGCCGATGAGTGCCCCGGCCCGGACATCGGCGCCCGGTGTTCCAGCCCCTACGCCTGCGCGCTGACCGGCGAATGCTGGGACGGCCTGGCCGACCATCACCCGCTGACGCTGTATTACGGCAAGGCGCTGGGCGAGCGACTGCTGAAACAGGGCATCAACACCATTGCCGACATCCCGCCCCACGTCAAACTGAACGGCAAGCAACGCATCCAGATGGAATGCGTCCTGAACAACCGGCCTTACATTGACCACGCCGCACTGGGTGACTTCCTGGGCGGGCTGGAATATCCGCTGTATTTCATGGACTTCGAAACCTTCCAGACGGCCATACCGCTCTACGACGGCACCAGACCCTACCAGCAGATACCGTTCCAGTTTTCGGTTCATGTAGTGGACCGTCCCGGCGCCGAACCCCGTCATCATTCCTTCCTGGCCGATTCCCCGGCCGACCCCCGGGCGGACTTCATCCGGGAACTGACGGCGTGCATGGGTGAGAGAGGCAGTGTCATCGTCTATTACCAGACCTTCGAGACGGGACGCCTGGCGGAACTGGCCCAGGCCTTCCCGGAGTACCGGGAGCGCATCGCCAACATCGTCGGCCGGATGGCCGACCTCATCGTGCCCTTCCGCAACTTCGCCTACTACCACCCCGACCAGCGCGGCCGGGCCTCACTGAAGTACACCATGCCCGCCCTGACCGGCCTGGGCTATTCGGATCTGGTCATCAAGGAAGGCGGCATGGCCTCCCTGCGCTACTTCCAGTCCGTCTTCGGCAACCTGCCGGAGGCCGAGGTAGCCGCCATCCGCCGTGACCTGGAAACCTACTGCGGCCAGGATACGTTCGGTATGATCGGGATGGTGGAGGAGTTGCGGGGGTTGGTTACCCGGAAGATATGAAAAAACGCTTATACATCTCAAAAAACTATTATAATTCGGCCTGTTTTTCAAAAAACACTTATTTTGAGGCCTTATTTTCAGAAAACAGTTACACATTCCCAATCCAGCGTCATTTTCCCCCACTCACGCAAAAACGTGACACACTGCTGTCACTGCCGGGCGGTATCATGCCGGTAATGAAGCGTTTTGCTTCACAAGCCCCGGTTGACTGCGTATAATGGGTCAACGCAGTCAGGTAAAAGTAAACAGGCGGAAGGTATTTTGTCACCAAACAGCCGTTTTATTACCAACGACAAAACCACAAAGCTCATCGACCGGCTGAACCAGCTTATCAAGCATAGTTCAGAGCTTAAGTTCCTGGTCGGCTTCTTCTACTTCTCCGGCCTGCAGGAGATCTATCAGGCGCTCAAGGCCAACCCTGATGCCGTTATCAAAATACTGGTCGGCCTTAATGTAGATAAACACAACTACGGCATCATCGAATACGGCGACAACCGGAAGCTGGACGGGCGGGAACACTGGAAAAACTTCGAATACTCACTGCTTAACGCTTTCGATAACGATGAGTTCGATACGCCCGAATTCCATGAACAGGTCAATTTTTTCATCGAGGCCATCATCAACGACCGGCTCCGGATACGAAAAACCCGCGAACCCAACCATGCCAAATTGTATCTCTTCGGTATCCGCCCCGCGGACCAAAGCCTCCTGAAATCCACCTTCATTACCGGTTCCAGCAATCTGACCGGGGCCGGATTGTCCCAGCAGAACGAATTCAACGTTGAAATCAAAGACTACGGTTACGATGAAGCTGAAGGTTTTTTCAACGAACTTTGGGACAAGGCGGTAAAGATAACCGAGGACGACCTTAACAAGACCCTCCTGATCAAGCTGATTACCGAAAAAACCCAGGTGGCGCAGGTCACCCCCTACGAGGCCTACGTTTTCCTGCTCAAGATGTATCTGGAAACCCAGGAGCAGAAAACTCTCGATGGCTATCTGCTTAAACTGCTCGAAAATGCCGGCTACAAGACTTACAGCTACCAGACCGACGCTGTCGCCCAGGCGCTCCAGATCATCGAAAACCAGCAGGGTGTCATCATTTCCGACGTGGTCGGCCTGGGCAAGAGTATCATCGCCGGACTGACTGCGGTAGGACTCCAGAGTAGAAGAGGGCTTATCATCTGCCCGCCCGGGCTTATCGGCGGTTACGACAAACACGGCAACTACTCAGGCTGGGCTAAGTATAAAAAAGACTTCGGACTGCATTCCTGGGAAATCTGCTCCTCCGGAGACTTGGAAAAAACCTTCAATCTGGTACAAAAGCATGACGACTTCGACACGGTTATCATTGACGAAGCCCACCGCTTCCGGAACGAAGACACCCAGAATTATGAACACCTGGCCAATATCTGTCGCGGCCGCCGGGTGATACTGCTCTCCGCCACCCCTTTCAACAATACCCCTAACGACATTTTTGCCTTACTGAAGCTGTTCGTGGTGCCGGGTAAATCCACCCTGAGCATCGACGGCAACCTGACCGGCGAGTTCCGCAGTTTTCACGCCCAGTTCAAGAAGCTCTCAGACATCAAGAAGAACCATAAATCACCATCGGCGCAGAAAAGGCTGAAGGCCAGGGCACTATATGAAGAGCTTTTCGGCGCCGGCGATATCGACCTGGCCAGAGTGGACGACCGTACCCGGGAACTGTCCCTCCGGATTAAAAATATCATCGCCCCGGTGACCATCAGGCGAAACCGCATCGACCTGAAAAATGACCCGGAATATTCCAAGGAGATGATAGACCTGCCGGAAGTCCAGGACCCGCGGGAATGCTTCTTCGAACTGACACCGGAACAATCCGAATTTTACGACCGCATAATCGATGTTTATTTCGGTGAAAACGGCCGTTTCAGCGGCGCTATCTACCGGCCATACATCTATGAAGTTGGCCTGGATGCCGACCCGGACAAACTGGGGGAAGAAGGCAACCGGCAAGCCCAGGCCCAGACTAACCTGTATGATTTCATGCGCCGGTTACTGGTCAAACGCTTCGAAAGCTCTTTCGGCGCCTTCCGTGACAGTATTCGTAACTTTCACAGCGTCTCCACCAAAGCCCGGCAATTCATCCGGAATAACGGCAAGTTCATCCTTGACCGTAAACTGCTCAACCGTATCTATGACCTGGACGGCGACCTGGTGGCTGGAGCCCTGGCGGACTTCGAGGCCCAAATCGGCGAGGAAAAGATCAATCCCAAGCTGGATAAAATCTATACCATCGACGAATTCGTTGACCGCGAACGTTTTCTGGAAGACATCGACAACGACATCAGTCTTCTGGAACTTGTCCTGGATGAACTGGCTGAACTGAAACTGACCGAAAACGACCCCAAGATAGCCCGGCTGGCTGAAGACATTGCGTGTATCACCGCCATGAAAGACAACGCTAAAGAGCCGGTGCGCAAAGTGGTCATCTTTTCAGAATATATCGATACAGTGGCCTATGTGGAAAAGTACCTCCGCCCTATCTACGGCGACCGGCTGATTGCCGTCAAGGGGGACTACGGCCAAAGCAAAGCCACCGAAATCCTGGCCAACTTCGACACCACGTATTCCGGCAAACCGCGTGACGACATCCAGATACTGCTGACCACCGATAAAATGTCCGAAGGCTTCAACCTCAACCGCGCCGGTGCGGTCATCAACTACGATATCCCCTGGAACCCCACCCGGGTCATTCAGCGGGTAGGCAGAATCAACCGCATCAGCCGGAAGGTCTTCGACAAGCTCTATATCTATAATTTCTTCCCGACGGTTCAGGGAGCCACGGTAGTAAAAAGCCGTCTCATTGCCACCCAGAAGATGTTCCTGATTCACAACGCCCTGGGCGAAGACGCCAAGATCTTCGAGCCTGAAGAGGAACCCACCCCTTCAGAACTGTTCCACCGCATCCAGCTCAACCCCGAATCCAGCGAAAAGGAAAGCTTCAACACCACCGTCCGCCGTCTTTACAAAGATGTAGATGACGCTGTTAAAGCCAAGGTCAAAGACTTCCCCCTGCGCCTCAAGGTCACCAAACAAAATGACCAATTCAGTCAGACAGCCTTCTTCAGCCGTGGTAATGGCCTTTTCGTAAGGCAACTGGCTACCGGCGATGAAAAACCCCGGCAAATCTCTTTCCAGGAAGCCCTGCCCTTCGTAGAATGCGGGCCGGAAGAACCGGCATTGCCTGTTGTCACCTTCGACTGGGATACATATCGCGCCCTCAAGGAATACCGGGAGAAAACCACCGGCGGCGGCGCCATGAAGTCCTTCGAGCAGAAAGCTTTCAACAACCTGAAATCCATTCTGGCGGACAAGTCCGGGGACTATGATGGCCTGCTGACCTTCATCACCAACCTGGTGGAAGACATCGCCGATTACCGCACCCTGCCGGACTTCACCCTGCGGGAACTGGCTTCGCTGGATGTAACTTCAGCCTCCAAACGGAAGAAGACGATAGACAGGCTTTATGAACTGCGCTACAAACTGGGCGAGAAATACCTGGATGAAATCAAAAGACGCGCCAGCCTGACCGACAAGACGGTTATTGTGGCAGTACAGAACACACCGGAGAATATGGTACATGAGCAAGGAATCCCTGCAAAAGGTAATTGACAGTGGCGCCGCCGATGAGCCGCTGAATGATTTTTTCCATGAAGTCAGCGATGGCTATCGTGAAGTCGACGAACCGCTGGAAACCAGTCATGACCGGTTTATCAATGCTCGGCTATTGGGTGAAATCACCTTCAGCCCCGTAGATAAGCTGGCTATTGTCACCGCCGATGTAACTACCGACCTGACCGAACGCTCCGGCAAGAAAGCCCAGTACGAGTTCGCCCGGAAACTGCTTCGCGACTGGAAAACCTATGACGGCGGCATCTTCATCTTCAAAGGTAATAAGAAGCAATTCCGCTTCAGTCTGGTTTATACCCAGTACCAGGGACCTAAGCGGGACTTCAGCAACTTCCGCCGCTTTACTTATTACGTCGATCCCGAACAAACCAACAAGACCTTCAGGGAACGGATTGGCCAGGGTGATTATTCCAGCCTGGAGAAGATTAAAGAAGCCTTTTCGGTGGAGAAGGTAACCAAAGCTTTTTACACCGATATAGCCAACTGGTATTTCTGGGCGGTACAGAGTTCCCGCTTTCCCAATGACGCGGAAAACGAGCCGGGTGGCAGAAATGTAGCCGTGATCCGTTTGATTACCAGAATGATTTTCATTTGGTTCATGAAAGAACGGGAGCTGGTTCCGCTGAAATTATTCAAGAAAGACCAGGCTCAAAAGCTACTGGTTAGCCTGGAGCCGGAAGAAACCACATATTATAAAGCGATCCTTCAAAACCTCTTCTTTGCCACCCTCAATACCAAGCAGAAAGATAGAAAATTCCGCTTCACTCATGAATTCCAGGGCAAGAACAACAGCTACATGGACCATAGCGTCTATCGTTATGAAAACTTGTTCCGGAACCGCGAGGATATGCTGATCATCTTCAAGGATATTCCTTTCCTCAACGGCGGATTGTTCGACTGCCTTGACTGGCCGGCCAAAACGTCCGGAACCGAGGTGCGCTTCGACGGCTTCACCGACAAAGACGTTGGCTTAAGTGTCCCCAACCACCTTTTCATCAGTGATGTTATTTCCGTAAATCTGAACACCGAATACGGAACCAAAGGGAAGAAGTACACAACGCAGGGTTTACTGAATATCCTTTCCTCTTACAATTTTACAATCGACGAGAACGATCCGAATGACCAGGAAGTAGCCCTTGACCCCGAAATGCTCGGCAAGATATTCGAAAATCTATTGGCCAGCTTCAACCCGGAAACGGCCACCACCGCCCGTAAAGCAACCGGGAGCTATTACACCCCGCGGGAAATCGTGGATTATATGGTCACTCAATCTCTCAAACAATACTACCAAACCCATTTGAGCAACGGCGACGCCCTTAGCGAGAACCTGGATATACTACTGGCCCCACTAACCGACGACGTTGTGAATCCATTCGATGAAGAAACTTCAAAGGAAATAGTGAGATTAACGGAGCAACTGCGGATTGTAGACCCGGCAGTCGGTTCAGGGGCTTTCCCCATGGGTATATTGAATAAGCTGGTTACTGTGCTGGCTAAAGTCGACCCGAATAATAAGCTCTGGAAACAAAAACAACTCGAAGCCGCGAAAAACTTGACCGACCCAATATCCCGAAAAAGATTGGAAGAACAGATCGAAGAGCAATTCTCTACGAAGAATTCCAACTATGGCAGGAAACTATATTTAATACAGAAATGTATTTACGGCGTTGATATCCAGCAAATTGCCATCGAAATTGCCAAACTGCGTTTCTTCATTTCCCTACTGGTGGATGAAAATATCGATAAAACCAAGGACAATTGGGGCATAGAGCCTTTACCTAACCTGGATTTCAAGCTGATGCAGGGCAATAGCCTGGTTTCTAATTTCATGGATATTGATCTGGATGCCGACGACGGCCCAAACGTAAAACTCATGAAAGATGAGGCAGAAGAACTCGCCGACCAATTTCAGCAAAGGAAAAGCGAGTACCAATACGAGACTGACAGGCTCAAGAAGACCAGGTTAAAAGAAGAAATTGACACACTCATAATAAAGATATTCGAAACCCGCATCAAAACCCAGAAAGCGATATATTTTAACGGATTAACCCAGATACACAAGTTGTTAGAGCCCTGGGATGAGGGTGAGAAAAAAAGAGAACAGCTCAAGAAAGAGATAGAGCTACTGAACCAGAAAAGTGGGTTCGACCTGGAATTGGCGGAAAAACGTTTAAAGGAATTTACTTCCGGGCAGAAAATCAAGCCCTTCTTTGCCTGGAAACTCTACTTTGCCGAAGTATTCCGGGAAAAAGGTGGTTTCGACATAGCTATCGCGAATCCGCCGTATATAGGTGAAAAGAAAAATAAATCACTTTTCGAGCCCATCAAGCAAAGCTCTTTAAGACCTTACTATCAAGGTAAGATGGACGTTTTCTATTTCTTTTTCCATTTGGCTCTTAATATTTGCCGCAATAACGGAATAATCACGTTTATCACAACCAATTACTACTTAACAGCAACAGCAGCATCTAAATTACGTTGTGATTTCAAATCCCGGGCTACGATAACACGCCTAGTGAATTTCAATGTGTTAAAAATATTTGAAGCAGCACCGGGACAACACAACTTAATAACATTTCTGACTAAAACTTCTGATCCTGAATACATCGCTGATACCTGTATAACCAATAGAGTAGGTTACGGCAACTCCACCGTAATAAACCAAATATTGAGCTGGCAAGATAATCGGACAGATTATTTTAAATTGTCTCAGGATATTATTTATGACGGCAAAGACTGTTACATCCGCATGTGCCGTAATTCATGTGACCCTGTATCTGAAATACTTGATAAAATTAAATCAGAAGGTGTAAATCTAGGTGATTTATGCAATATTAATCAGGGGATTGTGACTGGCGCAGATAAATTAACAAATCGTCATATCGCTAAATATAATATAAATGGCGTTATAGGGGATGGGATATTTATTTATCCTATCGGCGAATTAATACAATTAGGATTAAGTTCTGATTTGGTAAAACCTTGGTACAAAAATAGTGATATAAAACGTTTTTACTCTAATATTTATAATAGTTATGAACTATGTCTTACTAATTTTATAGCGGATTTGTCACAATATCCGCTATTCCAACAATATTTATCTAATTATAAGTCTATTTTGACTAATCGTAGCCAAATAGAGCATTGCTTGGATTGGTGGGACCTTCATCAAATCAGAATGAAAGACAAGAACAAAACCGGTTATGTAAAAAAAATGATATTTGATGGCCCCAAAATCGTTTCTCCTCAAAGAAGTAATGCGAACACTTTTGCTTATAACGAAGTTCCCTGGTACGCTAGCGCCGATGTGTATTTTATTACCCAGAAGGATAAGTCCATCAATCTAAAATATGTGCTTGCATTACTCAATTCAAGGTTATATTTCCTCTGGCTTTATCATCGTGGGAAGCGAAAGGGTGAAATGCTAGAACTCTACCAGGTACCTCTTTCCGAGATTCCCATAAAAAGGCTCAATACTGTTGAACAACGGCCGTTTATTTTGGAAGTTGACAGAATACTGGATATCACCAAAGATGGCGATTATCAAACCAACCCGGAGAAACAAGCACAAGTTAAGGATATCGAGAAAAAGATAGACCAAATGGTGTACGACCTATACGGTTTAAATGGCGAAGAAATCACTGTGGTGGAAGAGAAAGCTAATCCAAATGGCTAATCCTCTTTATAAAGATACCGTAACAGGGACCATCGGTGAACTCCTGGTACAACTTCGTTTATTGGAATACGGCGTACAAGCCGCCCCACCAATCAAAGACTCGGGAAATGATCTTGTCGGCATCAGGGACAGGACAGTGAGATTTATCCAAGTTAAAACTACTGCAAAATCAACTATGAGTATAACTCAAAAGTTAAAGGCTAAAATATTTGATCTGTTAGTCATCGTTCAGTTCAGCTCAACTACATCCCCATTAAATCTTGATCAGTCTAATATCATAATTTTGAAGAAAGATGACATTATGGACCTAAATAGCGTTAAAGTGAGTAAGTATGTTCGCTTTAGAATTTGCGAAGAAGTAATTGACCAACTCTGGCCATAACCCAACTGAATATATTATTTTAATAACGAGCATTCAATTCATGATAATGAACGAGGTGCAAAATGATATCAAATGAAGGTCTTGAAAAAGCGCTTGAAGATATCGAGGAACTGAAAAAGACAGTTAATTCTCTCACTGAAGACTTATTGGTGGATACATCAGAATTGAAAGCCCAGATTTTAGAGTTATCCCGTGAAGTTGCTGGCCTGAGATTAAATGAGCAACACTCTTACCTCAACGGTATTCTAACATTCAATAAAGCTCCAAGAGCACTGTTGAATCAAGCCAGTACCGATGCAACAAGGCTTTCAGAAGAAATCAAGCATTCAAATAACCCTAACGAATGCGTCACAGAATTTATTTCTACATGGCGAGATAAGCTGGATAAGCACAATTATAACTATACCGCTCAATGAATCACGGTAGAGTTGAACAGTGTTTCAATATATTGATTTAGTTTTGAGCAAAATATTAGGAGGAACTCAACATTGATCAACGCAACAAAAGATAAATTACAGTCTTACTTCTGGGGTGATGTGCAATATCTCGTTCCATATTTTCAGAGGCCATATGTATGGGATGATGATAATTGGGTAAATTTCTGGGAAAACATTAAGGAAATATACAAGGATTCACAGGCCAACAAAGACCGAGAGCATTTCATTGGGACTCTCATTTTAAAACAGCGAATTGCCGAGGAACACGGCCAGAATCAATATGATTTGATTGATGGGCAGCAGCGTCTAACCACTGTATCCATCTTATTGAGATGTCTGCATGACTCATGTAAAGGAACTCTTCCTAAACTAAAAGAACAAATCTATCGCCTAATAGTATTCGAGGATGCATGGGGTAAGACATTCTTAAAAATAAGAAGCTGCAGGATAGACCTGCCGTATTTCAAAGCTGTTGTTCAAAATGGCTGCACCACAGGCTTGGTGAATTCAGAGCACAGGATAATACGAGCGTATAATTATTTTATTAGCCAAGTCCAGGATTATTCAGACGAAGAAATCGATAGTATAAAAAATATATTGCTCGAAAAAGTCCCGGTAATCAGCATGTTGCTATCTTCAGATGATGATGAGCAGGTTATATTCGATACAATAAACTCCCTTGGAGTAAAACTTACCACCGCCGAACTATTAAAAAACCACATTTTCAAAGAAGACAAACTGGAAAATCTATACACACAGTTATGGGAACCAGTTTTCGAAGCAGATGAAAGTACAGTCCAATTTTGGGATAAAGACAAGACAGCCGGAAGAACTATCAGAAAAAATATAGAAGTACTGCTTTATTGTTATTTAATTATCATGACAAAAAGTGAAATACAGCTGGATCGTTTGTATAAAGAGTACAAAACCTGGCTTAAAGACCTCTCCATAGAAGATAAAACTAAGTTTTTAATTGACCTTAGACAACACGCAGAAATTTATGACGATTTCCCTGAGGGCGAACAGCTGAACGAGATATCCTACGATGAAGACGAAAAACGATTCTTCCATATCATTGAAAACCTCTCAATCACAACAGCATATCCGCTGATATTATTCGTCTATCGGGAAGTAGATGACCAATCAGAAAGACTAGAAATATTGAAATTGCTGGAAAGCTATCTTGTTAGAAGAAATATATGCCACTTAACAACAAAAAATTACAATAATCTCTTTATTTCCATGATAAAAAAGTTAGTTAAGCAAAAAGAAGATGGGGATAAAATAACCTTACAGAATATTAAAGATATTTTGTCTTCTTACACAGAAGACTCAAACAAATTCCCAGAAGATGGCGCTGTAAGATTAGCTTTCAAAGATGCCGTATTGAGCAATCAAAACGCTCGCGAAATATTATACTTGATATCTCTATATCAAATATCATCTCCTCTTGCAGATATCCACAAGCTAAGTCTATCAAGCTATTCAGTGGAGCATATGTTGCCAGTTAAATGGAAGACTCACTGGCCTATTGCCGATATGGACGAACAAAAACAGGCCATGAGGGATAAAACCTTAAAGACTTTAGGTAACTTAACACTAGCAGGGTGCTGAAATAGGCCGTTTGCAACGATTATACAGGAACAAATGCCAGTATAACCAAACTCTGCGGCCTATTTTAGATGATTTTTATCCCTCCCGGGGCTTTAGCACCCCCATTTTTGATCCTGTAAGCCCTGAAAGGACACACTTCACCCCTGTGCCGGACTGGCGGGCACCAATTTGGCCATCCGCACCAGATTGTAAGCCGCCACCGTCAATTCCGCCCAGAGTTGGTTGCGATTGACACCTTTGTACCTAAGCTTTCGACCTCCTCCCACTGTCTTGACCCAACCGAATATCTCCTCAACGCGCTTGCGCACCCTCTGGCTGACACTGTAACCGGCATGCCGGGTGGTACGTCCATCTATCGCCGACCACTTCTTACAGGCTACATGTGGTGTGGTGTTGAAATCCCGGCAGGTAGTCACAAAATCCTCTGTGTCGTAGCCCTTGTCCGCACCCACCGTTATCCGATGTTTCCCCGGTACCCTCTCCAGCATCTCAAGTGCGGTGTCTCTTTCCGCTGTCCCGGTCGCCGTGCTTACCACCACGTCCACTACCAGCCCGGTGCGGTTTTCCATGAGGACATGTCCGGCAAAACACAATCTGGCTTCTTTGCCCGCCCCTTTTCTGGCCAGCCGGGCCTCTGGGTCGGTGGTTGACCGGTGCGTAGCATTGACCCGGCGTTCGCCGTGGAAATCCACACTCGGATTCTTGCCGCCGCCTTTCGGCGGTTCCCCACCGTCCTTCGGCCGAAAGCTCTTCAACGAAGCCCAGGCTTCCAGCAAGGTGCCGTCCACGGTGAAATGGTCATCCGATAGCAACTTCTGCCGCCGCGCTTGACTCACCACCGCGCCAAAAAACTCACGTGCTACCTGATGCTCTATCAGTCTCTGCCTGTTCTTTGAGAAACTCGAGGCGTCAAAACCTGGATCCGTGATGTTGAGATCCATAAACCACTTGAACAGGAGATCATACCGTAGCCGTTCACAGAACTGCCGCTCACTGCGGATCGAGTAGAGAGCGATAAGCAACGACGCCTTGAGCAGACGCTCCGGCGGTATTGATGGCCGGCCAAAGTCTTCGTACATCTTGTTGAAAACGGGAGAGAGTTCTTTGAGAGCTTGGTCAACAAGGGGTTTGATTCGCCGGATAGGATGGCCCTGGGGTACAAGCTGATCTGGTGTCAGCGAGCAGAGCATGAGGGATTGATTTTCTACCTTGCCGCGCAATCTACAGCCTCCGTCAATGGGATGATATATTTTACCCCAATCGCGGATTAATGACGACTTTTTCAGCACCCTGCTAGTAGCAAAACGGCTTAACCCTAAATTATCCAATGCCCCATGGGAGAAAAAGAGAGGCACCTTAAAAGAATATTCCAAATTGAAAATAACCACTGATTACCTCGACGAAGGTTGGGATGAAACAAGAATCAGCTATCGTGCTGAAGACCTCGCTGAAATAGCTTTAAAAATGTGGGGGAGTTTATAAGCAATTATGGTTAATGACACTATTTATGAGAAGTTAAAACAAATCGCTACAAACCAATCCATCACTTATTATAGTGAAATAGCTCCTTTAGCAAGCCTTAATATGTCCTCCCCCGAAGACCGTAATAAAATCGCCCACATACTTGACCAAATAAACATTCATGAAAGAGAAGTTGTTCCCAACCGTCCTATGCTATCCGCCGTGGTTATTCTCAAAGATGACAACATGCCCGGCAGTGGATTTTTTAACTGTGCTGAAGGACTTGGAAAATTCAATGGAGATACCGACGACAAAAAAAGGACGATATTCTGGTCTCAGGAACTCAAGCGTGTGTATGATTATTGGGGAAAACCAATAGATTGATTCAAATGATTTAATAAAAGCTGGAGGTAGAATATGAATTTTCCGGCGTGGGTGCCAGAGGAAATCCCAGAAAAATATCCCCATCCTGAAATAGCCATTTCAGCCTTGGAAAAGGACGCTACCGAGTGGAGAGCAGCTCACGCTTTGTTCTGGCAGTTAACATGCGGTAAATGGCGAACCGGTGCGTTAGACAAAGACGGGATTTTTATCTACTCAAAGGACGAATTACCTTCTTTTGCGACATGGGGTGACATGAGCTGTTATGCTTACTGGCTGGATCGTTGCTTGAATATCATCCGCAACACCAAAACCATACCACCATCAGAAAAATTATCTCAGATTAATAAATCACCATTGGCTTATGTTCAATTGCACCTGGTTACCCTCCTGTTAAAAGCCTATAAAGAAGGGGAATGGACCACTAGCCAAGAGATTGAAGATGTGAGGTCGGATGTCAAATTCGGACACCAAACCTTTCATGCCGCCACCAGTCCTGCGTAGAATTGTTGAGCATAAGCCGCCGGCGACAAGAATCCCAGCCTGGCTTGCCGGCGTTGCCGGTTGTAGAAGATTTCGATATACTCCGTGATCTCCCGGATGGCTTCTTGTCTGGTTCTATAGCGCCGATGATTCACCAGTTCCTGTTTTAGCGTTCCCCAGAAGCTCTCCATAGGTGCGTTGTCGTAGCAGTTCCCTTTCCGGCTCATGGAAGCTCTCAAGCCAAATCGTTCCAGTAGTCGCCGGTACTCAAGGGAGCAATACTGGCTACCCCGGTCAGAGTGGTGCAACAGCCCCTCGGCCGGATGTTTAGCGGCCACCGCCCGAAGCAAAGACTCATTGACCAGGTTTCTGGTCAAGCGCTTACCCATGGCATATCCGACAATTTCGCCATTCCACAGGTCCTTGTGGCCTGCCAGATACAGCCAACCTTCATCGGTGGAAATATAGGTGATATCGGTGAGCCATACATCATTCGGCCTGGAGGCCACAAACTTCTGCGCCAACAGGTTTCCGGCTACCGGCAACCTGTGCCTGGAATCCGTGGTAACCTTGAACTTACGCTTCTGTTTGCAACGTATCCCCAGCTTTTTCCGGATACGCTTGATACGGCAAATACCCACCTTCACGCCGTGCGCTGCCAAATCCCGCTGTAGTCGCTCCGGCCCATAGGTCTGGCGCGTCCGCTTATCCGCTGCCTTGATCTCCAACTCAAGCCGCGCTTCCTCCTGACCCCGCTTCGATAAAGGCCTATCCATCCAGGCATAAAAGCCGCTACCGGAGACACCAAGCATTCGCCGGAGAATAGGGACTGGATATTTGAGCCGCAGTTCTTTCATCGCCGCGTACCGGGCAGCGACTCCCTGGCAAAGTACGCGGCTGCTTTTTTTAATATTTCCCGCTCCATTTTGAGTTCGGCATTTTCCTTCTTTACCCGGGCCAGCTCCATCTCTACTTCTGTCAGCGGCCGGTATGACTTGCCCACTTCTTCAAGCTTGCCGGCTCTGTGTTTCCTGAGCCAGTTGTCCAAGGTGTTTGACGGCAGTGCCAGCCGCCTGGCAGCTTCCGCCACAGACAATTTATCCTCTGTCACCAGCTTCACCGCTTCCAGCCTGAACTCCCTCGTATACTTCCCGTGTGGAATCCTTTCCATCCTGACACCTCCGTCTCTCTATTTTACCTGACTTTGGTGTCCGTTTTATCCATCCTATCTCAATGAACTGGTCGATACCGGACTGACAGCTTATGAAATGGTGGAACAGGAGGAATTTGAGGGTTGTCTTGTCAGTTCATACCGCGATAAACAACTATTAGCCAAAGCCGGTTTAAGGGAAAGCGATGTGGAAGAATGGCTATCATCCAACTCATCAGATTCCAGCATGTCATCGGTAAAACGGTATGATTATCCGAAAGATTCCTATTCAGCGCTTCTCTCCGTTTTCCTTTCTTATGGTTTCAAGCATTTTAAGGGCACTGACGATTATGAAAAAGCCATCATGTATTTTTCGTACGCTATAGCTTTGCGTGTTGGGTCAGATATTTGTCTAGGAGAAGTGATTAAACAGCAAGAAGCAGTGGACGTTATGGAATACATTCTGGCCCCAGGATTTTCAGTATCTTCTTGGGAAATTGTTGCGGACGCATGTGCCCTGATTCACGATAACCTCGAAAGTATCTCTGATACGGAAGATATAGACAGAGATCTTGAAGTGACCGACTCTCAAGGCAAAACGCAATTTGCTTCGGACTACTGGCAGAAAGCTAAAACATTGGCTGAAACTAAAATGGCACCTGAACAGCTTAGAGATTATTTAAATCTCAAGGAAAATGACTGGCATAAAACCAGATTATTTACAGATTTCTTCAAAGAGTATATGAATTTGTTTTCTACGGAAGGGTTGCAAAACCTGATTGCGATGGAAATAAATTGGTACTCAAACGAAGCCCAAGGTGCCACCAAAGGTGGAGCAATCAGTTCATTAGACAAATGTATGCGCCATGAATTGGAATATCTTGTGTTTAAGCCAATTCAACCCCATATCGATGCAATCTTTAGGAATAAGGACCTTGTTGTATCATTATCTTTGTCTGCCAAAGATAAACCGCAGCATCTTGGGTTAAGAAATATGTCACTTATCTTAAGTGCAGTAGGTAATCAAGACATTAGAGATACCAGGCTTATTCCTCCTTTCGAAGCGATAATAAAACTTGGATTTAAAAAAGCGAGTCTGGGATTTATATTTAACGAACTGCCTGAATTTCTAAAAAAGCTTTCAGATTGCAGGAATGAGCAGCAACACGGTAGCCTTGACAAAAATACGATTAAAGTATTCGAGGTCTTAAGAGACCAAGCTTTGGGAATCGGAGCACCCGGAATACTAAAAAGAATGCTTATTGCTAAATCAGAGAAAAAACAAGGTCCAGAGAGCTAATACGCGTCAAGAGATCTTTTGACACCTTACCTTTCCAATCAGTGACACACCGCTGTCACTAGCCCGTGTTATCCTCATCTCAGACAAGCTGAAGGAGGATGACATGGACGTATTTACCAACAAATACCTGACCGGGCGAAGGAATACTGGATTACCTGACATTTCAGGACGCCTTCGACGCCGGCCAGATCAAGATTACCGAAGTCGACCGGCACGGTGATGTGCCAAAATTGAAGGTTATCAACAGCGGTAAACTTCCGGTGTTGCTGGTGGACGGTGAGGAACTGCTGGGGGCTAAGCAGAACCGGGTGCTCAATGCCAGTATCCTGCTTACGGAAAACTCCGAGACCATCATTCCGGTAAGCTGTACCGAGCATGGCCGGTGGCACGCCCGGCAGGAGCACTTCACACCGAGTGACGCCTTCATCGCAAAAAATGTCCGGGCTAGAAAAAACAGTTCGGTGGCCAGCTCCCTGAGGATACACCGTGAATACCGCTCCGACCAGGACCAGGTGTGGAACGACATCGCAGAGGTTTCCGACCGGCTTGGGGTAAATTCCGACACCGATGCGTACCAGGATACCGTCCAGGCCAGAATCAAGGATATCCAGCAGTATATTGAATCCCTGCCCTGCCGGGAAGGCCAGACCAGATTACTGGTGTTTCTGAGCGGAAGTCCGGTTGGATTGGATATATTTTCCTCGCCGGACATCTACCGGAAATTTCACGCCAAAATCATCCGCAGTCACGCCCTGGATATTCCGAAACAGGGTAAGGCGGGGGTGACGCCTTCGAAACAGGCGGCTACCGATTTCATCGGCGATATCGTCAAGTGCGGAGAGACGGCGCATCCGTCGGTGGGTTACGGGACGGACTACCGGTGCCAGTCCGACCGGATTACCGGGGCGGCGCTTGTGTATGGGGAAGAGGTGATCCACGGGGGATTTTTGGTATAAGTTGAAACTTGGGGCAATTTTCATCTTTCCCGTTCATGGTTCGACCGGCTGACCACGAACGGATATGGGGGTATGGTTTACCCATTTTCACGGGTAATTATCGCAAAAAAGCCAGAAGTCATCAGTAAAGGGGCTCCGAGAGTGCCTCTCGGCCTATGACCGCTCGCAACCACGTGGGTATCATTGGATTTTCGTGATTGCCACAGGTACCCGACACTCACCTTTCACCCAGACTCAGCAGACTACGGGCATCCGTCCTCCCCCTCCCCATGTCGCCGGCACTGGCCGCGGCCGGGGGTGAAGCCGCCGTCATAAATATGGTAATTGCCGCCTTCTATCCTGAGCGCCTTGCCTTCAGCCAGGGCTTCGGCCACCTTTGCCCGTGCCGAAACCAGGATTCTCTGGACCGAAGCCCGGGAGACGCCCATGCGCTGACCGGTTTCTGCCTGGTTCAGCCCGTCCCGGTCACATAACCTGAAGGCTTCGTATTCCTCCACCGTCAGTTTGACCTCTTCAAGCAGACGCATGGGTATTCCGGCCGGCTTGAAATAAACCACTTCCGGCAGACCGGCAACCGCCCGGCACTTCTTTGGTCTGACCATTAGAATCCAGCCCCTCCGGTGTTGTTATCCGTGGTGGTGGCTGTGAGCAGGATCGTGGCTCTGGCAGGGTTCGTCACCATGGCCGCAAACGTTAGCGCCGGAAGCCAGGAGGCCTTCCAAATGATCTTTGACCGCCTTTTCCGGGTCGGGCTCGGTAACGCCGGTGATGACCTGGATGCCGGCACGTTCGAAAACCTGCCGGGGCGTATAACCCATGCCGCCGGCCAGGACGATGTTGACGCCTTCACGGGCCAGCATCATGGGGGTGGCGCCGCAACCGTGAGCCTGGGCGCCCAGGGTTTTCTTGTGGAGGATGTTGTTTTCGGCATCGGTTTCAATAACGGTGAACTCCGTTGACTGGCCGAAGTGGAGGGACAGGTTGCCCATATTGGTGGGGATAGCGTATTTCATTTTGTTTCCTTTCTCCTTAATGCTGTGTTTTAAGCATATACTCATATTAATACCTCATGGTGAAGGTGTCAAGGGGCGAGACCACTTGACGCAATATCTAATATCTAATTTCTAAATGCTAAACAATGTCAAAATTCAAATACCAAATGACCGAAACGGGGCGCCGGGATTGCTTTCCCATGCTCAGCCTACGGCTG
The DNA here is from genome assembly GCA_000143165.1 of Dehalogenimonas lykanthroporepellens BL-DC-9. Classification (NCBI taxonomy): domain Bacteria; kingdom Bacillati; phylum Chloroflexota; class Dehalococcoidia; order Dehalococcoidales; family Dehalococcoidaceae; genus Dehalogenimonas; species Dehalogenimonas lykanthroporepellens. Next base: position 1,250,356 of record CP002084.1, read on the forward strand.
AGCGTGCCATTTCCCCATTGACAATATGGCACACCTGTACTAATATCAATCCAATGGATAATACACACAACTATACCTGTTCACCCCCTCCTCTTCCGACCGAATCGGAGGAAGCCTTCAACGAAGAACCCCCGCGCCGCGGACCGGGGGCCCCTGTGGGCAACCGGAATGCCTGCAAGAAGGATTTTTACACCCGTCACACGGCTACCGGCCGGCAACCCGGCATGGAGGAGGCTTTCAAGGTTACCGGGCTGGAGCAGGAAATTGCCCTGCTGAGGCATAAGCTTCAATTGATGGAAATCAACAACCCGGATGACGTCATGCTTTTCTTCAAAGGCGTCGATATTCTTTCCAACGTCATGGCCCGTAGCCGTCATATTCCCAATAGCGGGAGAGCTACGCTTTTAGACGGTCTGCGTGAATTATTACAAGGGATAACAATACCGCCGGCGGCAGTTCGACAAATCATGTCACATGAGGTTGATTGAACCAATTGAACCGCTGATTGAATATGCCGAACAATTACCGAAAAAGGCTGTTTTTGAACGTAAAAGCCGGATTCGTTTCTGAAAAAAAGTTTTTTCGGCCAAACAATTAGCGCCGGCGAATCGCCCCGTTCATGGTTTGACCGGGACACTACGAACCGGGTGGCGGCGTGGATCACCCATTTTCGGGGCGTAAGGACACAAGGGCGTATAAGGACGAAAAACAAGGTTGAGGAAATGAAGAAGCTTCAACCGTTGCAAATTATGCAACACCTGCCACGGATGACAGAATCATCAGGTAGAGTGTTTCAATCCGGTTACCGTCGTGACGACTCATTTGCTATCCGGCGGCGGGCGGTAATACAATAATCGGCAAGGGGGCTTGGATGTTTTACGAAATCAGGATTTCCCTTCAGCATATTGACCCGCCTATCTGGCGGACAGTACTGGTGCCATCGCGCACCAGCCTCCACAAATTCCACAAAATCATTCAACGCGCCATGGGCTGGACCAATTCGCACGTATACATATACGAGGTCGGCCGGGAACGGTACGGGGAGCCGAATCCGGAATGGGGCATAGATATAGATGATTCCAGGAAAAAGACCCTGGCGGAGGTATTCACCGGCGGCAGAAAAGCCTTCGTTTATGACTATGACATGGGTGACGGCTGGCGACATGACATCGAGCTCGTCAAGGCCGTCGAATGCGAACCGGGCGCCAAACCGCGCGTGCTGGACGGCGCCCGCGCCTGCCCGCCGGAGGACAGCGGCGGGCCTCCCGGATACATGAATCTGCTGGTGACGTTATCCGACCCGCAGAGCGAAGATTACCGGGATATGATGGATTGGCTGGGCGGCCCGTTCGACCCGAATGCTTTCGACCTGCAGGCGGCTGATGAGGCGGTGCGCAAGGTAAGGTAGGCTTGAAGTCCGCAGGTAAAGGGGTAGCGGGATTGCTTCGCCGCCGCTGGCGGCGTGCAAAGACGGTGTTATTCGGTTGTCTACCTGCTCCGTAATGCTCGGCGCAAGCCGGGCATCCATTCAGCTGAGAGCTGACTGCTGATGGCTGAAAGCTGATAGCCTCATAATCCCCTCCAGCTTGATCGGTAAGCGGTCAGGTGTTACAATAAGTAGTTATTATAGAAGAATTGGAGAAATCATGAGCTTTTTCAAGGCACTTCTGGGCATCTGTGACACCAAACCGCTGGCCGATGACGCCTGGCGGGCGGACAAAGGCAACGCCGTGGTTAACCTGAAGGCCGCTACGACCCTGACCGAAAAGGGCGGTGCCGCCTATCTGAAAGGTCGGGGACTGGCCCGGCCGGTGCTGGTAATCAGGGGCGACGACGGGCAGTTGTACGCCTACCAGGACCGCTGTACCCACGGCGGCCGCAAGATAGACCCGCTACCGGGCGAAGGCAAGCTCAAGTGTTGCAGTGTCAACCACTCCACCTTCGATTATGACGGCAAGCCGCTGTCCGGCCCGGCCAAACACAACATCGAACGCTATGACACCGAAGAACGCGACGGCGAACTATTCATCAAAATCACACAGGAAGCTAAATAATGGCCGACAGATTCACCAAACAACTGGAAAAAGCGCTACGCGGCGAAGGCCGGCCCATCGGCTTCGGCCGCTACGAAGCGGTTGACAAGCGCCGTCTGTTCATCATGGCCCAGGCCGCCGACAATGAAACCGGCGCCGCCCTGCCGGGTATTGACGCGGTATACGTGCCGGGGGCTTGCGCCTGCAACGGCGAAAAGAGCGGGGTACTGAAGGGCTGTAACGGCCCGGCAAACGAAGGCTGTGACTTTGTGGTGTCGGACCTGGACGCGGCGGTGGACGCCGACCCGGGTGATGATACCGCCCGTCTGCTGACGGTCAGCGACGACCTGACCGACGCCCAACTCCGCGCCCTGGGCGGGCTGGAAGCGGCGGCGGTTATCGCCACGGCCGACCTGGGCGAAACGCTGTCCTTCCGGCAACTGCTGTCCGTTCAGCGGCTGGCCGATTTCGCCGGCAAGCCGGTCATTCTGAAACTGCCGCGCCTGTATTCCAGGGTGGAACTCCAGGCGCTGTGGCACCGGGGCATCGCCGGGGTGCTGGTATCCGCCGACACGGTGGACACCGCCGAACTGCGTAAAACGGTGGACGCGCTGGAACCCAAAAAGAAGGGCAAGGACAAGACTTCGGCGCTCATTACTCAGCCTGCGGCGGCTACCGCGCCGGCCGAGGAAGAAGACGATGAGCCGGAGATAGATGAACCGGAAAACTAGCCCGGTTTTTCCGGCTCCGGCCGGACGGTAACGCTTTTTCGAGGGATAAATGCCGACACTTTTCGTGGTGGCCACCCCCATCGGCAACCTGGAGGACATCACCTTCCGCGCCGTAAGGGTGCTCAGGGAAGTTTCTCTGATTGCCGCCGAGGACACCCGCCGCACCCGCAAACTGCTCTCTGCGCTGGAAATCCACACCCCGCTGACCAGCTACTTCGAGCATAACAAGCTGTCCAAGGTGGATTACATCATGGAGCGCCTGGAGACCGGCGATGTGGCGCTGGTGTCCGATGCCGGGACGCCGGGCATTGCCGACCCGGGCTACGAACTCATCGCCACCGCGGTGGACCGGGGCGTCCGGGTGGAGGTCATCCCCGGCCCTTCCAGCCTGGTGACGGCGCTGGCGGCCTCCGGATTGCCGGCGGGTGAGTTCCGCTTCAGCGCCTTTCTGCCACGGCGGTCAGCGGAGCGGAAAAAAGCGGTGGCGGCCCTGGCCGGGGAAACCGGGGCGCTGGTGTTCTTCGAGGCGCCGCACCGGCTGAAAGCGACCCTCAAGACACTGGCCGAAACGCTGGGCGACCGGCGTGTGGCCGTCTGCCGGGAGCTGACCAAACTGCACGAAGAGGTGTTCCGGGGAACGCTCGCCGAGGCGCTGGAGCACTTCGAGACGCCACGGGGAGAGTGCGTCATCGTCGTCGAAGGGGCGCGCCACCAGCCGGCGGAACCGGCCGAGGGCATCGACATCGAAGCCCGGCTGAAGGAACTCAAACATCGGGGCGTGCCGGCCAAAGAGGCGACGGCGCGGCTGTCGGCTGAAAGCGGCGTGCCGCGGCGGGAACTCTACCGGGCTTGGCTTAAACTCAAGTAACGTTTATAATACGGGGATATTTCGGAGGTAAGGAATCATAATGCGACGTGGCTGTATTTCATTAGGCAATATCAAGTGTAACGCCTGCGGGCGCGATATTAATTATCCCGAACGCTACCTGGTGGTCGACGAAAAAGACGGCCAGGAAGTGGAGAAGGGCGACCAGGTGCGCTACTGTGTGGAATGCGCCCTGGCCAAGGGCTATGCCCACTATTACGAAGACAAGGGCGAGCGCACGCTGACCTTCATGCCGTAACCCGGCTCTTACACCTGCTCATGACTGAACGCATATATATCGGGGCGGCCTGGCCCTACGCCAACAACCGCCTGCACTTGGGACATGTCGCCGGGGCCTATCTGCCGGCGGACATCTTCGCCCGCTATCACCGCACCCGCGGCAGTGAGGTGCTGATGGTCACCGGTTCCGACCGTCACGGCACGCCGGTCACTATCCGCGCCGAGGCGGAGGGCAAGTCCCCGGCGGAAGTGGCCGATTATTATCACGCCAAGTTCGTTGAGAACTGGTCAGCGCTGGGTATTACCTTCGACCTGTACACCCATACCGGCACCGACAATCACCGCGAGGTGGTGCAGGACATCTTCCTGAAACTGCTGGAGAAGGATCACCTGTACAAGGAAACCGTATCCCAGCCCTACTGCGCCAGTTGCCGGCGCTTCCTGCCCGACCGCTACGTGGAAGGCACCTGTCCGGCCTGCGGCGCTGATGGCGCCCGCGGCGACCAGTGCGACGCCTGCGGCAAGCCGATGAACCCGTCCGACCTCATAAACATCCGCTGTAAGCTGTGCGGCGCTTCGCCGGAGTTCCGGGAAACGGAACACTTCTTCCTGCGGCTGTCGGCTTTCGAAAAGCCCCTGCTGGACTGGATAGAGACCCAGGCCGACCACTGGCGACCCAGCGTGCGGCGCTTCACCTATCAGTACCTCAAGGACGGCCTGCGCGACCGCGCCATCACCCGGGACATCACCTGGGGCATACCGGTGCCGCTGGACGGCTATGACGACAAGCGCATCTATGTGTGGTTCGAGGCGGTCATCGGCTACCTGTCGGCCAGCAAGGAATGGGCCCAGCGGAGCGGCAACCCGGAAGCCTGGCGCAAATTCTGGCAGGAAGATTGCAAAACCTATTATTTCATCGGCAAGGATAACATCCCCTTCCACACCATCATCTGGCCGGCCATCCTGATGGGCTACGGCGGGCTGAACCTGCCCTACGACGTGCCGGCCAACGAGTTCCTGACGGTGGAAGCTCAGAAGCTGTCCAAGTCCCGCAATATCGCCATCTGGCTGGAGGACTTTCTGTCCCGCTACCAGGCGGACGCGTTGCGTTATGTGCTGTCGGTCAACATGCCCGACACGTCGGACACCGATTTCTCCTGGCGGGAGTTCGTCCGCCGCAACAACGACGAACTGGTGGCCACCTGGGGCAACCTGGTCAACCGGGTGCTGTCCATGATTCAGAAGCACTTTGCCGGGCGGGTGCCGGAACCGGGTGAGCTGGATGAGCGCAGTAACGCCGTCATCGCCCGCGCCGAAGCCACGCTCAACACCATGGACGAGATGCTCCATGCCTGTCGCTTCCGGGAAGCCATCAAGACGGCCATGGCGCTGGCCGCCGAGGCCAACCGCTACCTGGACGAGAAGTCACCCTGGAAGACGGTCAAGACCGACAAGGCGGCGGCGGCTCAAGCGCTCTATACCGCCCTGACCGTCATTTCCGGCCTGCGCACCGCCTTCTATCCCTTCCTGCCGTTCTCCTCGGAGAAACTGCACGGCTTCCTGGGGTACGAAGGCACCGTGGAGGCCGACGGCTGGAGCCTGCGCCGACCGGAACCGGGGGCGGGCCTCAACCCGCCGGAGGCGCTCTTCATCAAGCTGGATGAAGCGGTGGTAGAAGAAGAAACCGCCAGGCTGGGACTGACCGCCTGATGAGTTAACCGCCGAAAGGCTCTGCCGGAACCCGAACCGGGTTTCCGAGATTACGTGATATCAGAAGAAGCCGATGACTGATTTGAAAAGCATTTACACGCCGGTAAGCGCCGATCTGGCGACGGTAGAAGCCGAGTTCACCGGGCTGGCCGACCAGTGGCGCGAAGAGTTCCCGGAACTCCACGACATGCTCCGGCACATCCTGACCGGCGGCAAGGTGCTAAGGCCGGCGCTGACCTTCCTGGCGGGGCGGTGTATCGATGAGAGCACCGACCGCATCCTGAACATGGCCACCGCCAACGAACTTCTGCATATCTCCACACTGGTTCACGACGACGCCATCGACCATGCCGCCACCCGGCGGGGACACCAGACGGTCAACAACGTCTGGGGGCTGGAAAAGGCCATTCTTTTAGGCGACTTTCTCTTTGCCCGCGCCGGTGAGTACGCCGCGGCCACCGACAACCTGCGCACCGTCAAGATGTTCTCCAACACGCTTCAGACCATCGCCGTGGGAGAACTGCGCCAGGCCAAAGACGTCTTCTCCCCGGCGCAAAGCCGGGAGGGTTATTTCAAACGCATCGCCGGCAAGACGGCGTCACTGCTTAAAATGTCCACCGAGTCCGGCGCCGTGCTGGGTAGCGGCACCGAGGAACAGATTCAGGCGCTGGCCGACTTCGGCTGGAACCTGGGCATGGCCTTTCAGATTGTCGATGACATCCTGGATTTCACCGGGACGGAGGCGGAACTGGGCAAACCGGTCGGCTCCGACCTGCGGCAGGGCACCATCACCCTGCCGGCCCTGCTCCTGATGGAGCGACACCCTGACGACAACCCGGTAGCCGATTTCCTGGCCGACCGGGACCGGGAAGGCGCGGTGGCGCGGGTCATTCAGGCGGTCATGGACGAGGGGCTGTTCGAGGAGAGTTACGCCTTCGCCACCGAATATTCCGACCGGGCGCTGGAGCGGCTGGCGGTACTGCCGGAGACAGCCTGCCGGGAAGCGCTCCGGGAACTGACCGGGTTTTTGATCGGCAGAAGGGTTTAATAGCTGACAGCTGATAGCTCAAACCCTTACGTCATTGCGAAAGTGCGAAGCACTTGTGGCAATCTAAATACCCCGCTGAAAGCGGAAGGCTGACAGCTCGTTCCCCCGTTTTAGTCATTTAATATTGGAATTTTAATATTGTTTGTTATTTGTGATTTATAATTTGGAATTTCCCGCTGAAGCCGGGCATCCATGAAAGTCGATAGCCTCACTTCCCGTCGTTACCAAGCCGCGCCGGCGGCTGTGGCAATCTCGTACCTTCTACCCGTCACTGCGAGCGACCACAGCAGGCGCGAAGCAGTCTCGGTGCTGAAATCGGAAAAGCCGATAATGCCCCCGCATTTCAAATCGGGGCTATCCCGGACGGATGAGCGGCGTTCTACATTATTAGAGCCTGCGGCCAGCCGGGGGTACTTTGGTAATTTCAGGAATAATTTCATGTCGGCTGAACGTAGAAAAGATTTCCCTTGCCCGCCCGGCCTTGTTATAATACCCGTGATTCATCACAGCTTAAGAAACGTCAGGAGGCAATATTTTGTTCAAATCTAAAATTAAAGCGCTGTCGCGTGCCCTGCCGGTGCTGTTGCTGGCGACACTGGCCTTCACCGCGACGGTAATGCCGGTAAGCGCGGCGGCAGAAATGCAATTATTCCCCCCGTCGGGTCCAGCCGGTACACCAATTCAAGTAGGTGTTACGAATTTAACCCCCGAATCGACTTATACCCTCACTTTTTCAGGTGGATCGATCAACCAATCCACCAACGGAACGGTCCCTTCAAATGGCAACGTAGGAGTCGTGATAAACGTTCCGACTACCGCTACCCCTGGAATATATACTGTTTCCATCTTCACTAGTGCTTCCGATTTTGCTTTGGCTACCTTCCAGGTAGTTCCGTCAATAGATATCAACCTTTCGCCTACAACCGGTAACGTCGGGGACGTGGTCACGGTTACCGGGTCGGGTTTCACCCCCGGCGACCAGGTTCGCCTGTATTACAATTCGGTCGATGACGATAACCTGATCAAGACAGTAACCGCAAATTTATCCAGCAGTAGCACACCTGGCAATATCTCCACAACGGTCACCATTCCGCCCAGCGCCCGGGGCGCTTTGAACATTATAGCCAGAGACGTCAGCGCTTCCGCGAATACCCAACCCAAGGCTTTCGCTGTCACGCCTAAAATTACTGTCAATCCCGATTCCGGCGCTGTCGGCTCATCGGTGACCGTAACCGGCTCCGGCTTCAGCGCTAATACCTCCGTCAGCTTCGAGTGGGACGGAAGCGCCATCTCCGGCGTGACTGCGGTTACCACCAATGCTACCGGCAGCTTCACGAAGACTTTCAACATTCCGGCGGCTACCTCCGGCGAGCACACCATTACCGCCCGCGACGCCACGGGTCCGGCCGAGGCGGTCTATACCGTAGCCGCCAAGATTACTCTGAACCCGACTTCCGGCACCGCCGGCAGTACGGTTTCAGTCCAGGGTAACGGTTTCCAGACCACCGGCTCCGTCAGCATCACCTACGACAACGTGGTCATGACCACCGCCACCCTGACCAACGGCACCTTCACCGCCACCTTTACCGTTCCCGGCGGCGTGGCCGGCGCTCATACCGTCCGGGCAACCGACGGCCTGAGCAATACCGCGGTAGCCACTTTCACCAGCACGCTGTCAGCCACACTCAGCCCGATAACTTCCACAGCCGCCCCCGGCCATGTCGGGCAGGACCTGACACTGACCGGCACCGGCTTCCTGCCGACATCGGCCATCACCGCCAGCTTCGGTACCGACTCCATAGGTTCGGCAACGTCCGACGCCACGGGCGCTTTTACCATTACCTTCAAAGCCCCGGCAGTGAACGCCGGTAGTCATACCGTGACCGTCACCGACGGCACCAACAGCCGTACCTTTACCTTCGTCATGGAAGGCAATGCCCCGGCGGCGCCGGAACTGGTGACTCCTGACGGGGTGAATAAGCCCAAACAGCCCATCATCTATGAATGGAGCGATGTGGAAGATCCTTCCGGCGTGACCTACACCCTGGAAGTGTTCACCACCCCCGAACTGAACGTCCTCATCCTCAAGAAGGAAGGGCTGACCACTTCCAGCTACACCGCCACTGAAGAAGAAAAACTGCCCTCGGTGTCCAAGGACGCGCCCTACTATTGGCGCGTGACCGCCACCGACGGCGCGGGCAATGTCGGGACACCGGCTGAACCTATCAGCTTCACCGTCGGCTTCTCCTGGGATGACATCTTCCCCGATGATGTGCCCACCTGGGCGTGGATTACCATCGGCGTGCTCGTGGTTCTCATCATCGGCGGCCTCATCTACTACTTCTGGCGCAGAAGTTACTCCTACTAGCTCCCGATAAGCTAAAACAGGAAGCCCCCTCCAACGAGGGGGCTTCCTTTTATATTTGGATACCGATTCAGTCTGACATACAATCGAAGAATACAACTTCAAGGAGTTTCGTCATGAACACCCGCAAACTTACCACCGTTTTCCTTTCGCTGACACTGGCCCTGGCTGTCACCCTGGCCGGATGCGCCGCTCTTGCCTTATTGTCCGGGGCTGGCAGTCTTCAGTGAACCGCTATCGGTCCGCCAAATAGCCCCGCCCAGGTCAGCCATAGCCCCCCCCGGTTTCCGCCCGGGGAGACAGCGCGGGAGAGGCAGGAGACCGGAGCGACAGGAAACCGGAATAGTTTCATCAAAGGTTCTCTACCACATGCCGGGCAAGCTTTCGACACCGGTCACCGAACGCCGGAAGCGGTCCGCGGCCGGTAACATTCGGCGGCTTTGAGCACAAGCGCCAGGCTGATGAGGTAGTCATCGTGACCGGTAGCCGGATTGACGAAGAAATTCATGGTACGGTCGGCCCGGTATTCAGCTTCGGCGGTTTCCAGTTGCCGCCAGCATTCGACACTTTCCGGAGATGAATCACGGGCATACAACTCCAGCCGGCCGGTGCCGACCGAGGCCAGCAGTTGGTAGCCCAGTTCGCTTTTGGTCTTGCGGGTAAAAACGAAGGAAACGATTCGACTGCCCAGCGAACGCCTGAGCATGCCGGCCAGCGGCTGACCCAGGCCGGTGGCGTCCACCGCCAGCCGACGCAGTTTCCAGGCACGAACCACCTCCAGCACCCGGGGGATAAGCGCCCCGCCGGGCAGGCCGGTCCAGGCGAAATGGTTGACCACCCGGAGCCGGGGTTCACCGCCGGGTTCCGGGGTGACCGCGGCCACGGTCAGCACCGAAGAATCGGCCCCAGCACCGGCGTCACCGCCCAGGTCCAGACCACCGACATAGTTGTCGCCCGGACGGGGCAGGCGGAGCCGGGGATATTCGCCGGACATGGCCATCAGGTGCGTATCGGTGAAAAGCCCGTCACCGGCCTCGAGCGGCAGGAGGGCGTACTGAGTGCGGAAGGTGGGATGGTTCTCGCCCAGGCGCGCCATTTCACCCTCGACGAACTTCCGGTAGAGCGGCCGGTAACCGGCCACCACCCGCCAGTCATAGCGGAAGTGGCGGCGGAGGCCGTCGTCAGCTTCCAGCCGGAGGTTGGCGCTTTTGACCTCGTCCAGGAGACTGCCCTGCCGCCAGGGCGTGCCGTACAGCACGGTGGTGGCGTTGGCCACGGCGGCCATCGGCCGGAAATCCCGGTCGAACTTCTCCACGGTCACATCCTGGGCCTCATCCACCTCCAGGAGGAGATGGGCGGTGTTGCCGACAACGTTGGAACGAGGCGCCGCTGAAAGGAAGAAAGCCCGGGCTTCACCCAAACGGACAACGTAACCCCGTTCAACGGAGCTAACGTCATTCAGTGTCCAATTGGAAAGCCGTCCGCACAGGCGACGCAGGGATATAAGCGCCTGGGGATTGAAGGTGGGAGCGCATTTGATGATGTTATACGATTTTTGTTGGTAATAGAAAAGGAGGGATGCTTCCAGCAGGGCAGAAAGCTCATTCTTACCGCCCTGCCGGGCTATTTCCACCGAGAAAGTCAGGCCTCGATTTTTAAAAATGCTGTCTATAACGGCTTCGTAAATCTCGGTCTGGTAAGGAAAAGGAGTGAAGGCGGTCAATGGTATGCTCCTGAAAAAACGAATGAAACGAATATTACCGCGGGCGGAGGACATGGGCAGGCTGAAACAGGGTCAGCGCTCCAGCATATCCTTGACGGCGGCCGCCGGCACGGCGACACTGGCCAGCAGTTCCTTGAGGTTCTCAATAAGGGTGTGCCTGTCCTTTTTAATAACGGCGTAACGACGGCGTGCGATGACGTTGGAGAGGGTGTTGACAATCTGGAAGATCAGTTTAATGTTATCCGGATCCCGCTCCAACAAGCGGCGGATTCCGTAGCGCAGAAGAGTTATTTCCTCATCCAGGCCTTCGATTTCTTCGGCCTTAGACAAGGCTTCCATGTGTTCGGCCGGAAGGGCGCGGGCGTAGAAGCCGTGGGTGACGGCGTTGCGGTTACCGGGCTGAGCGCCACGACGGCGGGGTTTTTCCGGTTTTTCAGGGGTTTCGGTGGCGGCTTCCGGGGCGGGTTCGGGGTTGGCAGGGGTACAATCGTTTATATTATTCATTGATGGTATATTAGTACGCTTGTTTGGTATTGTCAATAGGGAAATGGCACGCTCAGGCAGAGGCTGAGAATATCTAATGACTAATATCGAAATCCTAAACAATGTCAAAATTCAAATATCAAATGACCGAAACGGGGTACCGGGATTGCTTCGCCGTAGGCTCGCAATGACGTGGAAGGGGAAGGGCACCGGGATTGCTTCGCCGTAGGCTCGCAATGACGCCCCCTCTACCGTCACTGCGAGCGGCCGGAAGACGCGAAGCAGTCTCGGTTCAGGTGATACGGCGTTGGTACACGTCAGGCCAGGAATTAAAAGACCGGGATTGCTTCGCCGTAGGCCCGCGATGACGTGGAAGGGGAAGGGTACCGGGACTGCTGAAGGCGTAGCCTCGCAGAGACGAATCTGATAAACCTCAGTTCATGGATCTTCGGCTTGCGCCGAAGTTGACACGGATGGGAAATTACAAGAAAAGAGAGGGAAGCTTAAAAACCTCCCTCTCTCTGTCAGTATGACCGAACAGGTATCAGTGCAGGTTTTTTCGGATGTTTTCGAACTCTTCGGCGGTGATTTCGCCCCGGGCATAGCGCTCCCTGGCGATATCGAGCGGGTCACGCCTGGCCGGAGTACCGACGCTCACCGAGCCGTTCTTGTTGAGGGTGTAGAAACCCCAGACGATGAGTCCGATGATGATTATCCCGAACAGAAACATAAACCAGCCTCCTCCGAAGGCCCAGTCGGTCATGTGATCATGCCAGTACCACATATCGCATTCGCCTCCTTATGTTGTTTATTATAATGGTATTACTCGGATTATTCTATGACGCAAGTCACATCCGGTTAACCATGTCCCCATTATAGACGGAGAGTGTGGAGGAAATATGGAGAAATTCCGTGGATTTCATGAATTTTCGAACCGGGGACCGTCGATATCGGCAACATTGTTGAAGCCGCGACTTTCCCAGTACCCCTTGAAAGAAGAATCAGTCGACAATTCGATACGGGTCACCCATTTAGCCCACTTGTATCCGTATTTGCCGACCGCACCGACCTGGAACGGGAACCCGCGGGAAGGAGGCAAGGTCAGGTCGTTGATTTTGAGTATCAACAGTATGTCATTATCCAGGATATAGTCCAGACTCAGCGATGTGTAGCCTTCCGGTACATCGGCAGTATAGAAAATAACGGTATCCGCGGCCGGCATTACACCCGCCATTTCCAAAACCGAGACCAGTGACGGCCCGGTTATTTTAGCGGTGAACTCCCAGCCCTCGACACAATGCAAAGTTATCAGCCGTGATTCCTGGGGCAGGCCCAGCAAATCCTGATAGCTGAGGCTCACGGCGTTATCGGTCAGCCCGTCAACGGTCAGGATATAGCTCTCCCGGTCGATATTCTGAGTGCCGGCAAGCGCGTTATTGCCCTGAAGCCTCATCGGGGTCAGTTCGACGCTCTGGAACTCGGTGGCTTCAACTTCACCCGCCGGGGGAACGTAATTGTCACCGCAACCGGCCAGTACCAAAACGAACGCGGCGAAAACCGTTAGAAAAACAGGGAGTTTATTATTTTTGTTCATTCATACCGTGCCTACTCCAAAGTTTGAAGGAATAGTATCAAATCATTCAGGTCGGCTTCGGACATCTGCCATTGGGGCATCTGATACTCCAGTTCATTACCCGCCGGGTCCAACCCGTCGGTTATCGCCTGCTTGACCGTTGCCACGGTGTAGGGTTCATGTTCTTCATGCTGACCGGTGAGTTCCGGCCAGGTGATATCGGGCACATCGAAAGACTGCATCATAAAGAATATCTGACCGCCATACCCCTGTTCCCCGTGACAGTTAACACAGGCTAACCGCATCATCGTCCCCGGGCCGCCGGTATAGGTGATAAACTCCTCAGACGTGGTTATGGAATAAAGATAAATGCTCCGGCCGTTCGCGATAGCGTCTGCGGTCGGGTCAGGGGTAACGGTGGGCTCATCGTCACCGGCAGAAGTACAGGCGCCGGCAAGCGCCAGAGAAAGAAGCAGGACAAAAACGGCCACAAAGTTCAATCGGCTTTTCATAACAGCTCCCCGAATATCGGCAGAATCAAGGCATGACCTTCCCATGCCTCCGAACCATTCTAAACCTGATATTCCCAAGATGATATAGGTAGTATTACCTGTTTTTGGAAGAACGGGGGCTTAATTGTGCGGGAAGCAAAGGGTTGGGGAAAAACTCAGCCCCTGTGCTATCATCGACGGACTGACAATAAATGGAGACCTCCAAAGTGACGAACAATCGCAAAGACCTCATCAACGCCTACAAACAACGCAAGATAATCGGCGGCGTCTTCAAAGTGACCAATACCACCAACGGCCGATACCTGCTGGACAGCGCCCCCGACATCCAGGCCAGGCAGAACGCCTTCAACTTTTCAGTAACGACCAACAACCCCTTCGACTATAAAATGAGGAAAGACTGGCAGGAGCACGGCGCCTCAGCCTTCACCTTCGAAATATTGGATACCCTTGAAAAGAAAGAGACACAGAGCCAGGAACAGTTTATCGAAGACCTGAAGATGCTGGAAGATATCCAGGCGGATAAACTGGACTCAGGGATAAGATACTAAAGACCCAGCGCCAGACGCCGCACAAGCTCCCGGGCCTGCGCCAGAACCGCTGTTTCCTGTTTCACCCGACCCTTGCCGAAGACGCCGGTGACCGATAGTTCACCGGCGATGTCATAGCCGAGGGCGGTGACGGACAGCCGCAGGGTTTCCAGGGTGAGACGCATGCCGCGGTCTTCATCACCCAATTGCTCCCCCACCGCCGCCAGCACTACCCGGCGGCCCTGCCCGGCCAGACGGCTGTGCCAGGGGCCGGGGCGGGCACGGCCGAATTCGTAATAGCAGTAGAGCCGGTCGATGAAGGCCTTCATCAGGGCGGTCATATTGTAATGGTGGATGGGAGTGACCAGTACCAGCCCGGCAGAGGCCTCCAGGAGGGGGTAGATACCGGTCATGTCGTCGGCCAGTCCGTCGCAACGGCCTGTCTTGCGGCATTTCTCACACCCGGAACAGGATTGAAAGTTCAGATCACGCAGAAAGACGGTTTCGGTACCGGCGCCGGCCTGACCGGCCGCTTCGAGTATGGTTCGCAGAAGCACGTCGGAATTGCCGCCGGCGCGCGGGCTGGCGGAGATACCGAGAACGGCTCCGGCGTCGGGTAATCTCATGACGCCACCATTATAGTACGCCGGAACCCGGCTGAGCCAGCGAAATAATCAGAAATCAGCCGGAAAAACAAGCAAAACAGCACCCGTTTTCAATCTAAATCACCCTCTACGGCGACCAGCAAATATAATTCGATATCAATAAACTTGATATTATATTCTAACTTTGTTATCATACTTATCGAAGGTTGTTGAGAGGTATTCAGCAACTGAATACAGGTCAAGGAGGTGGGAGAGAAGAAGAAGTACAGGCTGTCAAAAGCAATGCGTCTGATTCACGACCACACAACACAAGGCGAATAATTCATAGGAGGTGCAGATATGGCTAACATTCAGAGATGGGATCCATTCCAGGAGTTCCGACAGATGGACCGGGCGTTGGACCGGTTGTGGCGCGGCTTCAATTTCCCGGAGGAAACGGAGCAGTGGAACATACCGATTGACGTCATCCGTAAGGACGACAAGATACTGGTCAAGGCTTCGGTGCCGGGCGTCAATCCCGACGACATCGAGGTGACGGTGGAAAACAACGTCCTGACCCTCAAAGCCGAAACCAAGCAGGAAAAGGAAACCGAGGAAGGCGGCTACCTGGTGCGTGAGCGCGCCTGGGGTTCCTTCTACCGGGCCCTGTCCCTGCCCGACACGGTGGACACCGATAAGATTAAGCCGGTGTACACCGACGGCGTCCTGACCGTCACCCTGCCTATCGCCGAGGAAAAGAAGCGGAAGCAGATCAAGGTGGCGGTGGAAAAAGGCAACACCAAGGCCATCGAAGCCAAGTAACCAGGAATCTCAGCAACGGAAAAGGGAGCGTGATTCGCTCCCTTTTTCTATTCCCCGGCCGTAAGGACAGGTTGAAAAACGACACCAGGTACGGGTTGAATCTCTACCAATGCCGGCACCACCGGGCAGTTGCGGTGTTAATATCAAGCAGTATTCTTCCACTGCATAGAGTGTTATGAATTGCCGCCATGAAAAATACATCCTCCTGACCCTGCTGATACTGGTACCGGTGGTACCGGGCGCCGGCTGTACCGTCGGCTCCGGCCTCACTATCAATTCCCAGGAACCGAATACGGCGAACAGGATAAACAGCGGGATATATTGCCTGGTTTTCTTTCCTTAGTTATAATCAACGTTAAGACTCTACTATCCTGGTCGCCTCGATTGATACATATCGGCTATCATCAGCATTCAAAAATTGTACCGTCAAGTTCCATCGCCCTAACACTTCGTAAACCCACACCCAGGACAGATGAAGCACCCTTCCTGGTATACCAGGATACTGCCGCATTCGACACACTGGCCGGCGATATTCTTGGCCAGGCCCATATCGGTGACCACTTTCTTTTCACCATGACCGTTGCCATTACCGTTTCCGTTGCCCGGCGTGCCGTTTTCCAGGAAATGTTCCAACACACTGGCGATGGCGTCAGCGCAGGACAGCACGCTCTTGCCGCCGTCCCAGGCGATGGACGGACAGCGGATGCCTTTGAGCTGTTTGGCCACCGATGACGGCGCCACGCCGGAGCGCAGTGACAGCGAGGCCAGCCGGCAGGTGCTTTCCAGCTGGGCGGCGGCGCAACCGCCGGTCTTGCCCAGGTGAGAGAAGACTTCACAGACGCCGGTTTCATCGGAGTTGACGGTGATATAAAGCGTACCGCAACCGGTGTTGACCTTCTCGGTGAAGCCGTTGGTTACCTTGGAACGCTTGCGCGGACCGGCCGGTTTGGGCGCCGGGGCGGGAACCGGAGTCTCGGCTTTAGCCGGTTCAGCCTTGCCGGTGGACATGGGCTGGTCGGCCTTACAGCCGTCTCGATAGATGGTGATGCCCTTGAGCTTCTCGTCGTAGGCCATCAGATAGACCTCCTCGACATGAGCCACAGTGGCATCCGCCGGGAAGTTGACCGTCTTGGAAACGGCGTTGTCGGTGTATTTCTGAAAAGCCGCCTGCATCTTGACATGGCCTTCCGGGGTGATGCTGTGAGCGGTGACGAAGAGCTTTTTAACCTCTTCCGGCACTTCCTTCATATCTTCCAGATGAGCGCCTTCCGCCAGCTTCTTCATGAGTTCCTCGGAGTAGAAACCCCCGGAACGGGCGGCCTCGGCGAAGTAGGGATTGACCTCTATCATGCGGGTGCCGTCCATGATATTGCGGGTGAAGCACAGCGCGAAATGAGGCTCGATGCCGGAGGAACAGCCGGCGATGATGGACAGCGTACCGGTGGGAGCGATGGTGGTGCAGGAAGCGTTGCGCATCTTCACCTGGCCGTCGTACTTACTGCCTTCGTAAGCCGGGAAGACGCCTCGCTCATCCGCCAGCGCTGAGGAGGCGCGGTGAGATTCGGCCTGGATGAATCCCATGACCTCTTCGCCGACACGCAGTGCTTCCGGCGAATTGTAGGGCACGCCCAGAGCGATGAGCATGTCGGCAAAGCCCATGACGCCCAGGCCGATCTTGCGGGTGCGCCGGGTCTGCTCGGCAATCTGCTCCAGGGGAAACTTGTTGACGTCGATGACATCGTCCAGGAAACGAACGGCGGTGCGGACGGTGTAACGCAGTTTGTCATAGTCTACCTGCTTTTTGCCGTTGCCCTTGACCATCTTCGACAGGTTGACGGAACCCAGGTTGCAGGACTCGTACGGCAGAAGGGGCTGTTCGCCGCAGGGATTGGTGGATTCTATCCGGCCCAGTTTCGGCGTGGGGTTCTCGGCGTTGATGCGGTCGATGAAGACGATGCCGGGGTCGCCCGTCTTCCAGGCCAGCTGGACTATCTGGTCGAAGATGGCCCGCGCCCGGCGGCGGCCGGCAACCTCGCCGTTCTGAGGGTTGATAAGCTCGTACTCCTCATCCGCCCGGGCGGCTTCCATGAACTTGTCGGTAATGGCGACCGACAGGTTGAAGTTAGTCAGGACGCCCGCCTGCTGTTTGGCGGTGATGAAGTGCTCGATATCCGGGTGGTCGATGGACAGGATGGCCATGTTGGCGCCGCGGCGGGTGCCGCCCTGCTTGATGACGTCGGTGGCCACATCGAAGGCCCGCATGAAGCTGACCGGGCCGGAAGCGACGCCGCCGGTGGTGCCGACGCGGTCGGATTCCGGCCGCAGGCGGGAGAAGGAAAAGCCGGTGCCGCCGCCGGACTTGTGAATCATGGCGGTGTGCTTGACGGCGTCGAAGATACTTTCGATGGAGTCATCGATGGGCAGCACGAAGCAGGCAGACAGCTGACCCAGCTCCCGGCCGGCGTTCATCAGCGTCGGCGAGTTGGGCAGGAACTCCAGCCGGGCCATCAGGCCGTAAAACTCGTTCTCAACATTACGGACATTACATTTAGGGTCATAGATGAGCTCGGCGGCGGCCACGGTGCGGGCTACCCGGCGAAGCATATCCTCCGGGGCCTCGATGGCCTGGCCCTGTTTGTCTTTTTTCAAATAGCGCTTGTTGAGCACCGCCAGGGCATTGTCGGAAAAAGCGACTTTCTCCGGCGCGGCGGCGCGGGCGGTTTTGCTGGTTTCAGGGGTAGCGCTTACGGTCATTTTTTTCTCCTTTTTGGCAGGTTTGGGGGTGGGTAGTACTTCGGCCGGTTCGGAAACAACGGGTGCCGACCTTTCGATAGGCTCAGAGGTAACGGCACCTGATACTGCGAATTCGGCCGGTTCGGAATCACCGGTAGTGCGGGTATCGTCGATGATGTCCTTGACCATGGCCTCGATTTCATTTTCGGTGGCGGCGATGGGTTGCCTGGCCCCGGCGGGCATGAAGGCTTCCATGCCGGGCAGAGAGACCGGCTTCTCCAGCCGGTCGATGACCCGGGCGGTGATTTCCTCCACCCGGTCCCGTTCGGACATGCCCATGGCCGAAGCCTGGTTGAAGATTATCTGGGCGATACGGTTTTTATCTACGATCGGCTTACCTGACGGTTGCGGTGCCATGGCCTTTACTCCGTTGTTTATTTTTTAATTTTTCCGGTTCCAGCAGGAGCGGCAGTTGGGAATGCGGGTCGGTCTCCGGACGGTCTATCAGTTTGTCCACTATCTCCTTGAACTCGGTAACATCGGTAAACTTGCGGTAGACCGAGGCAAAGCGGATATAGGCGATGTTGTCGGTGGTCTTCAGTTTTTCCATCACCTTGTCGCCGACCGCCGATGAGGCTATCTCCGCCCGGCCGGTTTCGATGAGTTCAGCCTCTATCTCGTCAGCCAGCCGGTCCACCGTACCCACCGGCAGAGGCCGTTTCTCCAGCGCCTTGTGCAGTCCGCCCAACAGTTTGTCCTTGCTCCATTCCTCCCGGCGGCCGTCCTTCTTTATTACATAGACCGCCGTCGGCTGAATACGTTCATAGGTAGTGAAGCGGTAGCCGCACTCCAGGCACTCCCGACGGCGACGGATGCCGTCTTCCACATCACGGGAATCGACCACCTTGAGTTCGTTCTGCCGACAGTTGGGACAATACATACGCCTAAATCACAATTCTCACGCACCAAATAACAGTTACTAATTTCTAATATTCAATGTTCAAGACTTTTCGCTCTTAGCTGTTACTGGAGAGTCATATATCCGTTGTTAGATTTTGTTACTGCAAACACTATCTATTGTGTCGCCCGTATAAGGTACCACTAGATATTGTGTCTGTCAATAGGTAAAAAGTTACGGTTGAACGCGGCCGGAAAAAGAATTTTTCCGGCGGAGCGGGCCGGCGCGGGCGAAATAAACGCTATTCCACCACCGGCCAGTTAAATCATCATTACTTATCGGCAAGCTGTATAAGTAATTAATAACGGTACTAATCAACGGTTGACAGTTCTAAAACTGCAGTGCTACAATCTCACCGAATTCGCGTGGTGCGAAATCTCTTCGAGTTGCGGTGTCTACCATCAGGTAAGATCAGGATACCGGAACCGGAAAGCCGCCAGGCTTCGAGGGTGTAGGGTGGAAACGCCGACACCTCCCGCCAGGAAAGGAGAGTTGAGCCATGCCAAAAGTTATATATTCAAGGGATGCTTCAAGCTGAGGCGTCCCTTCTTTATTTTCAAAAACAAACGAGACACAGCAAGGAGAGGTGAATTAATGAAACACAGAAAAGCCCTGTACGTGGTTTTCGCCTGTCTGTTGGTGTTAACGCTGGTTCTGAGTGCCTGCACCCAGGATACCGACACACCGCCGACGACAACTGCCCCACCGACCGGCAACGAAGAGGCGCTCCTGCCTACCGTTGACGGTATCGACGCCCAATTGGTGTATGCCAGCCAGTGCGCCTCCTGCCACGGCAACGACCGCCGCGGCGGTGTCGGCCCCGGCCTGACCAAGGATATATCCATCGCCTATCTCAGCCAGTGGGTTCCGGTTCACCGCACCGGCGTCACTCTGGATCCACGGCTGACCAATTCACTCATCAACTGGCTGAAACTCAATTCCACCCCTTCCACGGCCCCGCAACCGACCGACGCCAAGTTTATTTACGCTCTCAACTGCTCCATCTGTCATGGCGCTGAGCGTAGCGGCGGCATCGGCGGCCCGGATATCAAGCCTATCAATCTGGAACGGATGACCGAGGGCTTCCTGGCGGTCTTCCTCCAGGGCCATTACAAGGGAGTCGACCTGGTTCAGGATCAGCGGGACGCCCTGGCGGAATGGCTGAAAGCCACGCCGTAATCGGATAAGCATCGAATAATCAAGGAACGACCGTTCCTGAGTCTATAAGGAGATAAAATGGATATTGCGAGCCTGAGAAAACCAGAACTCACCCGTCGTGACTTCATGAAAGTCGCCGGTATGACGGCCGCCTACTTCGGCCTGAGCCAGGCGCTGACACCACAGATAGTCCAGGCGCTGGAAGAAAACAACGGCAAGGCGGCCGTTATCTGGCTGGAAGGCCAGAGTTGTACCGGCTGTACCGAGTCCTTCCTCAACAACCTGGAACCGACCGCCTCCTCCATACTGCTGGATACCATCTCGCTGAGATACCATGAAACCGCCATGGCCGCTTCCGGTCACCAGGCCGAGACGGCGCTGGAAGAAACCATCGCCGAGGGCGGCTATGTTCTGGTCATCGAGGGTTCCATCCCGCTGGCCGAAGACGGCGCCTTCTGCACCGTGGCCGGCCGGAAGTTTACCGACATCGTCCGCGATACCGCCAGGAACGCCGCCGCCATCATCTGCGTCGGCTCCTGTGCCACCTACGGCGGCATCCCCCGCTCCGGCCCGACCGATGCCGTCGGCTACCTCTTCAGGGGCAAGGAACTGCATCATTACTTCGACGATGTTGGTCCCAAACCGGTCATCAATCTGCCGACCTGCCCGGTGCACAACGAGCGCCTGACCGCTACCATCGTCCACTACCTGACCTTCGGCACCGTGCCGGAGCTGGACCAGTACAACCGGCCGTACGCCTTCTACGGCAAGATTCAGCATGACAACTGCACCCGCCGCGGTAACTATGAAACCGGGCGCTTCGTCACCGACTTCGGCGACCCCAACCAGCACGGCTACTGCCTGATACTGAAGGGTTGTAAAGGCCCCATCGCCAGACAGGATTGCTGGAATCGCAAGTGGAACAACCGCGGCAACTACTGCATTGACGCCGGTCATCCCTGTGTCGCCTGTTCCGAACCGGACTTCTACGAAGACACCAGTCCTCTCTACGCCCATGATTACGATTTCGGACTGCCGCCGCTTTAATGCCGGCCGACCATAAGAGGACGGATACCCAACGCTAATTAAGGGAAAGGTAAACAGATATGACACGAATAGTCGTTGATCCATTAACCAGAATCGAAGGCCACCTCCGGATAGAGGTGGAGGTGGAGAACGGCGTCATCACCGATGCCTGGTCCGCCGGTACCATGGCCCGTGGCTGGGAGAAGATTCTCCAGGGGCGCGACCCGTGGGACGCTCCTTATGTCACCAGCCGTGTCTGCGGCGTATGTGAGGGCGTTCACACCATCGCCTCCAACCAGGCGATTGAAGACGCCTTCGGCATCGAACTGACCGAAGCCGGACGGTTGATGCGCAATCTGTTCTCCGCCGGCTACTACGTCCATGACCATTTCATCCATTTCTATGTGCTGTCGGCACTGGACTTCCTGGATATCATGGCCATCGCCTCTTACGAAGGCAGTGATCCGGGATTACTAGCCGTTAAGAGCA
Organism: Dehalogenimonas lykanthroporepellens BL-DC-9; assembly: GCA_000143165.1. NCBI lineage: Bacteria > Bacillati > Chloroflexota > Dehalococcoidia > Dehalococcoidales > Dehalococcoidaceae > Dehalogenimonas > Dehalogenimonas lykanthroporepellens. Next base: position 1,271,936 of record CP002084.1, read on the forward strand.
AGATCGTCGGGCTGGTCTCTGCCGGGGACACTTCGCCCTTTACTCCTCGCTACACCCCCGATGAGTTTTCAGTCAATGATCCCGAAACCGTCACCACGCTGGTTTCGCATTACCTCAAGGCGATAGAACTCAAGGCCAAATCCCAGAAGATGTTGTCCTACCTGACCGGCATCCAGCCCCATCCCAATGCCCTGATGCCGGGCGGCTGTACCGCCACCCCCAGCGTCGAAGTACTGCAGGATCTCAGGAAGCTGTGGCAGGAGCAGGCGGACTTCGTCAACAACGTCTATGTTCCCGACGTCATGGCGGTAGGTTACGGTCCGCTGTTGCCGCTGGCCGCCTCCGGTTTCGGTGCCACCAACGGCAACTACCTGGCCTTCCCGATGTTGCCGCAGGGCGGTTCGGCCTCGGCGGGAGATATCTCCTTCGGCGGCTCCAATCCGATGTTCCGGGGCGGCGTGGTCAAGGCCAACGGCGAACGGGCTTCCCGCACCGACATCAGCAACCTGACGGTCGAAGATGTCGATTACAGCCAGATAACCGAATCGGTTACCTACTCATGGTACGATTACCCGGCCGGGGTGGACGCGTTGCATCCTTCCGAGGGCGTCACCGATTTCAACCTCCAGAAGCAGGACGCCTATTCCTTCCTCAAGGCGCCGCGCTACAATGCAGAGACGATGGAAGTCGGCCCGCTGGCCCGCGGCATGGTCAACCAGTTCCCCGAACTGGTGGATTTCTTCAACGCCGGCGGCCGCGAGGGCGTGGTTGCCCGCCACCTGTCCCGCGCCGTCATCTCCAAACAAATCATCAACGACGGGCTGGCCTGGATAGACCGACTCATCGAAATGCGACTGGCCGGCCCGCTGGTGGGCATGAACGAGAAGCCGGTGCCCAAGACCGGCCGCGGCATGGGCGTCTGGGACGCGCCGCGCGGCGCCTTGGGTCACTGGATAGAGGTAGACAACTGGCGCATCAAGAATTATCAGATGGTAGTGCCCTCAACCTGGAACGCCGGCCCGCGGGACGAGAATGGCGTCAAGGGGCCGTACGAGCAGGCGCTCATCGGCGCCCCGGTGCCCGACCTGGACAACCCGATCAATGTGGTACGCATCATCCGGTCGTTCGACCCCTGCATCGCTTGCGCGGTGCATCTCATCGACCCGCATACCAACCAGCGCAAAGTGGTCAAGGTCGCCTGAGAACAATAATTTCAGTCCCCCCGGAAAAGCGGCAGAGTATTCTGCCGCTTTTCCTTCGTTACAGATAAACAGGCGGTATAAATGACGGAAGAGAACACCGGGGACAACCCGGTCACCCTGATACTGGGCGTCGGCAATGTTGCCCTGGCCGATGAAGCCTTCGGACCGCAGGTGGTGCGGCGGCTGAGAGAATACCGTTTTCCAGAGCACGTCCGGATGCATGACGGCGCCGTGGCCGGCTTCGACCTTCTGGGCTATCTGGAAGGGGTGGAACGGCTGGTCATCGTGGACGTAATGAAGATGGAGCTGGAGCCGGGAGACATCGGCTGGCTGGACCTGGACGACGAACTGAAAGCGTCAGGCCGGATAGAAATGTCGTTCCATCAGGTGGGTATCCTGGAGCTGTTGCAGATTGCCGAACTCATCGGCCACAAGCCGCAGGTACATTTCCTGGTCACCCGGCCGGTGAAGGTGGAGTGGAGTTTCGAGATGACGCCGCCGGTACGGCAGGCAGTGGATAAAGCGGTCAGCTACCTGGTTGAAAAATTCCACGGTCTGCCGTCCGGTGACGATACAAATACCTAACCGACCAGATAGCCGCCATCGGCGACAATGGTAGTGCCGCTGATAAAATCAGCGAAACCGGAAGCCAGGAAGAGAGCTACCCGGGCGATGTCATCGGGCACCCCCATTCTCCCCAAGGGAATGGTATCCACCACTGCTTTCATCATGGCGGCAACCTGTTCCTGAGTCATGCCCGGCGGCAAAGCGCCGCCGCCGCCGGTATTGATGGGGCCGGGGGCGATGGCGTTAACGGTAATCCCCTTGGGCGTCCACTCCTGAGCCAGGGCTTTGGTCAGCATGACCACACCACCCTTAGAGGCATTGTAGGCTACCAACCGGCCCATCGGATGGAAAGCATCCACCGAGGCCAGATTGATAATCCGGCCGCTGTGGCCTTTGGCCATCATCGCCCGAGCCGCCGCTTGAGCGAAGAACATGGTACCCTTGAGATTGATATTCAAGGTGCGATCCCAGATTTCCTCGGTTAAATCAGCGCCTGTTGAGAATGGATAAACCCCGGCGTTATTGACCAGGATATCCAGGTCGCCATACACGGCCAGAGTTTCCTGAATGGTTCGTTCGGCACTGGCCGGCTTACTGGTGTCAGTCTGATTCTCACGGGCCTTGAAACCGGCTTTCCTGATTTCGGCTACCGTCGCCCGGGCGTTCTCCAGATTGATGTCGGACACCACAACGTTAGCCCCGGCCTCGGCCAGCCGGAAAGAGATAGCCTTGCCGATGCCGGCGGCACCCCCGGTAACGATGGCGGTCTTGCCGCTCAGGTTGAAAAGCTGACTGATGGTCTGTTCCACTGTTTGCCTCCTTCCGGGTTTTATTCGTCACCATTATAACACCGGGTACTAGTACCTCATAGAAGATTTCCTATGAAAAGTGTAGACACCGATTGTATAATTATACAACTGTAGTAATTATCTAAGATACTACATTTTCCAGCAACCGCCGGCTTCCGCATCCTTTCGGGAGAACCGGCCTTGAAGAAGGAGACAAGGGCATGACAGGCAACGTTATCGAAATCGACAAGCTCACCAAGATGTACGGCAAGAACCGGGGTATCACCGAGGTGGCCTTCAATGTACAGGAAGGCGAAATCTTCGGCTTCATCGGTCCGAACGGCGCCGGCAAGACCACCACCCTGCGGATACTGGTCGGCCTGATATTCCCGACCTCCGGCCAGGCCCGGATTTTCGGCCGCGACGTGGTGACCGAAGGTCATGATATCCGAGCCGAAATCGGCTACCTGCCGTCCGAGATTTTCTATTACGAAAACATGAAGGTGGCCGAACTGCTGAATTATTCGGCCAGCTTCTATAAAAAGGATTCTTCCAAGCGCATCAAGGACCTGGCGGAACGCCTGGAGCTGGATTTGACCCGTAAGATAGATGAGCTGTCATACGGCAACAAAAAGAAAGTGGGTATCGTTCAGGGCCTGCTCCATTCCCCGAAACTCATAATCCTGGATGAGCCGACGTCCGGACTGGACCCGCTGATGCAGAGAGAGTTCTTCGACATTATCCGGGAAGAGAACGCCCGCGGCGCTTCGGTGCTGTTTTCCTCCCACATCCTCAGCGAGGTGCAGAGACTGTGCCACCGACTGGCCATCATCAAGGAAGGGGCCATTATCCGGGTGGATGAGGTGGCCGCCATCAGCAAGGACGCTTACAAGAAGTTCCGCATCATCACCGACGATGGTCTGAGCCAGGCGGAACTGCCGATGAGTGAAATCAGCGATTTCCGTCAGCAGGGCGAGGAGATGTCATTCATCTACCGCGGTGACATCAATAAGATTATCCAGGCGGTGGCCGCTCACCGTATCCGGGACATCCAGATAGAGGAACCGGACCTGGAAGAAATATTCATGCACTACTATGAATAAAGAGCGGAACCGGAGCACGAGGCTGAACCGATGAACATATTCAAATTCGAGACCGGAAAACGATTGGCGACCACGCTTATCTGGATAGTGTCGGTGGGGTTTTTCATCTATATCACCTTCGCCTTTTTCGAGTCCTTCCAGGGCGCGGCCTTTTCCGACATACTGGACAACTTCCCCGAAGCCTTCAAAAGAGCCTTCGGGCTGACGCACGACCTGTCCACCATCCTGGGGTTCTTCGGCCTCATCGGCATCTACCTGTTTCTGGCCGGAGCCATCTTTTCCTCACACCTAGGCCTGAATGCGGTATCGGTGGAGGAACGCGACCTGACGGCGGACTTTCTCATCTCCAAGCCGGTGACCCGCAACCGGATTCTCACTGCCAAGATATCGGCCGGACTGGTACACCTGGTAATATTCAACATAGCCATGGGGCTTATCTGCTGGGCAGGCATGGAATCCTTCGGCGGCGGCCAGGATTACTCGATGAAGGCTTTCCTGCTCATCATGGGCGGGCTGTTCATCTTCCAGCTCCTGTTTTATGCCATCGGCCTGATCATTTCGGTTCTGCTGAAGCGGATGGATTCACCACTGCCGTTTTCGCTGGGGCTGTCGGTGGGGCTGTACATCATGTACTCCTTCGAATCGGTCATCGCCGACACGCCGCTCAAGTACCTGGTACCGTATGACTACTTTGACCTGGCCTACATCATTGAAAACGAAGCCTTCAAGACCTACGGGCTGGTGGTCAGCCTGGCGGTCATCACCGCCGGCATCGTCGGCGGTTACATCCTGTACAACCGGAGGGACATCGCCACGGCGATGTAGCTTAAAATGAATATATTCAAGCGCGAATTCAAAGCCAACCTGAAAGCCCTGGTCATCTGGTGCCTGGCCTATGCCGGAATGATGGGTATCGCTTCGGTGGAGTTTTCGGTGTACAACGACCAAGCCGACGAGGTCAATCAGTTTCTGGAATCACTGCCGGAAGCCCTACAGCAAGCCTTCGGCATGGACGGACTGAGACTGGATATTCCGGAGGGCTATTACGGCTACCTGGCCGGATTCATCATCCTGGCTTCCTGTATCTACGCCACCCTGCTGGGAGCTCAGATACTGTCCCGGGAAATCAACAAACGCACCGCCGAGACCACCTTTACCCTGCCGGTGACGCGGCAACACATGGTAAGCTGGAAACTGGCCGTGGCCGTCCTCAATTGCTTTATCCTGACGGCAGTGACCTTCGCCGGAACCCTGGCGGCCTTCTCTCCCTATGAGATGAGCGCCGATTTCATCAAGGGCGTCGGTGTCTATATGCTGATCATCCTTCTCCTCGAGATGTTCTTCCTGGGAATGGGCCTGCTGATTTCGATGCTTCTGAAGCGCCACAAGAGGACCGGTTCCATTGCCGCATCGATTACGGTTGGTGTCTATTTCCTGTCGTTCATCGCTAAAATCAACGAAAACACCGAGTTCCTGAAATACTTCACACCCTTCGAGTTCTTCCCGGCGCCGGAGGTGGTCAACGGCCGGGAATTGGAAACTTTCGGTTTCATTATCGCCCCGCTGGCGACGGCGACCTTTTTCTTCGCCGCCTACCGGCTGGTAAGATTCAAGGATTTGTAACATGGCAGTCAGGAAAAACATCGAACGACCCGATCGGCGGCAGAAAATCATCGACGCCGCGGTCAGCCTGTTCCACCGGACTCACGACGTGCGGAAGGTAACCGTCGAGGATATCGCCGGGGCGGCCGGGGTTTCGCCCACGACCGTGTATAACCAATTCGGCAACCGCGACGCCCTGGTTTTTGAGGCGGCCCGATCCCTGATTCGGGACATTCTGGCCAACGCCCGGAATTTCATGCTCTCTGACCTGCCGTTTCCCGCCAAACTGACCGGTATGATATACGGCAAACTGGAACTGACGGCCAACGTCAATAGCGAAATAATCACCCGACTGATGACCCAGGATGCGAAAATCGCCCCGTTCCTTGAAGAAATTTACGGAAATGAGGTCAACCAATTGTGGCTGGAGATGCTGGAGGAAGGCAAACGTCAGGATTATATCGAGCGTTCGTTAAGCCCCGATGCATTTCTAGCCTACATGGACGCCATGCGTATCGGCTTTTCTGCCAAGGGGGATTTATTCAAGGACTGGCAGAACCGCATGGATTTGATTGAAGAACTGTCCCGGCTGTTTTTTTACGGCTTCCTGAAAAAGGACGTTGACCTGTTCGGCAAGAAGGAGAAACAAGGGCATGACTGAAAAATCCATCATCGTGGAAAACCTGACCTACCGCTACGGCGACCTGCTGGCGGTGGATCATGTCAGCTTCGAGGTCGGCCAGGGGGAGATATTGGGATTTCTGGGGCCCAACGGCTCCGGCAAGACCACCACACAGAAGATGCTGACCGGCCAACTCCTGCCGAAGGAAGGCCGGGCGCTGTTACTGGGTATCGACGTGGCCAGGAACCCGGACGGGGTGCAGGCGCGCATCGGCGTCTGCTTCGAGCAGACCAATCTGTACGAAGCGATGAGCGCCCTGGACAATCTGAAGCTGTTCGCCGAACTGTTTGGGGTCAAGGAATTCGACGGCTACGCCCTGCTGAAGCGGGTAGGCCTGGCCGGGCGGGAAAAGGACAAGGTGTCCGGCTATTCCAAGGGCATGAAGCAACGCCTGATGATTGCCCGTTCCATGGTCAACACCCCGGAAATCCTGTTTATGGACGAACCGACTTCCGGGCTGGACCCGGTTTCCGCCGAGTCTATCCGGCGTATCATCCTGGAGGAACGGGGCCGGGGCGCTACGGTGTTTCTGACCACCCATGACATGTGGGAAGCCGACAAACTGTGCGACCGGGTGGCTTTCCTGGAGAGCGGGCGCATCGCCGCCCTGGATACGCCACACGCCCTGAAACAGCTTCACGGCAAACGCTCGCTGGTGGCCGAAATCGCCGCTCCGGACGGTAAGCTGTCCCGCCGGGAAGTAGCGCTGGACAACGATAAAACGGCAACCGACATCCAGCGGCTGTTCGACGACGGCAAAGTAGTCACCCTGCATTCCGAAGAAGCCACACTGGAGGACATTTTCATCAAGATTACCGGACGGAGGCTGACAGAATGAACGGCCGGGTCATCGGGGCTCTGCTCAAAAAAGACCTCTCCCTCTTCATGAGTTCCCGGTTCTATCTGTTCATCACCATCCTGAGCCTGGTGTTTTACGTGGCCATCTATCTCATCATGCCGGCCAATACAGAGGAGAAGCTTTCCCTGGGCATGCATGCCCCGCTAGTGCCTCCGGCTTTCGAGATGCTGGCCGCCGAGGGGACCGAGGTGAGTTACTTCGACAGCGATGAAGCGCTGAGAGAGGCAGTGCTGGCGGGTGACTTTAATGTAGGCCTGACCCTGCCGACAGACATCATGGATACCTGGGCCGACGGTGGCAAGCCGGAGATAACCGTGTATTATGCCGCCACCGCACCGCCGGAGATAGCCGAGGCCGTCATCACCCTGGTCAGGGAACTGTCCTACATCCAGACCGGCGATATACTGGCCTTCGACACCACCGAGGAGGTCATGGGGCCGGATCTGCTGGGCGAGCAGATAGCTTTACGCGACCGGATGCGGCCGATGCTGGTCATCCTGATACTGCTGACCGAAATCATGACGCTGGCCTCGCTCATCGCCGTGGAAATCGCCCAGGGCACCGCCCGGGCGCTCCTGGTGACGCCGATGCGCACCGGCGACCTGTTCACCGCCAAGGGCATCCTGGGCGTCGGTCTGGCGCTGGCTCAGGCAGTGTTGTTCATGGCTATCGTCGGCGGCCTGGCGCATCAACCGCTCATCATTATAACCACCCTGCTCCTGGCCAGTTTCTTCGTGGTGGGCACCGGATTCCTGGTGGCCTCGCTGGCCCGGGATGTCAATTCGGTCACCGGCTGGGGCATGGTCATCCTGATACTCTTCGCCATACCGGGGTTCGGCGCCGTGGTGCCGGGACTGCTGGCGGACTGGGCGCGGGTTATTCCATCTTATTACCTGATAGATACCGTCAACCGGGTGGCCAATTACGGCGCCGGCTGGAGTGAAGTGGGCGGCAACCTGGCGATTACCGCCGCGGTCACCGCCGTGATACTGGCCGCCGGGCTGGTGGCTTTAAGGAGGCGTTTCCAATGAAAATCGGACGCGTCGGTACGCTGGTCAGGAACGAAGTAATCCACGGCCCCAAGGACTTCATGGTAGCTCTGGCCGTAGTCTTCCCCATCCTGGCGGCGCTGTTCATCAACCTGGCCTTCGGCAACATCTTCACCGAAAAGGCCAAACTGGGCATTTACGACCAGGGCGGTTCAGCGGTGGTAGCGGTACTGGAAGAATCAGAGGCGCTGAGCGTCAGCTCTTTCGACAGCGAATTGGCCCTCCGGTCGGCGGCAACCGACGGCTCGGTGGACATGGGCATTGTCCTGCCGGAAGACTTCGATACGGCCGTTGAGTCCGGTGTCATCCGACTCAAGGCTTTTGTCTGGGGCGAAAGCCTGGCCAAAAACAGGGCTGTCATTCCGGTAGCCCTGGCCGACGCGGTACGGACGGTGAAAGGTTCGGAACTGCCGGTTGATATCGAACAGGTAGCCCTGGGTGACGAAGCCGGCCTGTCCTGGAGCAACCGGCTGTTGCCGCTCATCGTGCTGATTGGGGTATTTTACGGCGGACTGATGCTACCGTCATCAGGGCTGATAAACGAGAAGCAGAACCGCACGCTGGAAGCGCTTTATGTCACGCCGACGACGCTGGGCGAGATTTTCCTGTCCAAAGGCATCATCGCCACCACTCTGGCTACCTTCATGGGGGTGCTGACGCTGGTGCTGTCCGGCACCTTCGGCGGTCAGGTGTTACTGGTGATACTGGTGCTTTTCCTGGGCGCCATCATGGGAACCGAAATCGGCCTGCTGGCCGGCGCCTGGGTAAACGACATGAACTCCCTGTTCTCTGTGCTGAAAGCCGGAGGCATTCTGCTGTTCGGCCCGGCCATCGTCTATATGTTCCCGCAGATACCGACCTGGGTAGGGTACCTGTTCCCGACTTATTACGTGGTAAGGCCGGTGGTGGACCTGTCGGTGGCCGGCGCCTCCTTCGGCGATGTCGCCCCGTTCATCGCCGTGCTGGCAGTGCTGGTACTGGCCGGCGGCTGGCTGGTGGCCAGCGTGGTGCGGCGGATGTCCACCCGGGCGCTGAGACTGGCCTGACGGGTATTTTTATAACGAGTCTTCTGAAGAAAGGAAACGACAATGGATGCTTCAACATGGTAGGGTATCGGTCTGACAATTTATGCGCTTCTGGTCATCGCCATCACACTGACTAAACCGGCACCCGTCTGGGGCCTGGTAAAATTCAGGCCTTCGTCAAATTGTTCGGCGAGAAGGGCACTGTGATATTCTTCCTGGTGTTTTCCGTCATCGTGCTGGGCATAGGTATCGCACTTTTGATTTGAATCATTACCGGTGACGGGCTGACCGGCGGCTACCATTGTGCTATCATGTAGCCGAACATGAAGATAGACATCACCGTCGACCGGGAATATAAGAAAGCGGTTTCGGTACTCTGGTTGCGTTCTCTGGCGCGACAGATACTGGTGGCCCAGTGCGCCGAAGCCGGCTCTGAAATGGGCATCTACATCACCGGCCAGGAAAAGATGCGGGAACTCAACCGCGTCTATCGGGGCAAGGACAAGCCGACCGACGTGCTGTCCTTTTCATTTTATGTCAAAGAAGCTTCCGGCAGTGCCGAGACCGACGTGGAATTTCCGGTGCCGGAAGATGGATCGTTGCACCTGGGAGAACTGGTCATTTCCCTGCCCCAGGCGGAACTGCAGGCGGCGGAACTGGGGCACTCCGTGAAAACCGAACTGGCCCGTCTGCTGATTCACGGCGTCATGCACCTGCTGGGCTTCGACCATGAAAAGGATGCCGACGCCGAAATCATGGAAGCCCGGGAACTGGAAATATTAAAACAATTGGCGCCTTTGCTGGCATGAAGGTCATTGGGCTTTCCGGCAGTCCGCGATTGGGCGGCAATACCGAACAACTGCTGTATGAAGTACTGCGCGGCGCCAGAGAGGCCGGCGCCGAAACCCGCACCATCGAAGTGGCCGGCATGAATATCGCCGGCTGTACCCACTGCGATTTCTGCCGCCGTACCGGCGAATGCAAGATAGCCGATGACATGACCATAGTATACGAAGCCTTGAGAGAAGCCGACCGGATAGTGGTGGCTTCACCGCTCCACTTCATGTCGGTCACCGCCCAGCTCAAGGCGGCTATTGACCGCTGTCAGTGCCTATGGGCGCGCAAGTATGAATTGGGCCTGCCGCCGCTGGAACCAGTCAAGCCGCGGAAAGGGCTGTTCATCGCCGTGGGCGGCCGCCAAACGAAGACGTTGTTCGACGCGGCGCGGGTTACCGTCAAATCCCTGTTCGTGGTGCTGGGCGTAGAATATGCAGAGGAACTGCTGTTCCCGGGTGTGGACGAGGCCGGCGCTATCAACGCCGTACCTGAGGCTCTGATGCAGGCTTTTGAAGCCGGGCAGAAGCTGGTAGAATAAGGCGGTCTTTCAAGGAGCAATTATGGCAAAGATAAAACTCGGCCCCCAGGCACTGATGTACCCCATGCCGGCTCTGCTGGTGGGCGTCCAAGTCAAAGAAAAGCCCAACTTTATCACCGTGGCCTGGGGCGGTATTGCCTGCGGAGACCCGCCGATGATATCCGTGGCCATCCGTCACACCCGTTACAGCCTGAAAGGCATACTGGAAAACAAGTGCTTCTCAGTTAATGTACCCGGCGCTGACCTGGTAAAGGAATTGGATTATTGCGGCATTGCCTCCGGTTCTAAAGTGGATAAGGTAGCCGCCTGTAATTTCAAAATCACCACCGGCAAACTCTGCGGCGCGCCGCTCATTGAGCAGTGCCCCATCAACCTGGAATGCGAGCTTTACCATACCATCGCCCTGGGCAGTCATGTACTGGTCATCGGCAGGATTACCGAGACGCATATCTCCGAGGACTGCCTGACCAACGGCCGGCCGGATGTGGCCAAGATCAACCCTCTTATCTACACCACCGCCCAGTCACAATACCAGACGCTGGGTGAGGTGGTCGGCAAGGCCTTCAGCATCGGCAACGAACTCAAATCCTGAGCCCGGACATCTATTATTTCCGTCATCAACGCCGGCAATGCTGGCGTTTTCCGTCGGGCACAATCGCTTCCGTGGCATTTTCAGGCCAAAAGCGGTAAAATTATTGTTTAGTGTTTATCCTGAGGAGCTTGTTTCATGTCGGCAAAACGAGATTATTATGAAGTGCTGGGCATAGCCCGAGGCGCTTCTGAAGACGAGATAAAAAAGGCCTTCCGTAAACTGGCCTTTCAATATCATCCCGACCGCAATAAAGAAGACGACGCCGAAGCCAAATTCAAGGAAATCAACGAGGCGTATTCGGTGCTTTCGGACGCGGACAAACGCGCCGCCTATGACCGGTTCGGCCATGCCGGTGCGGCCGGCGGGCCTTTCGGCGGCGGCGGTGCCGGCGGTTTCGAAAATTACGGCTTCGGCGGTCTGGGCGAGATTTTCGAAACCTTCTTCGGCGGCATGGGCGGCACAGGCCGCCAGGCGCCCCGGCGCGGCACCGACCTGAATTACCGCATCAGCATCACGCTGGAGGAAGCCTCCACCGGGCTGGAACGCGAAATCAACATTCAGCGGGTGGAAGCCTGCGGCGACTGTAAAGGCACCGGCGCCAAGGACGGCACCTTCCCGGCCAAGTGCAGTGAATGCGGCGGCCAGGGCAAGGTCTATCAGGTGCAACGAAGTGTGTTCGGCCGCTTCACCAACGTGGTCACCTGCCCGGCCTGTCACGGCGAGGGTCAGATAATCACCGACCCCTGCCCCAAGTGCAAGGGAGGCGGCCGCGAACGGGTTACCCGCACCATCAAGGTCAGGGTGCCGCCGGGTATCGATAACGGCAACCAGATACGCATGTCCGGCGGCGGCAACCTGGGCGAGCGCGGCGGCGGGCCCGGCGACCTTTATATTACCGTCAATGTAGCCACACACAAGGATTTCAAACGCGACGGCGATAACATCATCTATGAACTGCCGATCAATTTTGCCCAGGCGGCGCTGGGAATGGAGCCAGAGGTGCCGACGTTGTACGGACCGGCCAAACTGAAAGTGCCTTCCGGCGTTCAGACGGGCAAAGTCATCCGGCTCAAAGGCAAGGGCATGCCGCTCCTGAACAAGCCGAATTCCTTCGGCGACCAATGGGTGGAAGTAAAGGTAGTCACACCGGAGAAGCTCAACCGCAAGCAGAAAAAGCTTTTCCAGGAACTGGCCGAGATGCTGGGAACACCGACCGAGGCGGGCGCCGAAACGACCGAATAAACCGCCGGATATCCTTTGCCTGCCTTGGCGGACGCCTGCTATAATCCGGTCATCTTACGGGGCTGTAGCTCAGCCGGGAGAGCGCCTCCTTTGCAAGGAGGATGTCAGGGGTTCGAGTCCCCTCAGCTCCACCATAGTTAACAGTATCTAGAACAGCTTTTTCGCAGTCTGTTCCATCCGGCATCACAGGCATAGTATACGTCATCACCGCCTCATTGCCGGTCACCCGAACCTCTTTAATGAAACTCTTTAAGAACGACCTGCGTTCAGCCAAAGAGCCCTCGTCTAATAATCCGGTGAGCTCTTGAACATACCAATTTAAGGTTTCTGAATTTATTAATTCTATACGCTGTTCAGCCAACTGGTTATCAAGCACTGCTTTGGTTTGTAACAATTTATCTTGACGGTCTCGAAGCTCCCTAATCCTGGGAGATAGATCATCAAGCAGTATCTTTCCCGTTTCGAGAGCCTCATACAGTTTCCCTAACCGACTCTGTGTATCATTCATTTCTGATTCTATGGTTTCGAGTTGTTGCCTGGCTTCGATATTATTGTTTTCAATGTCCTCATTTGTGAGACGTACCAGATTCTCAATATTCTCACATGTCAGTATCTGATGCTGAACTTTCTCCATTATCAGGCTTTCGAACCTGCCGACACTGATATAACTTGATGGACATAAACTCACCCCTTTTTTCAACATGGTACTACACACATAATAATCATACTTCCCACCCTTGGCAGTTTGACCCACCAGCGCTTTGCCGCAGTACCCACATTTTGCCAGCCCGCTTAGAAGATATCGGCTCACAACCCTCTTTGGATGCATATTCCCCGGTGCGCGTTCCATCATAAGTGTATGAGCCTGTTCAAATGTCTCTTTATCAATGATTGCCGGCCATGCCCCTTCAACCCGTATGGGAAGCTGGTCCCTGGTAGTGCTGGCCCCCCAAACCAGTGTGCCAAGATAAGCTTCATTGGCTATTATTTTGAAAACCGTGGTTTTGCTCCAGCCCTTGTTCGTCGGCCCGGCCACGCCCTCCGCATTGAGTTGGGCGGTTACCTCTTTTAATCCCTTGCCATTCAATACCTCCTGAAATATGCGCTGTACCACCTTCGCTCTTAATGGTTCGGGTTCGAGTTTAGGCCGTTCCTGAGGTCGGATGTCAAATTCGGACACCAAACCTTTCATGCCGCCACCAGTCCTGCGTAGAATTGTTGAGCATAAGCCGCCGGCGACAAGAATCCCAGCCTGGCTTGCCGGCGTTGCCGGTTGTAGAAGATTTCGATATACTCCGTGATCTCCCGGATGGCTTCTTGTCTGGTTCTATAGCGCCGATGATTCACCAGTTCCTGTTTTAGCGTTCCCCAGAAGCTCTCCATAGGTGCGTTGTCGTAGCAGTTCCCTTTCCGGCTCATGGAAGCTCTCAAGCCAAATCGTTCCAGTAGTCGCCGGTACTCAAGGGAGCAATACTGGCTACCCCGGTCAGAGTGGTGCAACAGCCCCTCGGCCGGATGTTTAGCGGCCACCGCCCGAAGCAAAGACTCATTGACCAGGTTTCTGGTCAAGCGCTTACCCATGGCATATCCGACAATTTCGCCATTCCACAGGTCCTTGTGGCCTGCCAGATACAGCCAACCTTCATCGGTGGAAATATAGGTGATATCGGTGAGCCATACATCATTCGGCCTGGAGGCCACAAACTTCTGCGCCAACAGGTTTCCGGCTACCGGCAACCTGTGCCTGGAATCCGTGGTAACCTTGAACTTACTCTTCTGTTTGCAACGTATCCCCAGCTTTTTCCGGATACGCTTGATACGGCAAATACCCACCTTCACGCCGTGCGCTGCCAAATCCCGCTGTAGTCGCTCCGGCCCATAGGTCTGGCGCGTCCGCTTATCCGCTGCCTTGATCTCCAACTCAAGCCGCGCTTCCTCCTGACCCCGCTTCGATAAAGGCCTATCCATCCAGGCATAAAAGCCGCTACCGGAGACACCAAGCATTCGCCGGAGAATAGGGACTGGATATTTGAGCCGCAGTTCTTTCATCGCCGCGTACCGGGCAGCGACTCCCTGGCAAAGTACGCGGCTGCTTTTTTTAATATTTCCCGCTCCATTTTGAGTTCGGCATTTTCCTTCTTTACCCGGGCCAGCTCCATCTCTACTTCTGTCAGCGGCCGGTATGACTTGCCCACTTCTTCAAGCTTGCCGGCTCTGTGTTTCCTGAGCCAGTTGTCCAAGGTGTTTGACGGCAGTGCCAGCCGCCTGGCAGCTTCCGCCACAGACAATTTATCCTCTGTCACCAGCTTCACCGCTTCCAGCCTGAACTCCCTCGTATACTTCCCGTGTGGAATCCTTTCCATCCTGACACCTCCGTCTCTCTATTTTACCTGACTTTGGTGTCCGTTTTATCCATCCTATCTCAACCAGCATCCAGCACGGACTGTGTCTTTTCACCCCAGCGCCCAGATCGAAGAAACTCGGTCATTCCAACCTCGGAAGGTGAGCATGCTCCAAATAGAGCCGGCAAAACCCGCGTATTCGTAGATGTAAACCTCGGCTTGGTCGGATATCCTGGCGGATGAAATATGGTTGCCATACCCCCACCTATATTTATTAAAGAATACCACCCGAAGATGAACAGGAGATGAATTTTTGATGACAATTCGATGACAATCAAAAGAATTTAGTAATCGGTAAATAGTACCGGGTCATCAAGTATGGCTAACAAGATGAATCTGAAAAACCGCCGGGAGGGTTGAAATGATAACCTCGATGGGTTATGATGGCTAAGTCACCCGAATCCAACAGACACCGCCGCGGCTTGCCGCGAAAACAATTCCACAATGAAATACTTTCTGAACGTTCGCTTCTTCCCCTGACTCAACCCCGGCTGTCCTTTTCAGGTCACCGCCGGCTCCGGCGTACCTGTTTAATCCGCCAGAAATTACCTTCCGACTAAAGCATGTATCATTCTTTTACTATTATGAAAATCAATTACCGACAACCCGATATTAAAGACGGCCTGGACATTTACCGGCTGGTACAATCGTGCCCACCGCTGGACCTCAACTCCGCCTACTGCTATCTGCTGTTGGCGACTCATTTCGCCGATACCTGCGTTATAGCCGAAGACACCACCGCCGGAAAAATAGCCGGATTCGTTTCCGCTTATTTCCGGCCGGACGCGCCGCGGACGCTGTTCGTCTGGCAGATAGCGGTTCACCCGGATTACCGGGGTCAGGGCATCGCCCGGGGGCTGACCACGGCTCTGGTAGAAGCGGCTTACCGTCAAACGACACCGCCGGAGTACCTGGAGCTGTCCGTCAACCCGTCCAACCAGGCCTCGCGAGGACTGTTCACCCGGCTGGCTGAACAGCTGGGGGCAGAGCTGACCGAAAGCGTGCTGTTCAGCGAAGAACTGCTGGGCGGCGGGCACGAAGCCGAAATAATGCTCAGAATAGGGCCGCTCAAAGGCGACCCTCAATAGATAAAGGAGTAAACAATGAGAATTTTCGAACAACTGGAATCCCAGGTCAGGAGTTACATCCGGTCATTCCCGGCTATATTTGCCACCGCCGAGGGGGCTAAACTCACCGATGACCACGGCAAGGAATATATAGATTTCTTTGCCGGAGCGGGGACGCTGAACTACGGCCACAACAACCCGATGGTCAGCGAGGCGCTCATCGAGTACATCAAGGGCAACGGCATTATCCACGGGCTGGACCTGGCCACCACCGCCAAGCGCGAGTTCCTGGAGACTTTCTACTCCACCATCATGCAACCGCGCCACATGGAGTACAAGGTGCAGTTCACCGGGCCGACCGGCACCAACGCGGTGGAAACAGCCCTCAAGATTGCCCGGATGGTCAAACGGCGCAGTAACGTTATTTCCTTCACCAACGGCTTCCACGGGCTGACCATGGGTTCGGTGGCGGTTACCGGCAACGCTTATTACCGCGACGAGTCCTTCATCAACCGCACCAACGTCTCCTTCATGCCGTTCGACGGTTATCTGGGGCCGGAGGTCAATACCGCCGAGTACCTGCGGAAGTTCCTGGACGACTATTCTTCCGGTGTGGACCGGCCGGCGGCCATCATCCTGGAAACGGTACAGGCCGAGGGAGGAATCAACGTGGCCCGGGACGAATGGCTCCGAGAGGTGGAGCAGATATGCCGAACCTACGACATCCTGCTCATCGTGGACGACATCCAGGTAGGCAACGGCCGCACCGGCACCTTCTTCAGCTTCGAGAGTTCCGGCATCAGCCCGGACATCATCACCCTGTCGAAATCCATCGGCGGCGGACTGCCGCTGGCCATGATACTGTTACGGCCCGAACTGGACCAGTGGCGTCCGGGCGAACATACCGGCACCTTCCGCGGCAATAACCTGGCTTTTGTAGCCGCTACCAAACTGTTCAGCTACTGGCAGGGCACAGACATGGAAGAAGCGGTGGCCTACCGGGAAAAGATTGTCCGGGAAAGGCTGGGTGAAATTGCCGCCAAGTACCCGCAGACCGAAGCAACGGTGCGGGGCAAAGGCATGATAAACGGCTTGAAAATACCGGCGCAGAACTTCTGCTCCGAGGTTTCCAGAGAGGCCTTCGACCGGGGACTGATCATCGAGCTGGCCGGGGCTAATGATGACGTGCTGAAACTGCTGCCGCCGCTCATCATCGAGGAAGAGGTACTGCGGGCCGGGCTGGACATCATCGACGAGGCCATCGGCGCGGTGCTGGAAAAGAAAGACCATCTGATAACGGGGAACGGCAGTGATTATTAGAACGATAAACGAGTGTACCGGAAATGAACGGGAAGTGAAGGCGCCCAACGGCAACTGGGTCAGCCGGCGGCTGTTGCTGCGGGACGACGGGATGGGGTTCTCATTTCATGAAACCATCATCCACGCCGGTACCGAAACGCCTATCTGGTATAAAAACCACCTGGAGGCGGTGTACTGCGTGGCCGGCAACGGCAGTATCGAAGACCTGGCCACCGGCGAAGTTCATCATATCGCGCCGGGGACATTGTATGCCCTGAATGAGCATGACCGGCATATCCTGCGCGGCGGCACCGAGGACATGAAGATGATCTGTGCCTTCACGCCGCCATTACGGGGCGATGAGGTGCACAACGAGGAAGGCGCCTACGAACTGCATCCGTAGAAACCGGGATTTCAGGACGCGGGGTAGAGCGACCGGTACACCCGGTCGACGATAGTCTTCAACTCGTCCGGCAGGAAGGGCTTGGGCAAAAAGGGGAGGTCCGTAGCCCGGACAAACGCCTCGGTGCTGTCGTTCATCAGGTCGCCCGAAATCAGAATCACCCGCTCAAGAAGCTCCGGGTGTTCCCGTCGCAGGTTTTCCAGTACATCCGGACCGGAAACCCGCGGCATGCGGATGTCCAGGATGATGAGGCAGTAGTCAGTTTCGTTCAACAACTCCCAGGCATCATGCCCGTTGGGGGCACAGTCTACCGTGAAACCCCGCTCGGACAGCACCCGGTGACAGATTTCACAGATGGAAGATTCGTCATCGGCAATGAGTACTCGTTTATTCGGCGACATTACCAAAAATAGCCTGGCCTTTTGAATGAATAACCAGTCTATTCTACTCTGCTGGTGACAAAAGTCAACTTCAGTTGATTATACCTTTATTTAAGAAGGGCCTGAAGCCGGAAGACTTATGACAGCTGGCCACATCAGGTAATTATCTGTTATTAAGGCGGAAGGACATTTATTACCGGGGGCTAGAGACGCAGACGGCCGCGGGACAGGAGCAGGGCGCCGGCAATACCAGTCAGCAAACCGCCCAGGTGAGCCTCCCAGGCGATGCCCGGCAGGAGGGAAATAAGCAGGCCGCCGCCGATAACGGCAATCCACAAAGGCATGGGGATGGGAATGGGGAAGATGATGACCCGGGTCATGGGCCGCAGAATGGCCAGCGCGCCGCCCAGGGCGAAGATAGCCCCCGAAGCGCCGACGGCCGAATAAAAAGGCTGTAACATAATAAAAAATAAACTGCCGACGATACCGCCGATGAAGTAGATGGCCAGCATGGCCCGTTCCCCGATGGTCTGGATTAAATAGCTGCCGAAGAAATAAAGCGCCAGCATATTGAACAAAATATGAGTATAACTACTAGTAGAGTGAACAAACATACTGGTTATCACGGTCCACGGCCTGCTGGTGAAGGCTGACTGACTAACGGCTAACTGCTCTACAATACCAGGAGACACCAATGTAATCAGGAAGATGACAACATTTACGCCGATAAGAATAAACAGTGGATTCTGCCAGACCGGGCGATTATATTGTTGATACATAACCTGCTAATGATAAGGGGTTAAGGCGCTTTGAGGCAAATCCGGCAGGGGCCGATGCCGGCCGCTGTTGTCTGCCTGACAGTGGCCCTGGTTCTTTACTGAACGACGATACAACTATAGCCGCGGGCATGAAATATATCGCCCCGCCGGCCTTCGGCGCGGGGCTGTTCCTGCGGTGGGCGCTGAAGCGCTGGATGGCCAATATCCGGCGGGCCCTGGCCGACCAGCCCGGCCTGAATCTCGGTACCCATAATCTGACGCTTTCGCCGAAAGTTTTGACCGATGAAGCCGGAGAATAACGCCGGCCGATAAGCTGGCGGGACATAAATTACATCGGCATGGATAACGATTATCTGTCTGTCGCCAGGCGAAGCGGCGACCGCGAATGCCAGGAGTACTTCAATTCAATAAATTCCCGGAATCCCCGACGATAGCACTCCAGAATGAGTTAACAGCAGTAAAAGAGACGGTTTTCGAATTAACTTGTTCAGTCTGTGTTTGGGCTATCCTAAGAACCTTCTGCCAGATTCCTTCACCACGATCTAAAAATACGGTAAAATATTTTTGGGACACTTCTATCCCGACCTGTTGCCCTGATTGAATCAATAAATTATGAGGGGTATGCGATGAATATTGAAAAGTTCACCGAAAAAGCCCAGCAGGCAATTTTCGCCGCCCAACGGCTGGCGGAAGACAGCAGGCACGCCCAGATAGAAAGCGAACATCTGCTTTTAAGCCTGGTCGCCCAGGAAGGCGGCGTGGTGCCTCAGTTGCTCGGCAAGATGGGCAATCAG
The DNA here is from genome assembly GCA_000143165.1 of Dehalogenimonas lykanthroporepellens BL-DC-9. NCBI lineage: Bacteria > Bacillati > Chloroflexota > Dehalococcoidia > Dehalococcoidales > Dehalococcoidaceae > Dehalogenimonas > Dehalogenimonas lykanthroporepellens. The sequence goes on from CP002084.1 coordinate 1,291,146, forward strand.
CCGTCCGCGATTGCCGACAAGTTACAGGGTGAATTGGAAAAACTGCCCAAAGCCTACGGCGTAACCCAGGTTTTTATGTCACCGAATATGAAGCAGATACTGGAAGCGGCTGAAAAGGAAACAGCCAATTTCAAGGATGAGTATACCAGTACCGAACATATATTCATCGCCATTCTGGATAAAGACAACCGGGCCGGGGGGCGGATTCTCCGGGAGGCCGGAATTACCAAGGACCGGCTGTATCAGGCGCTGACCCAGATCAGGGGCAGTCAGCGAGTCACCGATCCTAATCCGGAGGGTAAATATCAGGCACTGGAAAAATACGGCCACGACCTGACAGAGGCCGCCCGCCGCGGCAAGCTTGACCCGGTCATCGGTCGCGACGAAGAAATCCGGCGGGTGATACAGGTGCTGTCACGACGCACCAAGAACAACCCGGTACTCATCGGCGAGCCGGGCGTGGGTAAAACGGCCATCGTTGAAGGCCTAGCCCAGCGTATAGTCAAGGGCGATGTGCCGGAAGGGCTGAAAAACAAACGGCTGGTGTCCCTGGATATGGGCTCACTGGTGGCCGGCGCCAAGTACCGAGGGGAATTCGAGGAACGTCTTAAGGCGGTGCTGAAGGAAATCCAGGAAGCCCAAGGCGAATACATTCTGTTCATTGACGAGTTACATACCGTAATCGGCGCCGGTGCCGCCGAAGGCGCCATGGACGCTTCCAACATGCTGAAACCGATGCTGGCCAGGGGAGAACTTCATCTCATTGGGGCCACCACACTGGACGAGTACCGCAAATATGTGGAGAAGGACGCGGCACTGGAACGCCGTTTCCAGCCAGTGTCGGTCAGCGAACCGAGCGTTGAAGATGCCATTTCCATTCTACGGGGACTCAAGGAACGTTATGAGGTGCATCACGGCGTGCGCATCAAGGATACGGCGCTGGTAGCGGCGGCAGTATTGTCCGACCGTTATATCTCCGACCGGTTCCTGCCGGACAAGGCTATTGACCTGGTGGACGAAGCCGCCGCCAAACTGCGAACCGAAATAGACAGCGTACCGACCGAACTGGATGAAGTTGAGCGACGCATCATACAACTGGAAATTGAGCGGGAAGCGCTCAAAAAGGAAAAGGACACCGCCTCACAGGAGCGGCTGGGTAATCTGGAAAAGGAACTGGCCGACCTCAAGGAAAAAGGCGCCGGGCTCAAGACCCAGTGGCAAAATGAAAAAGAGGATATTCTGAAACTCCAACAGATCAAGGAACAACGGGAACAAACCCTTCATGAAATAGAGAAAGCGGAACGCATCGGCGATCTGGAGCGCGCCGCCCGTTTGAAATACACCACCCTGGCTGAACTGGAAAAACAGCTCAAGGAACAGGAAATCGCCCTGGTCAACGGCAAAGAAGGGCAATTGCTCAAGGAAGAGGTGGACGATGAGGATATAGCCGAAGTGGTTGCCCGCTGGACCGGCATTCCGGTCAGCCGGCTGATGGAAGGGGAGATTCAGAAACTACTCCAGATGGAGAACCGTCTCCGGCTAAGGTTAGTCGGTCAGGATGAGGCTATCAAGGCAGTAGCCAATTCCATACGGCGGGCGAGAGCCGGATTGCAGGATCCCAACCGGCCGGTGGGCAGTTTCATTTTCCTGGGACCAACAGGTGTGGGGAAAACCGAACTGGCTAAGGCCCTGGCAGAGTTTATGTTCGACGATGAAAAGGCGATGGTGCGGCTGGACATGTCGGAATATATGGAAAAACACACTGTATCACGTCTGGTCGGGGCGCCGCCCGGATATGTGGGTTATGAAGAAGGAGGCCATCTGACCGAGGCGGTACGGCGGCGGCCGTATTCGGTGGTGCTGTTGGACGAAATCGAAAAGGCCCACCCCGATGTATTCAATACGTTGCTTCAAATTCTCGACGACGGACGATTGACCGACGGCCAGGGCCGAACCGTCGATTTCAAGAACACGGTGATCATCATGACCAGTAACATCGGCAGTCAATGGATTGCCGAACTGGGCACCGGACACGAAGAAGAAATGAAAGATAAAGTCCTGGAAGCGCTGAAAACCAGTTTCAGACCGGAATTTCTGAACCGGGTGGACGAAATAGTCATTTTCCACCAGTTGAGCTGGGAAAATATCAAACGTATCGTCGATATTCAGTTCACCGGTCTGAAGAAAAGACTGGCCGGAAGGCATCTGGAGGTGGAACTGACCGATGAAGCCAGAGAAAAACTGGCTGAAATCGGCTTCGACCCGGCTTACGGCGCCAGGCCGTTGAAAAGAGCCATCCAGCGTCAGGTACTGGACCCGCTGGCGGTGGCGGTGCTGGAAGGTCGGTTCAAGGACGGGGAAGTGATAAAGGTGACTGTCCGGGACGGGGACATCACCTTCGAATAAACATAGTTTGCCTCCATAAGACACAGGCTCTATACTGAAGCGGCATGGCCAAGATAGCCGTTGTGGAAGATGACCGTAACCTGGCCGACCTGCTGAAGTACAACCTCAGCCGGGAGGGCTTCAGCGTTGTAACCGCTACCGACGGTAGCGCCGGACTGGCGCTGATTCGCCGGGAGAAACCGGACATCATCATCAGCGACGTCATGATGCCGGGAATGGACGGATTTGAGTTGACCCGGACGCTGAGGACGGAAACGACGGCACCGGTACTGCTCCTGACCGCCCGCAGTGAGGAAATCGATAAGGTGCTGGGACTGGAAATGGGCGCCGATGACTACCTGTCCAAGCCGTTTTCCATGCGGGAATTGGTGGCCCGGGTCAAGGCCATGCTGAGACGGCTGGAAATGACCGCCGGGACGGAAGCCGGAATACCGGCCGGATTAACGCTCCGGCTGGGCGGGTTGGAACTGGATGCCGAACGTCACCGGTTGACGGTTGGCGGCCAAGAGGTGGAACTGTCGCCCCGTGAATTTGACCTGCTGGCCTACCTGATGAATAACCGCGGCCGGGTGTTTTCCCGCCAGTCGCTGGTGGACCGGGTGTGGGGTTACGACTATCCGGGCGACGAACGGACGGTGGACGTCCATGTCCGCTGGCTGAGACAAAAAATAGAGACCGACCCGGCGCGGCCGCACCACCTGGTGACGGTGCGAGGCGTCGGTTACAAGTTCGAGGAATAAGATGACCGAACAACTGCTGAGACGGCTGATGGTGACCTCTGTCATCACCATCGCGGTGGCCATATTCATTACCGGACTGGTGAGAGGGTTCTCCGTGACCCTGCTTATTGCCGGCATTGCCGCCGCGGTGGCGGTAGCGGTAACCATCTACCTGATGGTGCCCTCTACCACCGACGACGAGGCTGAGATAGAGCTGGCGCTTAAGCGCCTGGGCGGGGGCGAAGCGCCGGAGAAGGTTCGGTTGGTGGCCATCGGTGAACTGGCCGACATCAAGCACGCCTTCAACGAAATGGCGCGCAAGGTGGGCGGCCGGTTGAAGACACTGACGGCCGAGCGCAATCGGATGGATCTGGTGCTGGCTCACGTCGGCGACGCCATCTTCATGGTGGACAAGAATACCGAAATTACCCACCTCAATGACGCCGCCGTCAGGATGTTCCATCTGGATAAGAAAGAAAAGGGGCAGACCTTCATGAGCGCGGTGCGCAACCATGAGATGGAGGAGATGATCCGTAAATGCGTTGCCACCGGTCGCCGCCAGGAAAAAGAGATAGAGTCCCGGCCCGGCAGACGGCAGTACAGCGTCACGGTGACGCCGATACACAACGAGAGCGGCGCCGTCATCGTGGTGCGCGATCTGACCAACCTCAAACGGCTGGAAACGGTGAGACGGGACTTCGTAGCCAATATCTCACATGAACTGCGAACGCCTATCGCCTCGTTGAAACTGCTGGCCGAAACATTGAAGGAAGGGGCCATGGCCGACCAGGAAGTGGCGGCCGATTTTCTCAACCGTATCAGCGTGGAAGCCGACAAGATGGGGCAACTGGTAGATGAACTGGGCGAGTTGTCACGCATTGAAAGCGGCGCCGCACCGCTGGACAAGCGACCGATGGACGCCGGAGCGGTGATGACCACAGTGGTCGGACGGCTTCAGAACCAGGCCGACCGCGCCAAGCTGACGCTGGAAGTGGCTACCGTGGACGGCTTGCCGGCAGTACGGGCCGACGCCGGGCGGATAGAGCAGGTGCTGATGAACCTGACCCACAACGCCATCAAGTTCACGCCGGCCGGCGGCAGGATAACGCTGACGGCGGGAATCTCCGAAAAAGGCATCGAGATAAAGGTGACCGATACCGGCGCCGGCATCACCGCCGACGACCTGCCGCGCATTTTCGAGCGGTTCTACAAGGCTGACAAGGCCAGGAGCGGCGGCGGCACCGGGCTGGGGCTGGCCATCGCCAAACATATCGTCCACGCCCACGGCGGGGAGATAAGAGCCGAGAGTTCACCGGGGCAGGGAACTACCATTTCCTTCACTTTGCCAAAGTAGTCCACAGCCTGAACCAGACAACGGGAGCCGATATGAACGTCATAGACCTGAGAAGCGACACCATCACCCACCCGACGCCGGAGATGCGCCGGGCGATGTTCGAGGCCGAGGTGGGCGACGATGTCTTCGGCGAAGACCCGACGGTCAACCGCCTGGAAGCCCTGTCAGCGGAAATGACCGGCAAGGAAGCCGGCCTGTACACCCCTTCCGGCACCATGAGCAACCTGATAGCAGTGCTGGCCCATACCCGGCGCGGCGATGAGATCATACTGGGCGACCGGAGCCATATCTTCCTGAATGAGGCCGGAGGCGCGGCTGTTTTCGGCGGACTGTCGCTGAGAACGGTACCCAATGCCGACGACGGCACCATCGAGCTCGATGTCATCGAACAGGCGGTACGCGACGACAATATCCACTTTCCGCCGAGCACCCTGCTGTGCCTGGAAAATACCCACAACTTCTGCGGCGGCGCGCCGCTGTCGGCGGAATATACCCGTGCCGCCGGCGAAACGGCACGGCAGTATGGGCTGAAAGTTCACCTGGACGGGGCCCGCCTGTTCAACGCGGCTGTTGCCCTGAAGGTGACGGCCGCCGAGCTGTGCGCCCCGACCGATTCGGTTTGCCTGTGCCTGTCCAAGGGGCTGTCGGCGCCGGTGGGTTCGGTACTGTGCGGCGACCGGGACTTCATCAACCGGGCGCGAAAACTGCGCAAGATGTGCGGCGGCGGCATGCGCCAGGCCGGGGTCATCGCCGCGGCAGGCATCACCGCGCTGGAAACGATGACCGAACGATTGAGTGAAGACCACGCCAACGCGCGGCGGCTGGCCGAGGGACTGAGCCGACTGTCGGGAATAGAGGTCGAGATGCCGCAGACCAACATCGTGCTATTCCGCCCTGGCAGTGACGCCGGGGAATTCGTGAACCGGGCGGAATCTGCCGGCGTCAGGCTGATAGCCATCGACCGGCGGCAGGCGCGGGCGGTCACTCACCGGATGGTGACGACCGAAGACATCGACGAGGCAGTCCGGCGGCTGGCGGGGCTGACCGGCAACTGATACTTGTAACCTTTACTCTCCTCAGAGACCAACGGAAGCGTTTTGCTTCCGTTTTGTTTTACCCGGATTCTTAACATAGTGTTAATCCATTCTTAAATTATTTTTCACAAAGCCTTAACCGGACCTTAAACTCCGCCCTTCATAATGATGTCAGCGCCCACTTCCCGAATAAAAGCAGGAGGTTATATGAGATAGAGGATTCCGAACAGCGGCCAATTCCCGAAAAATATTGGAGGAAAAGGTGAAAACAAAAAAGCATATGTTCCGGTTGATGGTAACGGCACTGAGCGTTACCGCCATTCTGCTGACATCGGTTACCGGCGTCAGCGCCAAGACCGAAATCAAGAAAAACGACGCCAATCTGCCAAAAAATATCATTGTCATGATAGCCGACGGCTGGGGCTATAACCAGGTGCTATCCACCAACTACTACCAGGGCGTCAACAAACAAAGCTATGAACTGTTCCCGGTCAAGGCCGGCATGAGCCACTACGAAGTGGAGAAAAGCAACGGCGAACCCATCATCTACGGCTACGACCCGGTCGCCATGTGGAGCGATTTCGACTACGCCAAACAGAACGCCACCGATTCGGCCTCGTCGGGTACGGCCATCGCCTCAGGTGAAAAGACCTTCAGCGGCATGATCGGCTGGAGCATCGACGGCGAGCCGATCTACCTGATAACCGAACTGGCCGAGGAGTTGGGCAAATCTACCGGCGTAGTCACTTCGGTACAGATTTCGCACGCCACTCCGGCTTCCTTCGTGGCTCACAACGCTTCCCGCAATAACTATTCTGACATTGCCAACGAGATGATCCTATCCAGCGCCACCGACGTCATCATGGGTGCCGGCAATCCCTACTTCGATAATGACGGAAATGAGCTATCATCCGGCAATTTCAGATATATCGGCGGCGAAAGCACCTGGGAGGGGCTGTTGGCTGGCACCATCGGCAACGACGCCAACGGTGACGGTAGCGTCGATTACTGGAATCTCATCCAGGACAAGGACGACTTCCAGTCCTTAATGACCGGTGAAACCCCGGGACGGATCATCGGCATCGCCCAGGTAGCTACTACCCTGCAACAGTCCCGCTCCGGCAACGGCTCCGCCGACCCCTGCACCGTTCCTTTCAACGACAACGTACCGACGCTGGCCGAGATGTCGGTCGGCGCGCTGAACGTACTCGACGCCGACCCGGACGGCTTCTTCCTGATGATCGAGGGCGGCGCTGTCGACTGGGCCGGACACGATAACCAGTCAGGTCGGCTGATAGAGGAAATGACCGACTACAACACGGCGGTCGAGGCCGTCATCAATTACCTGAAGGCCAACAAACTCTGGGATGACACCCTGCTCATCGTAACCGGCGACCACGAAACCGGCTACCTATGGGGTCCCGATTCCGGGGCAACCGATAATGGTCCGGTCTGGAATCCAATCGTCAATAACGGCGCCGGCAATCTCCCAGGCATGGCCTGGTATTCAGGAGACCATACCAATCAGCTCATTCCTTTCTTCGCCACCGGCAAGGGACACCAGCTGGTGAGAGCCTACCTCGATGAAACCGACCCGGTACGCGGCAAATATCTGGACAATAGCAACATCGGTAAGCTGATGTTCGATATCTGGGATCGCTAACCCACTCTTTTTTAGCCAACCGGCAGGCCGGAGAAAACTCCGGCCTGCCCTTTTCCGGCGAAACAGTGCCGGTTAAAGTAAACCTTAACAAAACCTTAACATTGCCTTAACGAGGCCTTAAACATCGGGATTTATACTGAAGCCGGAGAACGAAAAAAGGACAAGAACCGACAAGAAAATGAACAACATCACCCTGGCGCTTATCGCCCACGACAACAAGAAGGAAGAGATGCTGTCACTGGTCAGGAACCACCGCGAACGGCTGTCCCGCCTGTCGCTGGTCGCCACCCGCTCCACCGGCCAGTTGATTCAGGCGCGCACCGACCTGCCGGTGACGCTGATGCAGAGCGGCCCGATGGGTGGCGACCAGCAGATAGGTTCGCTGGTGGCCTCCGGCGTGGTTAAGGCAGTCATCTTCCTGCGCGACCCGCTGACGGTCCAGCCGCACGAACCCGATGTCACCGCCCTGCTGAGACTGTGCGACGTCCACAACGTCCCGCTGGCCACCAATGTCGCCAGCGCCGAAGCGGTACTGCACCTGATATTCGAGCATGGCGACATCATCAAGGAAGCCTCGCTCCGCGCCCGTTTCTTAACCGGGGCCATGTCAGCCCTGTAAAGATAGATTATTTCAAGATAAAAGAAAAAGGAGAAAACATTGAAATCCAAAAGATTCCTGAAATGGTTCACTCTGCCCCTGGCCCTGGTACTCTCGCTGTCGCTGGTGGTTACCGGCTGTACCGATGGCGATGACCCCGACCCGACTTCAACCGGTGAGACGCTGTCCGGCTTCATCGACGTGACCGGCTCCAACACGGTAACCCCCGTCTCCTCAGCCTGGGCCGAGGAATTCATGGACCAGCACCCGGCAGTCAGCATCGCCGTTTCCGGTCCGGGTTCCGGGGCCGGCATCGCCGCCTTCATCAACAAGACGACCGATATCGCCCAGTCCTCCCGCCCGATGAAGGATTCCGAAAAACAGCAGGCTACCGCGGCCGGCGTCACCGTGGTGGAAACCAGGGTAGCCCTGGACGCCCTGTCAGTGGTGGTCAACCCGAATAACCCGGTCAGTGAACTGACTATCCAGCAGTTGTCCGACATCTATTCCGGCAAGATAACCAACTGGAGTCAGTTGGGCGGCAACAACGCACCCATCGTGGCTCTCTCCCGCGACACCAACTCCGGCACCTACGCCTATTTCCTGGAAGAGGTGGTTCAACTGAAGCTGACCGGTAATTCGGATAAGTCCATCCAGTACGCTCCCGCCATCCAGTTACTGCCTTCGACCGAGGTCGGCATCACCCAGGTAGCCCAGAACGCCAACGCCATCTTCTACGCCGGCATGGGTTATGTGGACAACTCGGTCAAGGCCATCGCCGTCAAGAAGACCGCCGATGACCCGGCCGTCAGCCCTGCGCTGGCCACCGCCAAGGACGGCAGTTATGCCATCGCCCGTTACCTGTACTTCTACACCGACGGCCAGCCGACCGGTATCATCAAGGCCTTCATCGACTTTGCCCTGTCCCCCGCCGGCCAGGCCATCGTCGAAGAAATGGGCTTCGTCGCCATATCCTGAAATCACCCGCCGCAATTTGTCCACCGCCCCGATACCCTCCCGGGGCGGTGGACAGGCGTATGTTATAATTGGGCATCAAACTCCTGACAGGAACAAGAGTAATGGAACATCATAAACTGATACTGCCGGAACACCTGAACCACGACGGATTTCTCTTCGGCGGCAATATGCTGAAGTGGATAGATGAGTTCGCCTATATTACCGCCTCCCAGGAATTCCCGGACAACCGGTTCGTGACGGTGGCGCTGGATAATGTGGCCTTTCACCACGCGGTAGCCGGCGGCGAGATCATCCGTTTCGTGGTGGAGCTGAACCGCCTGGGCAAGACCTCAGCCCAGTACCACGTCAGAGCCTTTGGTACCAGGCGACACGCCTGCCCGGAAACCATTTTATTCGAAACCCGCATCACCTTCGTTTCGGTGGACGAGGCGGGGTTGAAGAGGGTAATCCGGCGACCGGAGGACAAGAACGGCAAAGAATGACGAGCTTGATATGAAAGTGTCATCCCCCCTAAGCGATATCCGGCTGAAGGCGAAGCGCCGGCCGCTGGAAAAAGCCATCGAATGGACCATCCGGCTGTCGGGCCTGCTGGCCATCATCGTCCTGCTGGGTGTTTTCGTCATCCTGTTGCAACAGGGAGTGCCGGCGCTGTTTCTCACCAACCCATGGGACTTTCTGACCGGCAGTACCTGGCAACCGCTGTCCGAACCGCCGGTGCTGGAAATTTCCCAGTTCTTCGTCGCCACGCTGTGGGTGACGGCGGTCTCCACCCTGCTGGCGGTACCGGTGGGAGTGGCGGCCGCGGTTTACCTGGCCGAAATCGCCCCGCGGCGGGTCAGTGATATAGTAAAACCGCTGGTGGAACTGCTCTCCGGCTTCCCCTCGGTGGTCATGGGTTTCATCGGTCTGACGCTGTTGTCGCCCTGGGTGCAGACCACCTTCGGCCTGAATACGGGGCTGACCGGTTTTACCGCCGGTATCATGCTGTCGATGATGAGCCTGCCGGTTATCGTTTCGGTGTCGGAGGACGCCCTGCGGGCGGTGCCGGACGAATTCCGCCAGGCCTCTTACGGCCTGGGCGCCACCAAGTGGGAGACCATCTGGAACGTATCTCTGCCGGCGGCTTTGTCCGGAGTTTCGGCGGCCATCATGCTGGGCGTCGGCCGGGCCATCGGCGAAACGATGACGGTGCTGATGGTAGCCGGCGGAGCGCTGGCAGTGCCGAACTCTCCTTTCGAACCGATGATGCCGATGACTGCGGCGGTGGCCTCCGGTATCGGCAACGCCGTGCGCGGCGGGCCGCAGTACCAGGCGCTGTTCGCCATCGGGCTGATACTGTTTATCCTGACATTCCTGGTAAATCTTATCGCGGCGCGCGTCCTGGACGCCCAGAAGCGCAAGTTTGCGAGGAACTGATTTGAGCGCCTATATCAAGAGTCATGTTCACAACCGGCGCATCTTCACTCAGCGGGTGGCAGTGACCCTGCTGGCGACAGCCACGGCACTGGTGGTCATCCCCATCATCTTCATCCTGATTTACATGATAGTCAACGGGTATTCCGTCATTGACTGGGCTTTTTTGACCGAGGCCCCGTCCCGGGCCGGCAAGGAAGGCGGCATCCTGCCGGCCATCATCGGCACCTTCTACCTTATGGTGGGCACAATTATCTTCGCCCTGCCCATCGGGGTGATGGCTGGCATCTACCTGTCCGAATACGCCGGGGACAGCTGGCTGACCCGACTGATCAACCTGGCCATCATCAATCTGGCCGGCGTACCCAGCATCGTCTTCGGCCTGTTCGGTCTGTCGGTCTTCGTGCTGACACTGGACCTGGGCATGTCGCTCTTGGCGGCTTCACTGACCCTGGCGGCTCAGGCGCTGGCCATGACCATCACCACGTCACGCGAATCCATATCCGCCATACCCAAGGAGTACCGCGAAGGCAGTCTGGCCATCGGCGTTTCCAAATGGCAGACCATCCGCCACGCGGTACTGCCGGAGGCGTTCCCAGGCATCCTGACCGGCGCCATCCTGGCCATGAGCCGGGCGGCCGGCGAAACTGCGCCTATCCTGGTAGTCGGCGCCGCCTTCCTGGTGCCTGGACTGCCGGGGTCACCCTTCGACCGTTTCATGGCCCTGCCCTATCATCTGTACACCGTCTCCGCCCATGTGCCGGGGATGCCGAAGGAAGTAATGTGGGGCGTAGCCCTGGTGCTGGTGGCCATGGTGCTGTTCTTCAACATCCTGGTGACCATCGTCCGAATCAAAACCCGCAAGAGGTAAACAATGGATATCAGACCCACAATTGAGATAACCAGGCCGGATACCGAACGTGTCTGTACTGAGAACAAACTCCGACTGGAAAAAGTGAACATGTATTACGGCAGTTTTCAGGCGCTCAAGGATATTTCGCTGGACATCCCGTCCTGCGGCATCACCGCCCTGATCGGACCGTCAGGGTGCGGCAAATCAACCGCCCTGCGCATTTTCAACCGGATGAACGACCTCATACCCATCGCCCGGGTGGAAGGACTGGCCGAGTTCGACGGCATAAACATCTACGACAAAAGCGTCGACGTGGTGGAACTGCGCAAACGGGTGGGCATGGTCTTTCAGAAACCCAACCCCTTTCCCATGTCCATCTTCGACAATATCGCCTACGGGCCGCGGCGACACGGCATCCGTAAGCGACAGGTGCTGGAGGAGATTGTGGAGCGGAGCCTGCGCCAAGCGGCGCTGTGGGACGAGGTCAAGGATAAGCTGGGGCAGTCAGGGCTGTCCATCTCCGGCGGCCAGCAACAGCGTTTGTGTATCGCCCGGGTGCTGGCAGTGGAACCGGAAGTCATCCTGATGGATGAACCCTGCTCGGCGCTGGACCCCATCGCCACGCTGAAAATTGAAGACCTGATGCGCCAGCTGGCGCCGCAATATACCATCGTCATCGTCACTCACAACATGCAACAGGCGGCCCGGGTGTCCGACCAGACGGCTTTTTTCATGGTGGACGACAACCGCTCCGGACACCTGGTGGAATACGGCCCCACCGGCGAACTGTTCACCAACCCCCGCGACAAGCGCACCGAAGACTACATCACCGGCCGGTTCGGCTAGAGAGGGAAAAGACATGAGAATCGATTACGAACGCAGTTTGAAACAACTCCAGGACAAGGTGCTGGGCATGGGCAGTATGGTGGAACAAGCCCTCATCCTGTCCATGGACGCCATGAAAAACCGCGACCTGGCGCTGGCCGAACAAGTGGTAGCCAACGACCAGAAGATCAACGCCCGACGTTTCGAGATTGAGGAAGACTGTATCCACCTGATAGCCACCCAGGCACCGATGGCCAGCGATCTGCGAATCATCGTGGCGGTGCTCAATATCATCATCGACCTGGAGCGTATCGGCGACCATGCCGCCGGCAACGCCAAGATAGCCGTCATGCTGGGTGAAGAACCGCCGCTCAAGCCGCTCATCGATTTGCCGCGCATGGCCGAGAAAACAGCCGACATGCTGAGGCGGTCGCTGGATGCCTTCGTCAAGCGAGACGCCGACGCCGCCCGGAAGGTGACCGAGGATGACGATGAAATTGACGCGCTGTACGACCAGATTTTCCGCGAACTGGTACTGTTCATGGCCGAGGATACCAAGACAGTCGGCCGGGCCACCCGGCTTATCTGGGCGGGGCACAACCTGGAACGTTCCGCCGACCGGGTGACCAATATCTGCGAGCGGGTGGTCTTTGTAATTACCGGCAAGCAGGAAGAGATAGGCGGTAAATACTGATTGCAGAAGATACTGTTTGTCTGCATTCACAACTCCGGGCGAAGCCGGATGGCCGAGGAATTCCTGAACGCCTATGGCGCCGACAAGGCGACGGCCGATTCCGCCGGCACCGCCCCGGGCAGTGACGTCAACCCGACGGTGGCCGAAGCCATGGCCGAACTGGGTTTCGACCTGCGCCGCAAGAAACCGCAGTTACTGACCCCGGAGATGATTGCCGCGGCGGACAGGGTAATCACCATGGGCTGTCTGAAGGACGAAGGCGTCTGCCCGGTGACCTTCACCCCGTCTGAGGACTGGGGCCTGCCAGACCCCAAGGGAAAGGACATCGCCGCCGTCAGACAGATACGGGACGACATCCGGCGACGGGTGATGGAGCTGGTGGCGGACATCAGGGATTAGTCAGCGTAAATACGCCGGTGGTGCTCCCGGTATAATTCGGGTGGCACCAGCCTGAGCGCCAGCCACACCAGGCCGGGAATGATTATGATATCGTCCAGCTGACCCAGTACCGGGATGAAGTCCGGGATGAGATCAAAGGGCAGGAAGAAATAACCCAGCGCCAGCCATATGAGCCAGCGAGCCGGCCGGGGTGTCCGGCGGTCAGCGTAGAGCGCTTGATAAAGACTGACCCGGCGCTTGAAAGAACGACGGATTTCAGCCATTTTCACACCACCAGCGTCTTGCGGAACATCTCCACCACCCGGTTGCGGATGAGCGGATAGAAAAGCCAGGCGGAAGCGTGTCCGGCCGGTAGCCATACCTGAGTCGGCCGGCCGCAGGCGCGGTGGAACTCCTTCACCGCTTCCCGGGGGAAATACTCGTCCCAGCGGGCATTCATCATCAGCAGGGGGCGCGTCTTGAGCTCCGGCGTGAAGGTATAAGGGTCGAAGAGATAGCTGAGCTGAGGCGGCTGTACGTTGTCGAAGCCCCGGGCTTCGACCTCGGCGACGTAAGCATGATAGCGGCTCTGGTTGCGGCGAAAGGTATCGTCACTGATGTCGTAACGACCGTACTTCCCTGAAGACCGGGTACGGGCCAGTTTTTCCAGGTTGCCTCCGGTGAAAAGCAAAGCCCCGGCGCGCAGTCGGGAGTCCACGCCCATGGCAATGCCCGAAACATAACCGCCGAAGCTGATGCCGGTAACGCCGATGCGCCGGGAATCCAGTTCCGGCCTGGTTTCGGCCCAGTCCAGCGCCTGGCGGATGTTGACCACCGAGATGCGGTACAGGCTGTACCAGTCCTGGGCGGACAACCGATAAAAATCCTTCCGGAGCGGTTCGGGCAGACGGCTGGAATGGATAGGCATATACAAGGTGAGACTGGCGATGCCGGACCGGGCCAGCGCCCCGGCCAGCCCCCGGCAGGGAATAGTGCTGGTATCGCCGACGCCATGAATCAGAAGCACCAGCGGGGGCTTTTTACCGGTACCGGTCGGCAGAAGATACTCACCGGTGACAGTATCCAGTTCCGGATACTCCGAAGGGCAGGCGGAAGGGAAGGTGAGGGAATATTTCCTGAAATGCCGCCCGACGCCGGCCGGCTCGACCTGAAACTCTTCCCGTCCCCGGTAGATATAGGGGTTGAAATCAGACATGCGCGATGATTGTACCCCGGCCCCGGTGATGTTTCAACCGCGGCGGGGTGCCAGCCGGTCACGCGAATCCAGCATGATGGTGACCGGGCCGTCGTTGACCAGCTCCACCATCATGTGCGCCTGAAAGCGGCCGTAAGCCACCCGGACGCCGGCTTCAGCGACGGCATCACCCAGGCGGGAAATCATTGCCTCGGCCTGTTCCGGCGGCGCGGCTTCGGTGAAAGAAGGCCGGCGACCCTTGCGGGTATCGGCGATGAGGGTGAACTGACTGACCAGCAGTATCGCGCCGCCGGTTTCCAGCACCGAAAGGTCGAACCGCCCGGCGTCATCGGCAAAAATCCGGAGATTGACCAGTTTGGCGGCCAGGTAATCCAGGTCGGCTGTGTCATCGCCAGCGGCCACGCCGACCAGCACCGCCAGCCCGGCATCAATGCTGCCCACAATCTCATCATCTACCGTTACGTGTGCCCGACTAACCCGCTGGATTAAAGCTTTCATGGCGTTATTGTAGGGGATTTTGTTTGTTTTGTGCGAATGAAAAAACAGTGGAGGTATTTGTTTAACTTTTCAAAAAAATAACTGGTGTACAATCGGTTTTGGTGTTATGATAACAAACAGCGTGGTTACTTTTTGTGCTTAATGGGAGGCAGCCTATGGAATGAATGTTCAGAAAATCTTCCCAGATAACATTCAATACTAAAAGGAGTAGACAATGGTCAAATTTCATACAACTCTAAGCAGGCGCGATTTTATGAAGTCGCTTGGTCTGGCCGGTGTGGGTTTGGGAGCTGCAGGAGCCGCCGGGCCTGTATTCCATGACCTTGATGAAATGAGTAGCGCCGCATCCGATTTCAAGAATCACTGGTGGGTAAAGGACGTTGAAAAACCAACCACCGAAGTTGACTGGACCCAGATGCCCTATTTTGATAATAGGGAAACTATGTTTGATAATAACGCTTTCATCAAAGTTATCGGCTTTGAAAAGCTGATGCAGATTGCTCAACTCAACGAAACGAATACAAAAAGTTGGATTAAAGAAAGCAAACCTGGGGCTACCCTCCGCGATGTCGCCATGAACAACGCTACTGGTTTCGGCTTTGCTTATGGGCTGAAGGGGCACTTCGTACCGCCACCGATTGTTTCGACACCCGAGGAATACGGTGCGGCTAAATGGCAAGGTAACCCTGAAGAGAACCTGAGAATGATACAAACAGCCGCACGCTTTTATGGGGCCAAAGATGTCCGAGTTTTTGAACTCGATCAGAATACACGAAAAACGGTGTACTCGCATGAAGCCGACGGTAAAGCCTATACGTTCGAGAACGTGGATCAAGCAGTAGAAACAGAAACCAAAAGGGTGATACCGGAAAAAGCCAAATATGTAGTCATGTTCTCCATCCTGGAATCCCAGGAAATGCTAAAACGGGCGCCTGACAACATCAATTCAGCCACAACTTCACTTGCCTATAACCAAGGGGCCCTGGTAGGAAACCGGATGCAACAGTTTTTGCGCGGTATCGGCTATCAAGGTCTGGCTGAAATGATGTCCAACGCAATTGTGCAAAGCTCCGGCGGTAATGCCCTTTCCGGAATGGCGGAAATGGGCCGAATGAGTTTGTCCACATTAAATCCAGAATTCGGCCCGGCAATGCGGACTTTCAAATTTATTACCGACCTGCCCTTGGCGGTGACCAAACCAATCGATGCCGGGATGTTCCGCTTCTGCCGTACCTGTAAACTATGCGCCGAAACTTGTCCTTCCGGTTCGATAAGCTTTGAAACCGAACCGTACTGGGAGATACAAGGACCATACAACAAGCCGGGTATCAAGAATTACTACTACAATGGAGCTACTTGCCTCACCTACTGGTTTGAAGGCGTTTTCGGCTGTAGTATCTGCCGGGCTTCCTGCCCGTTCACTCAGAAGGATAAAGCCAGTATACATGACTGGGTGATAAAACCTGTGGCTTCATTTACCCATGTCTTTGATGGTTTTTTCACCAATATGGATAAAGCTTTTGGCTATGATCCGCGTGGAGTTGATGGATTTTCTCTTCGCGAAGAACGCCATACATGGTGGGATATCCAGAACGCACCGGTTTACGGTTTTGACACCACACGTTACACGCGAAAATTGGAATAGTAAAAACACGGCGGGTTATGATGTGTATATACACATCATAACCCGCCGTTAAATTTTTTTTCCAAACCCCTAGACTTAGATTCTGCAGAGGGGTAAAATGAGGGGGTGAAAAGCGTACTGAGGTATCCGCAGATATGCGAATAGTCAGCTCTGGGCCGACCAGGTGCTGAAGCACTGGCGCGTTTGATGCGGCGGTGCTTTTTAATTTCAGACCAAAACAAACAGGAGGCGAAAGATGCAATCCAGCTTAATCGGCAAAATCGAGAAAGCCACCCGTTACGCCCAGGAGCCGGACCGCATTTCCTTTACCGATCTGAGCGTCAAGTTCCGCGGCGAGAATGATATTCATGATACCCAGCTCAAGGACGGGCAGTGGTACTGCAACTGTGACTTCTTCGTCACCTGGGGTCGTTGCTGTCACACCATGGCGCTGGAAAAACTGCTGGGACCGATGCTGGTCGAGGAAGCCAGAATCACCGAATTCTAGTTCGCGCGGGCCGGGCCGGGATTGTCCCGGCGAGCCCGCGCGTCTAAAATAAGGCATGTCCCAATACACCACTGTCATCATTGGCGGCGGCGCCGCAGGCATCTGCGCCGCCATCATGCTGGCCCGTGCCGGCCGCCAGGCTGTCATCTGCGAAAAAACCGACCGCCTGGGCCGGAAACTGGCGGCTAGCGGCAACGGCCGGTGCAACCTGCTCAACGACCGGTTGGGACCCGAATTCTATAACGCCGAAGCCCGGGTACTGACCGACGCCGTCTTCAGCCGTTTCGACCATGACCGTATCCTGGAATTCTTCCATAGCCTGGGCGTGGCCACCTGGTCCCAGGACGGCCGGGTCTTTCCCCGCACCAACCAGGCGGCTACGGTCATCAAGGCCCTGGAACTGGAACTGAGGCGACTGGCGGTGCCGGTGCGTACCGGCTTCGACTGCCGGAGCGTCGAGGGACACTCCGGTGATTTTCAGGCGCGCTCCGCTGACGGCCAAACCGTCAGGGGCGACCGGGTCATCATCGCCGGCGGCGGCCGTACCTACCCGGCCTTCGGGGCTGACGGCTCGGCCTTCTCCCTGGCGGCGTCGCTGGGTCATACCATCAACGAACCGGCGCCATCGGCGGTGCCGCTGACCAGCCGCGACCCCCTGTGCCACGCCCTGCAAGGCCAGCGCATCAACATCACTGCCCGCGCCGTCATCGACGGCAGATACGGACAGCCGGTGGCCGGGGAACTGCTGTTCACCAAGTACGGCCTGTCCGGCACCGCGGTGCTGGATGTCAGCCGGGAGCTTTCAATAGCCATCCATCGACGGGGCCGAAGCGACGTGGCGCTGGAAGCCGACCTGGTACCGTTTCTGAACACCGAAGAATTGACGGCTGAACTGACGCGACGCCGCCGGCTGGGTCTGGCCCCGGCCGACCTGCTGACCGGGCTGTTGCCCAACAAGTTCGGCCCGGTCCTGGCGGAAACCGTCGTCGGCCGACCGGCTGATATGGCCTCAGCGCTCAAGGCCCGGCGCTTCGCCGTGACCGGCACCCGCGGCTGGAACGAGGCCGAATTCACCGCCGGCGGGGTGCGGACGGACGAAGTGGCACCGGAAACCCTGGAGTCGCGGCGGACGCAGGGGGTATTCCTGGCCGGGGAAGTACTGGATGTTGATGGACAGCGCGGCGGCTACAATCTGGCCTGGGCCTGGGCTTCGGGTATGGCAGTAGCGCTGTCGTGACCTTTACCCGTTCCTGCTTTCGTGATACTATGATTATTTGGCGCCGCAGGGCGCCAAATTCCCGTACAGAGGTGAAACAATGCCCAAGATATACTTCATAGACGTAACCAACCGGGACGGCGTTCAGACCGCCCGCCTGGGCCTGTCCAAGCTGGAAAAGACGATGATAAACATCTATCTTTCCGAGATGGGGGTTTTTCAATCGGAGTTCGGTTTCCCGACTACCAATCACGAAACCAACTATCTCCGGGCCAACCTGCGTCTGGCCGAACTGGATGTCATCTCCCCGCTCCGGCTGGAAGGCTGGCTGAGGGCTATTCCGGGTGACGTGGAGCTGGCCTTCAAGATGGTGCCGGAACTCAAGCACGTCAACCTGTCCATTTCCACTTCCGACCAGATGATAAACGGCAAGTTCAAGGGCAAGAAAACCCGCCAGGACGTGGTCAATGACATGACCGCGGCGGTGGACAGGGCCTACGAACTGGGCGCCGAAACGGTCGGCGTCAACGCCGAGGATGGTTCCCGGACCGATATCGATTTCCTGGTCGAGTACGGTCTGGCGGCCAAAAAGCACGGCGCAGTCCGCCTGCGCTACTGCGATACGCTGGGTTACGACGACCCGTTCTCCATCTACGAAACCGGCAAGACGCTGGCGGAACAGGTGGGTATGCCCATCGAACTGCACTGTCACGGCGACCTGGGCATGGCGGTGGCCTGTTCGGTGGCCGGGGCCAAGGGCGTGGTCGACGGCGGCCAGGACGCCTACATCAACACCACCCTGAACGGCATCGGTGAACGAGCCGGCAACGCCGACCTCATCGCCACGGTGCTGGCGCTGACCAAGAGCAAGGGTTTTGCCGGCCGATACGAGCTGGGCACGCCCATCGACCTGAAGAAAAGTTATAAGATAGCCAAGTTCGCCTCCTACGCCTTCGGGGTGGATATTCCCATCAACCAGCCGGGCGTCGGCAAGAACGCCTTCGCCCACGAATCCGGTATCCACGCCGACGGCATCCTCAAGGACCCGCATAACTACGAACTCTACGGCTGTGAGGAGCTGGGGCGCGGCGAACCGGAATATGTGGAGACCGGCCGCGAAATCTGCGCCGGCGAGTACTCCGGGATTTCCGGTTTCTCCCACATCATGGGGGAGCGCATGTCCTGGAACTTCAAGAGCAAGGAAGAAGCGCAGAATGTGCTGGAACTGGTACGCTTCGCCAATGTGCTGTCACACAAGCCGCTGGTGGAGGACGAACTGCTGTTCATCGCCCGCTACCCGCACACCGCCCGACGTTTGCTGACGCTGACGCCGCTGGAAAACAGCGAGCCGGACCGTATTCTCAACCCGCAGACCGAAGCCGGTACCTAGGAACCAGCCTCGACCACGGCTGATGGCCGTTCCTGGAAGGGATGCGTCCGCAGGAGCAGGGAATAGAAGTAAGGATAATGCTGTTTCAGGTGCTCGGCGTATGACAGCCATTCGGCCACCAGCCGGTCATAGAAACGGTTGATATCCCCGGCCAGATGACGCTGGTCGGCTGAGGGCAGGTCAACCAGATTCGGCCGGGCTTCCAGTTCCTCCGCCAGGTGAGTGATGGCCCACAGAAGGTCGGTGAAAGCCTCGCGCTCCAGCAGATTCGGGTTTTCCATCAGCGTCATCAGAAACTGACGGTTGTCGGACAGAAAGACTCGCAGACCTTCAAGATCCAAACGGGAGAAATCTACTTCCATTTCCAACTCCAGAGCACGCTGTCGGGCGCGGCGGAAGTCGGCCGGTTGCCAGTCCTGCGTTATCCGGAAATGTTCGTAAAGCTCACCCCGCTCGCAGAAATCGGTCAACAGTTCCCGCATAAGCCGGTTGCCGACCACCATAAAGAAGGTGCCGACCACCATGTTGAGCTTGGAGTTGAGGGCTTTTTTCTCGCGCTGGGCCAGTAGTCTTTCGATAACTACCACCACCAGAAAGACCTCTATCGGCAGGAAAGCGATATCGTGCAGGGCAAAGATGCCGATATGGTGGGCATCCTGGAAAACGAAATAATGGAGCGCATAGAGAACGGCCGACAGACCGAGAGCGATAAGGCCGGTGGTGATGATGAAACGACGCTCGTTCACGGCTACCTCGTCAGACAGATTGTTTGTATTTATCATAACACGCCCGGGGGCGGGAGCGAATAGCGCCGGGGAAAATTTCCGGTTATACTGGGGACGTTGATGGCCGAAGCTGAAAATTCAGACGATAAGATAATCTTTCTTGGTACCGGCGGGGCGCGCTTCATGGTGGCCCACCAGGTGCTGGCCTCCGGGGGCATCTGGCTGAGGCTGAGCGGTAAAAATCTGCTCCTGGACCCGGGGCCGGGCTGTATAGTCCAGGTCAACAAGCGGGGTCTGGCGCCGGAAACACTGGACGCAGTGATACTGTCGCACCGCCACCTGGATCACTCCGGTGATACCAATGTGATGATAGAAGCCATGACCGACGGCGGTTTCCGCGGCCATGGGGAGTTCTTCGCGCCTGCCGACGCCTTCGGGCCGGAACCGGTGATATTTTCCTACCTGCGCCGCTTCCTGAGCCGGGTTACGGTGCTGGCAGAAGGCGGCCGCTACGACCTGGACGGGCTGAAGTTCGAGACGCCGCTCAGGCACCGGCACCCGGTGGACACCTTCGGCCTGGTCTTTCATTCGGACGGCCGGTCTCTGGCCTACATCACCGACAGCCGGTATTTTGATGAACTGAGCCGGGCTTACCGGGCGGACCTGTTGATAATCAACGTGGTGCTGACCGAACCCCGGCCGACCATCGATCACCTGACGCTGAAGGACGCCGAAAACATCATCGCCGACGTCCGGCCGAAAGCGGCCATCCTGACCCATTTCGGCATGAATGTCTGGCGCGCCCGCCCGGCGGAAGCGGCGGCGCAGATGACCGAACGGACCGGTATTCCGGTCATCGCCGCCCAGGACGGCATGACGCTGAACCCGGCGACGCTGGACGACCCGGCCGGCATCAGGGCATCCATTAAGATAACAGGAGCAGAATAGTTGGGCTATCCCGATACCATACTGAACAATGTACAGAAACCGGCTCGTTACACCGGCGGCGAATGGAACGCCATAACAAGGGACTTCGACCGGATACCGGTCAGACTGGCGCTGGCCTTCCCCGACACCTATGAGGTCGGCATGGCCAACCTGGGCCTGCCGATACTGTATGACATAGTCAACCGGCGGGAGGACGCTCTGGCCGAGCGCGTCTTCATGCCCTGGACGGACATGGCCGCCGCCATCCGGGCCAACCGGTTGCGACTCCTGTCGCTGGAGAACCAGCGGCCGCTGGGAGAATTCGACATCGTCGGTTTCTCGCTGGGCGCCGAACTGGCCTACACCACCGTGCTGGAGATGCTGGACCTGGCCGGACTGCCGGTCAGAGCGGCTGAGCGTGACGACCGCCATCCGCTGATTATCGCCGGCGGCACTTCAGCCTTCAATCCGGAACCGATGGCTGATTTCGTGGATGTCTTCGTCATCGGCGACGCCGAGGAAGCCATTGAAGAACTGCTGGACATCGCGGTCGCCTGGAAAACGGGCGGCCGGAACGGGGGCCGGGAGGGGCTGTTGGACCGCCTGGCGGCGGTCGAAGGCCTGTATATCCCCGCTTTCTACCAACCGGAGTACACCAGCGACGGCCGGCTGAACCGGCTGACGCCGGTCAGGGACGGAGCACCGCCGGTCATCCGCCGGCGGATACTGGAACAACTGCCGCCGCCGGTGACCCGACCGGTTGTCCCCTATCTGGAAGCAGTTCAGGACCGAGGGGTCGTCGAGATTTCACGCGGCTGTGTCCGCGGCTGTCGTTTCTGCCATGCCGGCACCGTTTACCGACCGGTGCGTCAGCGACCGGCCCGGGAAGTACTGGCGGCCGCCGACGCCATCATCGACAACTGCGGTTACGACGAAATCTCCCTGCTGTCGCTTTCCACTTCCGACTATGAAGGCATCGATCTCCTGGTGAGAGAGCTGGCCGAGCGTTATCGCGACCGCCACCTGGCGATATCACTGCCCAGCCTGCGGGTGACGCCCGGCTCCGTAGGCCTGGTAGACAGCCTGCCCGACCGGCGGCGAAGCGGTTTGACCTTCGCCCCCGAAGCGGCCAGCCCCCGGCTGGGGCGAGTCATCAACAAGGTCATTCCCGAAGAGGAACTGCTGGCCACCGCCGGGGCCGCCTTCGACAAAGGCTGGACCACCTTGAAGCTGTATTACATGCTGGGTCTGCCGACCGAGACCCTGGACGACCTGACGGCCATGGCCGAAACACTGCACCGGGTGTACAACCTGGGACGGCAGTCCCCGGGCCGGCGGCCGAGCCTGCGGGTCAGCCTGGCCACCTTCATTCCCAAGGCGCATACGCCGTTCCAGTGGGTGGGCCAGGACGAAGAAGCGGTCATCAAGGCCAAACAGCGACACCTGCTGGACCGGGTCAAGACCAGGGGTATCCGCCTGTCCTGGAGCGACACCAACATGAGCCTGCTGGAAGCGGCGTTATCGCGCGGCGACCGGCGACTGGGCAGGGTCATTCACGGCGCCTGGCGGCGAGGCAGTGTGCTGGACGGCTGGAGCGAAGGCTTTGCCTGGGAACGCTGGGCGAAGGCTTTTGCCGAGGCCGGGCTGGACCCGGATTTCTACGCCCGACGGGAACGGCCCCTGGACGAGCTGTTGCCGTGGGCTCACATCGATACGGGCGTCAGCCAGGCGCATCTGCGGCGGGAATACCGACAGGCGCTGGCCGGTGAGGCTTCCGGTGATTGCCTGGAGGGCGGCTGTCTGACCTGCGGTCTGCAGGCGGCCATACCCGCCTGCACCGATAAACTGCAACATCGCTGAACGCACCGCCGGAGTTCCTTTGGCCGGGTCCGTGTTTTCTGGTATAATTCCGGTATAATGTTATGTCTAACAGGAGGAAGAAATGGGGCTTTACCTGGCGCTTATCATTCCCCCGCTGTTGCTGATGCTTTACGCCCAGTGGCGGGTTTCTTCTACCTTCGGTAAATACAACAAGGTAGCCAACGAACGCGGCATGACCGGCCTTGAAGCCGCCCGCTGGTTGCTTGATCAGCATAACCTGCAGGACGTCCGGTTGGAAATGTCCAAGGGCAAGCTGTCGGACCATTACGACCCGCGCGGTCGGGTGCTGAGGCTGTCACCGGATGTGGCCAACAAGGCCTCGGTGGCCTCACTGGGTATCGTTGCCCATGAGGTCGGCCATGCTGTCCAGCACGCCACCGCCTACGGCCCGCTCCGGTTGCGCAACTCCCTGTACCCCGTGGCCAACCTGGGTTCCAACTTCGGGTTCATCCTGGTGCTGGTCGGTTTCCTGCTGTATGCCTTCGGTGCCTCCTTCGGCCTCAACATCGCCTGGGCGGGGGTAGCCCTTTTCGGCGCGGCGGTGGTTTTTACCGTCATCACCCTGCCGGTGGAGTTCAATGCCTCCACCCGCGCCCGGACGATGCTCCGGTCCACCGGACTGGCTTCAGTGGCCGAGATGAACGGCGCTTCGGCGGTGCTGTCGGCGGCGGCGCTGACCTATGTAGCCGCCATGCTTCAGGCGGTAGCCCAACTGATGTACTTCGTCATGCTGTTGATGGGTGGAAGACGCTGACGTGATGACCCGTCTGGGTTGTATGACCGACATGTGCCTCTTTTCGGCGCTGGCCGATGAAGAGAAGGCGGAATTGCAGAGGACTGCGGTACGGCGACTGAACTATCGCCGTAACGAAACGCTGTTTCGGGAAGGCGACGTCGCCGAAGCAGTTTTTATGGTCACCGCCGGGCGTATCCGGTTATACAAGCTGTCTGAAGACGGCCGGGAAATCACCCTAGGCTACCTGGGTGTTCATGACCTGTTCGGCGAGGAAATTCTGTTTGCCGACAATATCCGGACCTTCAATGCTTCTGCGGTGGAAGACACCCGGGTCTGCGCCTGTTTCAAGACCGATATGGAGACCATGCTCTCCAGCCATCCGGCGGTGGCCGCCCGGGTCATCAAGGTAATGGCCAACCGGCTGTCGCAACTGACCGAACAACTGGCCGACGTGGCCATCTATGATGCCCGGCATCGCATGATGCGCACCCTGGGCCGGCTGGCCCGCACCGGCGGTGAAAGAACCGAAGACGGCGGCGTCCGGCTGGCTTTCCGGCTGACTCACGACGACCTGGCGGCCCTCATCGGCACCTCCCGGGTCATGGTCACCAACGTCCTCAAGTCACTGAGGGAGGAAGGCCTGGTTTCGACCGACCCCGAACTGCGACGTCTGGTGGTGGCGCCACGTCTCCTTACCGAAGACAATGAGACAGCGCCGGACGTTCCCGCCCGGCGCTGTCTGTGTTTCGCCGAAACGACCTGAGCGGCGTCAGCGGCCGTCCAGCATGGACGGGGTGACGTCGCACGGCACCTGCAGGCTGTCAGCGATAGCATTGAAACTGGAGAACAGCTCGACAACCTTCTTGAGCTCGATGATTTCCTCCCGAGTGGCGCCGGTCATCAGCGCCATGGTTTCATGAGCCAACGAGCAGTACTGACAACGATTCGTCAGCGATACGGTCAGGGCGATGAGTTCCCTGGTTTTGCGATCCAGCGCTCCCGGCGCCAGCATGATGGCCTTTTCCCGTTTCCAGTTCAGCTCCAGCCATGCCGGGTCAGCATCGGCCTGGGCTTGAAAGAAATTGGGTACCATGCCGAGAGCTTGCCGTATTTCCTCCAGCAGAGGCCCGGCCTCGACCCGGGATTCAGATTGTTCCTGATTCAAGTTATCTATCATGTTATCTAATGCCTGCAAAAATCCTTTCGATGAATTTTCGATAACTATAGTGCGGCGGCGATAGCCAGTACCGCGGCGGTCAGTCCCAGCAGGATGTGTACGAAGAAAAGGCGAGGCGTAATGAAACCCTTGAGCGGGTTGTTGGGTACCTTGAGCGTAAAGGCGCACACTCCGGCGGCTACAATGAATATGGCGCTCCAGACTGCCAGTGACATGGTCGAACCCTCCTCGAGTATTTTTCAACCATCATACCGGACGGAACCAGGCCTGGCGGTAAAGTATTTTACAAACCAAGGCGGTTTTCGATAAAAAGAGCGGGATATTAGAATAAAATTGGATAGAAATTAGATAAGCGGCGTGGGTGTTAGATAAGTAGTTGGGGCGTCAATCGCGGGGAAGGAGGTTTTTGCCGATGTCAGGTTCGACAGGAAGCAGGCCCTATAAATACTACTGTTAAACATATACTATTCTGATATACTGATTTTGGTTATTTTAATATAATTGACGACAGGAAAAAGGATTTGATAGATCAGGCGGAAATTGAAGTCAAAAGCGGTAATGGCGGCCGGGGTGTAACCGGATTCCGGCGAGAGAAATTTGTTCCGCGGGGCGGTCCGGACGGCGGCGATGGCGGCCGGGGTGGCAACGTAATCATTCAGGCTGACAAGGATATGACTACCCTGATGAAGTACCGGCACCAGCGTCATTTCAAGGCCGGCAACGGTTCGGCCGGGGCCGGTCAGCGATGTTCCGGCAAGAGCGGGGCTGACGTGGTCGTCAAGGTGCCGGTCGGCACGGTGGTCAAGGACAGGGAAACCGGGGAGATAGTGGGCGACCTGACGGCTCACCGGGAGAAGGTTGTGGCGGCCTGTGGTGGCAAAGGAGGGCTGGGTAATACGCACTTTGCCTCATCCACCAACCAGGCTCCGAAACTGGCTCAGACGGGGGTTGCCGGGCAGACCAGGACACTGGTGCTGGAGCTGAAACTCATCGCCGATGCCGGCATTGTCGGCCTGCCCAACGCCGGTAAGTCATCCCTGCTTCAGGCGGTATCGGCGGCCAGGCCGAAGGTGGGGGCTTATCCCTTCACGACGCTGGAGCCGGCGCTGGGGGTGGTGGAGGCGGCCGGACACCGCTGGGTCATGGCCGATGTGCCGGGAATTATAGAAGACGCTCATCTGGGCAAGGGGCTGGGCTATCAGTTTCTGCGCCATGTCGCCCGGACCCGAGTTCTGGTACACCTCATCGACGGATCAGCTCAGGAACCGGTCAACGACATGGTCATGATAAATACCGAGTTGAGTCTGTATGACCCGCTGGTAGGCCGGAAACCTCAGATAGTGGCAGTCAACAAGATAGACCTGCCCGAAGTGAAGGCGCGCGTGGCTGAACTGCGGCGCTTTTTCAAGCAGTCAGGCATTGAGCCGCTTTTTGTATCAGCCCTCACCAGCGAGGGCATGGACCAACTGCTGACCGAGTTGGACCGGGTGCTTCAGGCTGAGTCAGCCAGAGAAGCCGAGGAGAGCGACGAGGTCAAGATCTTCCGCCCGGAACCGGAAAAGGAAAAGGTTAGTCTGACTCAGGATGAAGAAGGCTGGCGGGTGGAATCCGATGAATTCGAACGCCTGGTGGCCGGTTCCGAAACCGCCGACCCGGAGGTCAGGCGGCAGTTATTCGCCGAACTGTGGCGCTGGGGTGTCGGTAAAGCCCTGCGGTCAGCCAAGCTCAAACCCGGCGAGAAGTTCTTCATCGGCAATCAGGAGTTTTATTGGTGAAAAGAGGCATACTGGGCGGAACCTTCGACCCACCTCACGCCGGCCACCTGCTGCTGGCCAAGGCCGCCTGCCGGGAACTGGGTCTGGACGAGGTGATTTTCATTCCTGCCGGTGAACCCTGGGTGAAAGCGGCGCTCAAGGTCAGCCCGGCGGCCGATCGGCTGGAGATGGTTCGTCTGGCGGTGGCCGGGCTAACCTGTTTCCAGGTCAGTGACTTGGAGGTGAAACGGCCTGGCCCTTCCTATACCTGGGAAACGCTGGAGGCGCTGAAACGGGAATATCCCGGGGACGAACTCTGGTTCATTCTGGGCTGGGACAACCTGGCGGCTCTGCCGGGCTGGCACCGCGCCGACCGGATAGTGGCCAACGCCCGCCTGGCCGCGGCGCCGCGGGAAGGGTTTGCCCGTCCCGATCTGAAAAAACTGGAAGAAGTGATACCGGGCATCGGTGAGGCGGCCGTTATCATGGAGGGGCCCAGGGTGGAGATTTCCGCCTCTGAAATTCGGCGGCGGCTCCGGCGGGGCGAAGCCACCGATGAACTGTTACCCCCGGCGGTGGCCGATTATGTCAAAGCCGCTGGACTCTATCGCTGACCTTCCCCGGATGCCCCCGGCTGATAGCTTTCAAACGACGACATCTCTTCCAGCGATTTCCGGGGGTGGGCCTGCCGGTGCCAGTCTTCGGCGGCGTATCCCAGGGCCAGCATGACGTCGATGCGTCTGCCTCGGGGGACGTCCAGCGCTTTCTTGACTTCCTTTTCGTCGAACCAGCCAAGCCAGCAGGTAGCTAACCCCAGCTCATCCGCCCTGAGGGCGAAATGCTCCCCGGCGATGCCGATATCGATGAGGTGATACCGGGTGTCCCGGGCCTGAGAACCGGCGGCCGCCCAGAAGCGCATCTTTTCCGAGACGATGGCTACCAGCACCGGCGCCTGGCGGCAGAAGGCATTCATTCGGTACAAACCGGTACACAATGCCCGGTCACAGATTAGTTGACGGATAGCCGGGTCGGTGACCACGACGAAGTGCCACGGCTGGGAATTGCAGGCCGAAGGCGCCAGGCGGGCGGCTTCCAGACACTGTGTAATCAATTCCGGTGAGACGGTACGGTCAGGGTCAAAGCGGCGGCAACTCAGGCGGTGCCGGATGATATCCATTAACTCCATGGCATCAGTATAAACGATACCGCCTTGTTAGCCTAACGCCGGGCGGCGGGTATCGGTTGCTCGGAACAAATGATGCTAAGCCAGCCATTTATCAGCCGTCCAAGCTCGACGTTCTTTCTTTGGTGTTGGGTGAGTTGTTCCGGATTACTGTCAGAGGCGGCAGGTACGGCACAAGCCGGTGAAGACGTGGTGATTGAGTTCTGCGGCGAACCCCCGCTGTTCCAGCAGGTGCTGGCACAGGGAAGACAACGCTTCTTCCGGTACCTCCTCGATACCGCCACACCGGCGGCAACGCAAGTGATGGTGGTGGCCTTCCTCTGAGTGGTGGTACACATGGGAGCCATTTAACTCCGCCTTGACCGCCAGGCCGAGGCTTTCCATGAGTTCCAGGGTTCGATAGACGGTTGAGCGGTTGACTCCGGCCACCTTCCGGCTGACCATTTCGTAGATTTCATCGGCGGTCAGGTGCGCTCCTTCGCCGTGGAGAATATCCAGTATGACCTGGCGCTGGGGCGTCAGACGGTAACCTTTGGCTTTCAGGATAGCATTGCAAGTCATAGTTATTGCGATTCTTTGCAATAAAGCGTATCAAACGGTATCCGGGAAGTCAAGAGGTGGTGGAGATCCTTCAGGGGAACGGTGAAGTGGCTGGTTATGCCGGATAACGAGCAGTATTAGTTGATGGTTGACGGGTAAGAAGTTGAACAAAGATATAAAATCGGTAGACCGACAGCCTGAGCCCGTCGAAGGGCTCCGGTCCAGGTATCGAGCGGGAGAAGACTGATCCGGTAGAGGGTGTCGGGATGAGCTGGATTTCGCGTCAGGAGTATCTGTGGGGAGCCACAGAAAAAAGGGGAGAAGCCTTTTCGGCCTCTCCCCTTTTTGTCGTTCTGACTGCCGGATTTAGCGGGCGTAGTCGGTGGCCCGGGTTTCCCGGAGTACCGTCACCTTGATCTGGCCGGGGTAGTCCAGGCCGTCCTCGATCTTCTTGACGATATCGCGGGCCAGACGCATGGCGCCGAGGTCATCAATCTCTTCCGGGTTGACCATGATGCGGACCTCGCGGCCAGCCTGGATGGCGAAGGAACGCTCCACGCCGGAGAATGAGTTGGCGATTTCCTCCAGAGCCTTGAGGCGCTTGATGTAGTTTTCCAGTGATTCGCGGCGGGCGCCGGGACGGGCTGAAGAGATGGCGTCGGCGGCCGAGATGACGAAGCCCCAGATGGAGGTTTCCTGCATATCCAGGTGGTGCTCGGCGACGCCGCGGTAGACGTCGTTGGATTTATCCCACTGCTTGACCAGGTCGGCCCCCAGCGCGGCATGGGTGCCTTCGACTTCGCGGTCGATGGCCTTCCCGATATCGTGCAGGAAGCCGGCCCGCTTGGCGATGGTGACGTTGATGCCCAGTTCGGTGGCGATGAGGCCGGCCAGCTGGGCTACTTCCACACAGTGCTGAAGGACGTTCTGGCCGTAGCTGGTGCGATACTTGAGCCGGCCCATGATCTTGACCAGTTCCGTGCGCAGGCCGTGAACGCCAGCGGCATAGGCCGCCTGCTCACCTGCGGTCATAATGGCGGCATCCACCTCTTCCCTGGCTTTGGTCACCACTTCTTCGATGCGGGCGGGGTGAATGCGGCCGTCCAGCACCAGTTTGGACAGAGACAGCCGGGCGATTTCCCGACGGACCGGGTCGAAACTGCTGACGGTGACCGCTTCCGGAGTGTCGTCGATAATCAGGTCGACACCGGTGGCCTGCTCCAGCGCACGGATATTGCGGCCTTCGCGGCCGATGAGACGGCCCTTCATTTCGTCGCTGGGGATGGGGACGATGCTGACGGTGGTTTCGGCCACCACGTCGGAAGCGCAACGCTGGATGGCCTGAATGATGACTTCACGGGCCTTCTCGTCAGCTTCTTCCTTGATTTTCTGTTCCCACTGCCGGATGCGACGCGAGGTTTCCTGCTGCATTTCGGCTTCGACCATTTCCAGGAGCTGATCCTTGGCTTCCTGAGTGGTCAGGCCGGCGACGGCCTCCAGTTTCTGCTGTTCCTGGGAGCGGAGCCCTTCCACCTTTTCCAGTTCTTCTTCGATGGACTTCTCGCGGTTGAGGAGGGCGCGTTCCCGCTGGTCCAGGTTATCCAGTTTGCGTTCCAGTGTTTCCACCTTCTGGGTTACGCGATTTTCCTGCTTGGCCAGTTCCGTGCGCCGTTCCCGGAGTTCTCCTTCAGCGGTCTGGCGGAGTTTGTCGGCCTCGTCACGGGCTTCCTGAATGATATTGCGGGCTTCGGAGCGGGACTCGGCGATGGTGTGGGACGCCTTGCGCTGGGCGATTTTCAATTGCCGGGAAATCATGGTGCCCCGGGAGATGAAGATGGCCATGCCGCCGAAAATGGCGCCGATTACAAAACTGAAAAAAATGGCCAGTACGTTGTCAAGACCCATATATAAAACCCCCGATTATATTAAAATTGGCTGCCGGTACTCTGGGGGTAGCCGGCTAATACTAAGGTGTTCAATCTGAAGTGTCAACCGGCTTCAGCGCGCCATCCGCTTCCAGCCGGTTC
This sequence comes from Dehalogenimonas lykanthroporepellens BL-DC-9, assembly GCA_000143165.1. NCBI lineage: Bacteria > Bacillati > Chloroflexota > Dehalococcoidia > Dehalococcoidales > Dehalococcoidaceae > Dehalogenimonas > Dehalogenimonas lykanthroporepellens. The sequence goes on from CP002084.1 coordinate 1,321,463, forward strand.
AGTGTCTGACGAGTCAGTTCCCAGGAAAAGCCCCGCCTTCTCAGAAAATCCGATAACTTGCGCCGTGCTTCTTCCGCCGGCAGGCGGCACAACCGGCCGGCCCGCGCCTCCGCGGCCTTTAGCGCGGCTTCGCTGTCGTCCAGCTCGGCGACCGCCTCAACGGCATCGTCTTCGGCGACCCCTTTCAGCCGCAGTTCCCGCCGAACGAGCATGGCGGAACGAGGACTGTTACGGATTCGATAGTCGCTCCAGTTTCGGGCGAAAGCGGCATCATCCAGCAGGCCGCTGGTTCTCAACCGTTCGACGACATTATCGACGGCATTTTCTTCAAAGCCTTTTCCCGAGAGATACCGGCGGGTTTCGGCCTCGGTGCGGGCGCGCCTGGACAGCCAGCGGAGAGCCGACTGATAACATTGGTTCTCCCGGTTTCGCCCCTCTATTATGGTATCCGTATGAGTTCCGGTTGCCTCGGCCAGCGGCCGGGCGCCGGTGTGCCGTTTCGGCATGATTCCTACCGTCTTAAATCTTAGTCCGTTTCCTCGGGCGGTTGAGCGACGCCGGCATCCTGCCGGATGGCCTGCTCGATGGCGTCGGCGATATCGGGGTTCTGCGACAGGAAAGTCCGGGCCGCCTCCCGACCCTGTCCCAGCCGGGTTTCGTCCCAGGAGAAGAAAGCACCGGCTTTCTTGATGATGCCGGTTTCAACGCCCAGGTCCAGCAGATTGCCCTCGCGGGAAATGCCGGAATCGAACATGATGTCGAACTCGGCCACCCGGAAGGGGGGCGCCACCTTATTCTTGACGACCCTGGCCTTGACGTGGGAGCCGATGGCGATGTTGCCCGATTTAAGCGTTTCCACCCGACGGAGGTCGATGCGCACCGAAGAGTAGAACTTGAGCGCCCGGCCACCCGGGGTTACTTCCGGATTGCCGAACATGATACCTACCTTTTCCCGGAGCTGGTTGATGAAGACGACGGCGGTGCCGGTGTTACCGATGGTGGCCGTCAGCTTGCGCAGGGCCTGACTCATCAGCCGGGCCTGAAGACCGACGTGGGAGTCGCCCATGTCGCCTTCCAGTTCCGCCTTGGGAACCAGAGCCGCCACGCTGTCAACGACCACCAGGTCGGCGCCGCCGGAGCGGACCAGTTTTTCACAGATGTCCAGGGCTTCCTCACCGGCGTCCGGCTGAGCGATGTAAAATTCATCCAGGTCGATGCCGCACAGCTTGGCGTATTTCGGGTCGAAGGCGTGCTCCACATCGATGTAGAACGCCTTGCCTCCCAGTTTCTGACACTGGGCGATGACATGCTGGGCCAGAGTGGTCTTGCCGGAACCCTCCGGACCGTAGATTTCGGTGACGCGCCCGCGCGGCAGGCCGCCGACGCCCAGCGCCAGATCCAGCGCCAGCGAACCGGTGGGGATGACATCTACGGCTACGGTCGAAGCGGCATCCGTCAATTTCATGATGGAGCCCTTGCCGAACTGTTTCTCTATCAGACCGACGGCAATCTCCAGGGCTTTTTCCTTTTCTGCGCTCTGTTTATCCGTACTCATAAAACAAACCGTTCCTTAATATAGTATCGTTGCGCTTCCGCGACTATGGGCATGATAGCACAGGCCGTCATTATACACAAGTGTTCTGGTATAAAATACTTTCCGGCATTCCCCGATGCCGAGAACCGGCGGGGGAAATTAGCAAACAAAATAAGAGTTTGCTAATTAATGATTGTTTTTGCCGTTTTTATGTCCAGTAACGATTGACAAGAAATGCGGTCAGGGAGTATCATCTATTTTCAGTTAGCAGTAATTACCTGGTCTAACTCAGGAGGTTTGAAATGCGTTTGGGACCCATGGAACTGGTCATTATTCTGGTGATCGTTCTGCTCATTTTCGGCGTCGGTAAACTGCCCCAGGTCGGTGAAGCGCTGGGTAAAGGCCTAAAGTCCTTCCAGAAAGCTTCTACCGGTGAGGACGAGGAAAAAGAAGAAGAGAAGAAGGAAGAGCCCAAGGCTGAGGCTCCGGCCGAAGCTCCCAAGGCCAAAGTTGTCGAAGCTGAACCGGAAACCGAGGCCCCTAAGACCGAGACTTCCGAGAAAGCCTGATTTCTGATTTCCACTTCCCGACCGACTCCGGACGGCGGGGTTAGCTGGAGGAAGGTGGCGTATGCGATTCGGCGTTTTTGAAATCATTCTTATAGTGGTGGTCATTCTGCTGATTACCGGCGCGGCTTTCGCCCCCAAGCTGGGCAAGAACCTGGGTAAAGGGGTGAAGCAGTTGCGTCAGGCGGTGGGCGGTGAGGAGAAGGGTGACCAACCCGAGGTGATTACCAGGCTGGAAGACGGTGAGGCCGCCAGGGAAATAAACCGCCGGGCCCATAATCATGGTAAATCCAATTCGGGCTGACAAGCCGAGATTATGGTAAAATCTTATTTGAAACAAGGCGCAAAGGCTTTTAGATGAATTTTTTCGGCATGGGCACCTTCGAGATCGTCACTATTCTCGTGGTCGCCACGCTCATTTTCGGACCCAACAAGATACCGGAGTTCGCCAAGAAAGCCGGGGAGTTCATGCGTGGTTTTCGTAAGGTGACCACGGATATGACTAAGGAGTTCACCAAGGCCATCGACAGTTCTCCGACCAAGACCCCCGGGATCACCGGCAAGACTTCAAACTCAGTGACCGGTAGTAAGAATCTGGATGATTTCCTGAGTAGCAGTAACAAGAAATAAACCTTTGATAAAAAGGAACAATCCTGACGCATGACCACTGAAGAAGAAAGTCGTTTGCCCATAACGCAACACTTCACCGAGATGCGGCAACGCTTTATTCGTGCTCTGGCGGGTGTCGGTGTCGGTACCGGTTTAGCCCTGTTTTTCGGTTTCGATATCATAGAGCTACTCGAAGGCCCTGCTGGCGACATGGCTGAACAGCTGGTCGCCATTGAGATGCTGGAGATGATCAGCCTCTACTTTCGGGTATCATTAACTGCAGGTTTCATTCTGGCGATGCCCTGGGTGCTTTATCAATTATTTGCTTTCCTGATGCCGGCGTTCACTTTGAAGGAAAAAAGGTTTATTTTTACCTTTTTCCCATTCATCGTCATCATGTTCCTGGGCGGTGTGGCCTTTGCTTACTGGGTGGCCATGCCCCCTGCGGTTCAGTTTCTCTTCGGTTTCGGCTCTGAAACCATCCAGGTGATGCCCTGTGTTTCCAATTACATCGACGTTGTTCTGAGGCTGTTGGTCGGCATAGGGCTGGCTTTCGAGTTGCCTATCATTCTGGCCGCGCTGTCGGCGGTGGGCATCGTCACTTCCAAGTGGCTGGCTTCCAAGCGCAAGATATGGTTCGTTCTGGCCTTCATTCTGGCGGCCTTCATCACGCCGACCATGGATCCCATCAACCAGATGATAGTAGCCGGGCCGCTGATTGTGTTATACGAAGTCAGTATCTGGCTGACGAAGGTGGTACGCAAGCGGAAACCGGCGATACAATAACGACCGCCTGACCGGACGGTGACCGTCAAACAGATTTGTCTGCGGTTAATTGCGGGCCTTTAATACTCCCGTCCATCCCGGCTGAGCTGTGTCGGCAGGCCGGGATTTTCGTTGCCGGCAGGGCAACGTTACATTAATAATTTAACAACGGTTCATAATATCAATGTGTGAAGTTGCTGTCATAAGAGCGAAACCGCCGGGCGTGACCCTAACGGAAAGTTGCGGTCGGCTTGTTTAATTACTTCAGGAAACATAAGTCCAGGGCGGTATTCGGCCTGGCGGTGCTGGCACTGATCGGCGCCGGTATTTATGGACAGGCCAGCCGTGGCCTGTCCGGATACGAGTCTTATCTGCCCGAAGCCTTTCCTGAAGCCACCGACTTTACTGCGCTGCGTTCCAGTAGCGGCGCGACGCTGTTCCTGGCCGAGGATGACGAGGGGCAGGGTCTGGGTTATGTGACCGCCGCCGAGGGGCCTGGTTACGGCGGCCCGATGGTGGTTCTGGTGAGCTGGACGCTGGACGGCACCATCATGACCGTAGAGGTGCCTGAACATCACGAGGACCTGTCCTGGTGGCGGGCGCTGGAACGGGAAAATTTCTTCGAAAAGTATCAGGGGCGGAGTTTTACCCAGCCGCTCCGGTTGTTCGATGATGTCGATAATGTAACCGGCTCCACGGTTTCTTCCAACGGGGCGGCTGTCGGTGTTCGCATCGGGCGTGATGTGCTGGCGACCTATCTGGGTCAGCCATATACCGGGCCCAAAGACCCTATACAATTTGGGTGGCCGGAAATTGCGGCTCTGCTGGGTATCGCTTCCGTAGTGTTGTTGAGGATGACGCCCCGGCTCAAAAAGTTCCCCTGGCTCAGGAATTACAGCCTGGCCTATGGTTTCATCATTTTCGGCGTCTGGCTGTCGGTACCGCTCAGCCTGACTAACATAGCTTCCTGGCTGATAGGCTACTCCCCCCACCTGGAGACGTTTATCATCATCTATATTGTCGTCTTCGGTTTCCTGGGGCTGGCGGTTCTGCTGGGCAAGAACTTCTACTGTTTCTGGCTGTGTCCGTATGTGGCGGTGCAGGAATTCATTCACCTGGTGTTCCGGGTCCGGATTCAGCCGGACGTAAAATGGTTTAAGATATTGCGTAATATGCGATATGTACTGCTGTTCATCGCCCTGTTCCTGGTACTGGCCCTCAAGAATCCGTCGGTGTCGGTCTTCGAGCCATGGAATGTCCTGTTCAGTATGAAAGGGACCAGCGAGCAGTGGGTGCTGATGTTCTTCGCCCTGACCGGGGCGGTGTTCATTTACGATTTCTGGTGCCATTACCTGTGTCCGGTGGGCGCGGTGATGGATATCATACTCAAAGTCCGCCGAGGGGTCATCGACATATGGTCAAGAAACAGGAAACAGCCAAACCGCGTCACGCCGCCAACTTCTTCGTCGGGCTGATGGTGCTGATCGGGGCCGTCATGGTTCTGGTGGTTATCGTCACCAAGATGGTTGAGGTGCTGGGCGCATAACAACACCGGGGTTATAATATCGTGACCCCGGTGTTGTTATGCCCGCCGAGCTGTTTTATCCTTTGTTGATGAATTCCGGAGCGACACCGTAGGTTGGTTCACTCTCCAGATCCCACCATGTTTCTGGATCTTTGAAACCGTAACCCATTGTTTTTTCCATTGTTGTGAAGAAGCTATTGAACAACGGAGTAATAGCAGAGGTCGCCCTGACTATTCCAAGTAGAATCCCCGTACGTGGTGTAAATTCCTGGAATTGAAAAAGCAGGCCATTGTGTGGTTTCTTGAAAGAAAATAACAACAAAGACTTTCAGGAGGTAACCACGACAATGGCCAAAGACAGGATGACACTTTTGGAATTGCTACGCAAGTCAGGAAGTGACAGCGAGCTTGATTTTCTAAAAGCAGGGGTGAAAATGCTGGCCGAAGCGGTCATGGAGCTTGAGGTTAAGCAGAAGACCGGAGCTGAGAAACATGAGCGCAGTAACGGTCGTTTAACCTACCGTAACGGCTACCGGGGGCGTATCTGGGACACCCGGGCCGGCACGATACCCTTGGCGATTCCCCGGTTGCGGGACGGCAGTTATTTCCCCAGCTTGCTCGAGCCCCGGCGCCGGGCGGAACATGCCTTGCTGGCGGTAATCCAGGAAGCCTATGTATTGGGCATCAGCACCCGCAAGGTGGAATCTCTGGTTCAGTCACTGGGGCTTAACGGTATCAGTAAGAGCGAGGTATCGCGAATATGCGGGGCTCTGGACGATGAAGTGGAACGCTGGCGCCACCGGCCTTTGTTATGGCGTTATCCCTATCTGTGGCTGGACGCGACCTACGTCAAGGTCAGGGATTCAGGTCGGGTGGTCAGTCAGGCAGTAATTATCGCCTACGGCGTCCGGGAAACCGGGGAACGCGAGATCGTCGGGCTTGAGGTCGGCCCCAGTGAAGACGGTGTATTCTGGAAAGAGTTTCTGCGGGGGCTGGTTAGCCGTGGTTTGAGCGGGGTGATGCTGGTAATCAGTGATGCCCATCTGGGGCTGAAGGAAGCCATCAGCACGGTACTCACCGGGGTATCGTGGCAACGCTGCCGGGTGCACTTCATGCGCAATGCGCTGGCCAGAGTGCCACGGGGCGCCCAGGCTATGGTATCTGCCGCTATCCGGACTATCTTCGCTCAACCTGACCGCGATAGCGCTTGTATCCAGCTCCGCCAGGTAGCCGATAACCTCAGACTCCGATTCGGTACTGTTGCCGACCAATTGGAAGAGGCAGAACCGGATATCCTGGCCTATACCGCCTTCCCTCGGGAACACTGGCGGCAACTTTACTCAACCAATCCCCTGGAGAGACTGAATAAGGAAATCAAGCGCCGCAGTAATGTGGTCGGCATCTTTCCCAATAGCAAAGCGGTAATCAGGCTGATTGGGGCGGTGCTAATGGAACAGCAGGACGAATGGGAGATCGGACGTCGCTACTTTTCTTTGGATTCGATGAAGAAAACGCTGGAAGGGGCGCAGGAGGAACCCCTTATCATGGCTTTACAACCTTAATGATTCGGGAAACCACCAATCATGAATTTACACCACTTGACGGGACACTACCAGCTTGGTACAATACCTCTATGAGGTCGGATGTCAAATTCAGACACCAAACCTTTCATGCCGCCACCAGTCCTGCGTAGAATTGTTGAGCATAAGCCGCCGGCGACAAGAATCCCAGCCTGGCTTGCCGGCGTTGCCGGTTGTAGAAGATTTCGATATACTCCGTGATCTCCCGGATGGCTTCTTGTCTGGTTCTATAGCGCCGATGATTCACCAGTTCCTGTTTTAGCGTTCCCCAGAAGCTCTCCATAGGTGCGTTGTCGTAGCAGTTCCCTTTCCGGCTCATGGAAGCTCTCAAGCCAAATCGTTCCAGTAGTCGCCGGTACTCGAGGGAGCAATACTGGCTGCCCCGGTCAGAGTGGTGCAACAGCCCCTCGGCCGGGTGTTTAGCGGCCACCGCCCGAAGCAAAGACTCATTGACCAGGTTTCTGGTCAAGCGCTTACCCATGGCATATCCGACAATTTCGCCATTCCACAGGTCCTTGTGGCCTGCCAGATACAGCCAACCTTCATCGGTAGAAATATAGGTGATATCGGTGAGCCATACCTCATTCGGCCTGGAGGTTACAAACTTCTGCGCCAACAGGTTTCCGGCTACCGGCAACCTGTGCCTGGAATCCGTGGTAACCTTGAACTTACGCTTCTGTTTGCAACGTATCCCCAGCTTTTTCCGGATGCGCTTGATACGGCAAATACCCACCCTCACGCCGTGCGCCGCCAAATCCCGCTGTAGTCGCTCCGGCCCATAGGTCTGGCGCGTCCGCTTATCCGCTGCCTTGATCTCCAACTCAAGCCGCGCTTCCTCCTGACCCCGCTTCGATAAAGGCCTATCCATCCAGGCATAAAAGCCGCTACCGGAGACACCAAGCATTCGCCGGAGAATAGGGACTGGATATTTGAGCCGCAGTTCTTTCATCGCCGCGTACCGGGCAGCGACTCCCTGGCAAAGTACGCGGCTGCTTTTTTTAATATTTCCCGCTCCATTTTGAGTTCGGCATTTTCCTTCTTTACCCGGGCCAGCTCCATCTCTACTTCTGTCAGCGGCCGGTATGACTTGCCCACTTCTTCAAGCTTGCCGGCTCTGTGTTTCCTGAGCCAGTTGTCCAAGGTGTTTGACGGCAGTGCCAGCCGCCTGGCAGCTTCCGCCACAGACAACTTATCCTCTGTCACCAGCTTCACCGCTTCCAGCCTGAACTCCCTCGTATACTTCCCGTGTGGAATCCTTTCCATCCTGACACCTCCGTCTGTCTTATTTTACCTGACTTTGGTGTCCGTTTTATCCATCCTACCCCACTATATATTTATTTGGGAGGTTTATTCATGTCCAAATTCCACAACACTCTATCCAGGCGGGATTTCATGAAAGCGCTGGGGGTGGCCGGCGCCGGACTCGGAGTTGGGATGGCAGTCAACCCGGCGTTCCACGATGTGGATGACTTGATGTCTGATGAAAAAGCCGGGCATAAGCTTCCATGGTATGTTAAACAAAAAGACCACCCAACAGCAGAAATAGATTGGAGCGCAATGGCTAGATACGACATGAGAAATCAGTATAATCCAGGCTTGGATCACGAAGGGGCTGATGGGTATCCGAATGTCGCGGCCAAATGGGCGTCTGAACAGCGTGCCAAAATGGTCGATTACGCCAGCTCCGGGAAAAAAGGAGCCGAATTAAAGGATTTGGGTATAGCATTGGGTTCCCAATGGGGATGGATTCATGAGGCTCGTCCGTACTTTAATTTCTTCCCCGATTCCAATTTCCCGGTAATATTACCTGGCGGATTTCAAACTCCGGAAGAAGTCGGTATTCCTAAGTATCAGGGTACTAAGGAGGAAAACGCACGGATGATTCGGGCGGCGTTCCATTATTTTGGAGCGGCGCATGTTTCATTTCAGGAATTGAACGATGACACCTTGAAACTGATATATGCTAATGATGATAGTGGCCGTCCATATGTCTTCGAGGATGTCGATCAGCCGTATGTGACCCCGGAAAAATATGTTATACCCAGGAAATGTAAGTATGTAATCAGTTATCTGGTGGTTCAAAATCTGTATTCCAACAAAGTAGGGCAAAGTTGGGACAGTTATATCGGTGGCGCGGCTGTCGCAAAGGCTTACTCCGAACTGAATTTCTTACAAGGCCGGGTAATGACATTCGTTAGGACGCTAGGTTACACAGGAGTAGGCAGTAATCCCGGGCATGTTAATGGCTTTGCGGTGCTGGGCGGCCAAGGGGAACTTGGGAGAGCGAATATAATGATTCACCCGGTTTACGGCATGGTAGGCCGTGTCCCTAATATGCTAATTACCGACCTGCCAGTTCCTACCGAAAAACCAATTGATTTCGGAGCTTTTGAATTCTGTAAAACCTGTATGAAATGTGCCGATACATGTCCCAGTGGGTCTATCAGCTTTGAAAATGAACCCAGTTGGGACGTTGCCGGGTCATGGAATGCAGGTGGTGTACGTACCTGGTATGCCAATTGGAAGACTTGTCTTCCCTATCGCAATATGCGTTATCCAGGTCTATGTGGAAATTGCCAGAGCATATGCGTATTCTCAAAATTAGATGCCGCCAGTGTCCATGAAGTAGTTAAAGGGGTTGTCGGTACTACCAATATCTTCAGTGGATTCTTCCGTAATATGGACGATGCCTTTGGGTACAATCACTACGATACAGATGATTGGTGGAATAGGGAAATACCTTTCAAGTACGATGCTACCAATGGAAGATGGTGGTAATAGGTTAACCAGAAAAGACTTAAGGGCGGGGAATTCCCGCCCTTAAGTCTTTGTAAGCGCATTTGAAATACCAATAAATTTGAATTTCTGGCTATTTATAAAAAATAATCTAAAGATAAGGTTGTATTGACTAAATACCGGATCGGTGCTATCCTTCCTCATCAAGTAGTTTATAAGCTTAACGTCTTTTTCCGGTCTGTACTAACATTCAATCTGTTGTGCATCGCCAGATAAGGAAGAGAGGTTTTGAATTGTCGCGTATCGGCTTTTGGGCTCTTCACGGGAAAAAAGTCCTTATCACAGCAGTTATTTTAAGTATTATCGGCGCCTGGGTATATGGTCAATTAAACATCAGTACGGATGCAGAGCAGTATTTTACGGAACTGGTTCCGGACATCGTTCAAACAGAACTTGTTGCCAGTAATCCAGCTGAGAACCAGTATTTATATTCCGTATCGGCTGACAACTCGGAGGTAGCTTATATCAGTACGGGTCAAGGGCAGGGTTACGGGGGCCCGGTATTGGTTGAAGTTGCCTGGAGTGAAGGCGGCACGATACTCGATATTTTAGTACCGGAACACAATGAAACCGAAGCCTGGTATTCCAAACTTGCTGAAAATGAATACTTTGCCCAGTATGAGGGGCGTACTTTTTCAGACCCTTTCTCGTTGGGGGAGGATATCGACGCCGCGTCCGGAGCAACCAGATCTTCAACCGGTGTTGCGCAGGGTGTTTATAATTCACGTATGCTCCTGGCCGAGCACCTGGGGCAACCCTATGTCGGCCCCGAACAAACCATTAAATTTGGAACACCGGAAATCCTGTTGTTAGTCGGATTGGCCCTGGTACTTCTATTCAGGCTCGTCCCCAAGCTACGCCTATTGCGATGGACTCGGGCTTTTGCACTGGCCTATGGCTTTATAGTTATCGGCATTGCACTCACAGGCATGCTTTCCCTAATCAATTTCATCGTCTTTCCCATCGGTTTCGCCCCTTCTATCTTTAACAACCTCTATCTGTATATCATCGTCTTCGGCATCATTGGGTTGGCGCTCATCTTCGCCAAGAACTTCTGGTGCTTCTGGCTATGCCCCTTCTGCGCTGTCCAGGAGGGGGCTCATTTCATCGGTGGCAGTCGCAACCGCCCGGTCACCCGACGCCAGCTCATGCTGAGAAATACCCGCTACTTCGTGCTGTGGGCGGTGGTACTGCTGGCGCTGTTGTTCCGCCAGCCGCAACTGGCGGTGTTCGAACCGTGGAACACGCTGTTCAGCCTGGAGGGTAGCCAGCTTCAATGGTTGCTCGTTTTTACCATGATAGGGATAGCCATGTTTATCCATGATTTCTGGTGCCATTATCTATGTCCGGTAGGCGCCACCATGGACATCGTTTTGAAAATAAGGGCCTGGTTTGCCGGCTTGTTCGGGCGGCTGAGTTCCCGTTAGCCACAAGACAGGAGATTTTGAGATGACCAAGCAGAAAACCGCAGATATCAGAGTAATCCCCGAAGAAAAGGTCAGCCGTCGGACCAGGTTCTTTGGCCGTCGGGAAGAATTCAAGTGGGTGGAAAGCCATTGCACCGCCTGTGGCCGGTGCAGTCGGGTCTGTCCGGTGGATGCCATCAATATTGACCGGACAAACGAACTGACCAAACGCATGCGTTCCGCGCCTTGCTCACAAGCCTGCCCCGCCGGTCTTGACGGTTCACGCTACGCTCGTTTTATCGGTGAGGGCAAGTTCGCAGAAGCGGCGGCGGTGATTAGAGAAAGGGCGCCGTTTCCGCTGGTGCTGGGCCATGTCTGCAAACGGCCCTGTGAGGCTGAATGTCAGCGGGGCAAATATGAAGGCACCCTGCAGTTACGGGCGTTGAAACGCTTCGCCGCCGCCAAGGATGACGGGGAGTGGCGGAAACGGCTGAAGATAGCCCCGGATACCGGTAAAAAAGTAGCTGTGGTCGGTTCCGGGCCGGCCGGGATGTCGATAGCCTGGTTCCTGCGCATCCTGGGACATCAGGTAACGGTGTTCGAAGCCCTGCCCGACAAGGGCGGCAAAATGCTGTCATCCATTCCCGATTACCAGTTGCCCAAGGATGTGGTGGCCGGTGAGATTGAAATCATAGAAAGCCTGGGCGTGGAAGTCAGAACGAATACCAGCGTCGAGTCAACCCAGAGTTTGCTGACGGATGGTTACGACGCAGTAGCACTGGCCATCGGCGTCAAGGGCTGGGGCAAGTCCATCAAATTGCCGATATCCGGCGCCGGGGACACGGGGGTGGTGTCCGGTGCCGAGATGATGAAAAAGATAGAAGCCGGCTGGCCGCTGGAGCTGGGACAAAGAGTCATTGTCCTTGGCGGTGGCGCGCAGGCATTCCGAATCGCCCTGACGGCGGCCCGGGAGGGGGCCACCGATGTTCACATCTTCGGCCAGGAACACACCGGTGGCGTCGATCCCGATGCCTGGGAAGTGGATTCAGCTCTGGCCGAAGGGGTGATAGTCCATTCCTCGTCCATGTTCTACCGGGTAATTCGGGAGGACGGCCAGGTCAGGGGTGTCAGCGCCCTCAAGATTCGGGCGCTGGGATACGACAGCGAGGGCCAGGTCTGCTTCGACGCCCTGCCCGGCGACGAAGAGATTTACGAAGCTGACAGCGTGGTATCCACTTTCGACGAAAAAGATATTGAAAGCGATCCGATGGGCGTCAGCCCGGGCGTTTTTGCCGCCGGCGACGCGGTCAATGAACAGCGTTCGGTGATTGAATCCATCGCCGCCGCCCGCTGGGTGGCCGCCGCGGTGGATCGTTATCTGGGGGGCGCGGGTGACCTGACCATGGATCTGGCCGCTTCGGAATCAGCGGCGGCGCTGACCCCGATTAAGGGTGTGAAGACCAAGTTTCCCTCGCCGGTGCCGGTCCGGTACGTCAAAGCCAGCGACGGTTCTCAAGCGGCTTCGGAACAGACTCTGCCGGATACGGCGGCGGTGGCTGACGCCAGGCGATGCCTCAAATGTGATTTGAGCTATGAACTGAAAGACTATCAACTGGATACCGGCGTGTGCGTTTTCTGCGGCCGTTGTATCGAAGCCTGCTACTGGAAGGCCATAACCCCGGGCGCCGGATATGAAAAAGCCCGACAGGCCGCTGAAGTAGTGGAAGCCCGGGACAAGCGCTTTTCCAACGTACTGACGGTGCTGGTGGCCGTCGGAGTGCTACTTATCGTTGCCGTTACTTTTTCCAAGCTTGCTGATATACTTGCCTGAACCGGAGTTCACGATATGAAAAACAACATCAATCGCAGAGATTTCGTTAGAATCACCGCTGTCAGCGCCGGAGTGCTGGCGCTGGGCGGCATGGGCATCAGGGAACTGGTGGAATCCGGGAACGCCCGGGAGTTTACCGAGACCCGTTCTCTGCTGGGGACGTTCATCACTATCAAGCTGATAGATACCGAGCCGTCCCGAGCCACCGGCGCCATCGAAGACGGCTTTGCCGAAATCGAAAGACTGTCACGGCTGTTGTCCCGGCACGACCCGGCCAGTGAACTATCCATCCTGAACCGGACCGGACATATCGCCAATGCCTCCCCAGAACTGACCGGCGTCATTCAGAAGGCCCAAACCTATTCCGAGCTGACTTCAGGCGCCTTCGACGTCAGTGTTCTGCCCCTGCTGGAACTTTTTAGCCGTAGTTTTGCCGAGGGCGGCGAGCCGCCGACCGAACGTGACATCCGGGCGGCCCGGGAAATGGTGAATTACCATGCCATCGAAGTGGTTGACCGGGATATCCGTCTGGCGGCGCCGGGCATGGGTTTGACCCTGGATGGCATTGCCAAGGGTTATGTGGTCGACCAGGCGGCTATCCTGCTCCGGGCGAGAGGCCTGACCCAGGTGATGGTCGAAGCCGGCGGTGATATGTCTCTGAGAGGGATGAGAGAGGATGGTCAGGCCTGGAAAATCGGTCTGACTCATCCGCGGGCGCTGGCCGGTTATTATGAAGTACTGCAGACATCCAATGACAGTCTGGCGACGTCGGGGGATTACGAAAATGCCTTCACCGCCGACTACTCCTGGCACCATATCATCGATCCGCGAATAGGCCATTCACCGCGTGAACTGGCCTCAGCCACGGTTGTCGCTCCGGATACCGCCTATGCCGATGCTCTGGCTACCGCGGCCATGGTCATGGGGGTTACCGAGTCCCTGGCGCTGTTCGAAAAACTGCCGGGGGTGCAGGCGCTACTCATCGACAAGGGCATGAAGCGGCACACTACTGCCGATTACGCAGTCGCTTCCGCCTGATTCTCGACGGCTGGTTCAACCGCCGGCGTGAGTTTTGATGTCGTCACCCAGCCGGATGACGCTGGTCACGCCCTTGATGCTTTCGGTCTTGGAAATAAGCCTGGCCAGTTGCGACAGACTGCGGGTTTCAATGAAAAGCACGATGGTGGTCACCTTTTCCGGACTTTCCGAAACCGACATGCTGGTAATGTTGACCTTCTCATCGGCGATAAGGGTGGAGACATCCCGTACCAGCCCTACCCGGTCCCAGGCGGTTACCTGCAGGCGGGCTGGATAAAGCCGATCGTTCTGTCCCCAGGCGACCTGTACCAGGCGTTCCGGCTCATCTTCCTTGGTTACGTTATGGCAGTCCGCCCGGTGGATGGTGACTCCCTGAGCGCGGGTGACGTAGCCGATGATGTCGTCCCCTGGCAGGGGCTGACAACATCCGGCAATCTTGGTCAAAATGTCGCCGATACCCATGACTGAAATGCCGGTGTTTACCACCTTGCCCGGACTCTGGGATAAGGCAACCGTCGGCTCGACACTGGCGGCTTTGGGCGCTTCCACCACCGGCACCTGGGTCAGGGCTACCGAATGCGCTGACAGTCCCCCGTAGCCGATGGCGGCCAGGAAGTCGTCAACGCTGTCATAATTATAATTGGCGGTCAGATTCTTGATTTCCGGGAACTTAAGCCCCATATGGCGGAACTCTTTCTCCAGTATCTCCCGGCCTTTTTCGATGTTCTCGGTGCGTTCCTGCTTCTTGAACCACTGTCGGATCTTGGTGATGGCATGGGAGGTTTTGACGTAGCCGAGGTTGGGGTTGAGCCAGTCCCGGGACGGGCCTTTGTTCTTCCGGGTAGTGACGATTTCCACCACTTCTGCGTTTTTCAGCTGATAGTCCAAGCTGACCAGCTTGCCGTTGACCTTGGCGCCGACACACCGGTGTCCCAGTTCGGTATGCACCCGGTAGGCGAAGTCCAGCGGGGTGGCGCCCTTGGGCAGGTCCTTGATTTCGCCGCCGGGGGTGAAGACGAATACCTGGTCGTTGAAGATGTCGGTCTTGACCGATTCCAGGAACTCCTCGGCGCCGGCCAGGTCGCGATGCCAGTCCACCAGTTGACGCAACCATGAAATCCGGTCTTCATTATGGCTGGTTGAGCGCTCGTTTTCCTTGTAACGCCAGTGGGCGGCGACGCCGTATTCCGCCAGTCGGTGCATGTCGTAGGTGCGTATCTGTATCTCCAGCGGGGTACCGTTAAGGGACAGCACGGCGGTATGCAGGGACTGGTAGCCGTTGGGCTTGGGGTTGGCGATATAGTCGTCGAAGGAACCAGGAATGGGGTGCCAGAGGTTATGAACGGCGCCGAGGGCGGTGTAACATTCGTTGACCGTGTTGACCAGTACCCGGATGGCCAGCAGGTCGTAAATCTCGTCGAAATGCCGCCCCTGGGCTGAATATTTTTCCGCCTTCTGGTGCAGTGAAAAGATATGCTTGGCGCGGCCGTTGACTTCCGGCTTCAGCCCGGCGTTTTCGAACTCCGATTTCAGGATATTGATGACTTTGGTGATGAATTCCTCGCGCTGGGCGCGCTTGCCGGCGATCAACCGGGCCAGTTGCTTGTAGCGCACTGGCTCCAGGAAGCGGAAGGACAGGTCTTCCAGTTGCCACTTGATTTCCCAGATGCCCAGCCGGTGGGCCAGCGGGGCGTAGATTTCCATGGTTTCCCGCGCGATGTCCTTCTGTTTTTCGGACGGCATGGCGTCCAGGGTACGCATGTTATGCAGGCGGTCCGAGAGTTTGATGAAGACGACGCGGAGGTCTTCGGCCATGGCCACCAGCATCTTGCGCAGGTTTTCCGCCTGCCGTTCGTAGGTGGTGTTGCCGGAAAACCGGGTCTCACCGGGGGCGGCCAGGGACAGTTTGGCCAGTTTGGTGACTCCGTCGACCAGCCGGGCGACGTCGGGTCCGAATTTTTCCTCGATGCCGGCCAGGGGGATGTCGGAGTCTTCCGGAACATCGTGAAGCAATGCCGCGGCGATGGCGGTGGTATCCAGCTGAAGGTCGGCCAGTTCCATGGCTACCGCCAAAGGGTGCTCAATGTAAGGCTCGCCAGAGCGTCGGGTCTGTCCCTGGTGGGCTTCGGCCGCAAAGTCATAGGCCGCCTGAATGATATTCAGCTTTTCCGGCGGCAGGTAACGGGAGCAGACCTCTAAGAGAACGGAAATTTCCATTGATTTACCATAAAATGGCTGATGTTCAAGTATAGCAAAACGGCTGAACTCTGTCAGCCGTTCTGTGACAGCTCATAGCCGTGTTTTATTCAGCGCTGTCTTCTGCCTGGTCGCCGGTGTCTTCGGTTTCTTCCTGATGGGCGACTTCGACGATTCGTTCTTCCGGGGGCGCCGAATCGGCCTCCTGCAGAGGGCTGAAAAGGCGGGGGTCGAGTTCGTCGGGGTTGTCGGTTTCGGGATGAATCTCTCCGTCAGTTCCAGGGGCCTCAACCTCTTTTTCCGGCTCTGCCGGCTGGTTTTCGGTGTCTTTTAATTCTTTGTCGTCAACCATTTCAGTCTCCAAAGATCTGACTTAGCCAGGGCCGACTGGCCAGTACCAGGGTCAGGGAAATCACCTCGAGCAGAAAGAACCAGACGGCGATGTGCAGTTCATTGACCTTCTTCTTCATGACTACGGCGTTCCATTCATAGGACGAGATGAAGTGAGTGGTCAGCCGCCGCTTGGTGAACTGGTACGGCTGAGCGATATAGTAGTCCCTCAGCGGCCGTGGTTCCGGGTCCCGGAAATACGGCCGGCGCACCCAGGAACGCATGGCCAGGATGACCGCCATCACATAGAACAGGATGGGGATGGAAAACATGACCATGGGCAGGGTTTCGTTGATGGTGCCCAGTATGGCCGCCTGGGCGGCGGCGCCCATACCGATGACGACGCTGGAAACGAACATCAGAGTGCCGGACTTGCCGTCCAGAGAGTCGATCTGGCGTAACTGCACCTCCAGCCGTTCTTTGACTTCATTATAAACCAGTTCCAGGCTGGGCAGTTCCGGCTCTTCCTTTTCGGTTTCCGGTGTTTTCGATTCGGTCTCGGCGCTGTTCATGATACTGATTTTCAGCATACTCCTCGGCGGCTGGATTAGCAATGGCCCGGCGGTCCGGGGCGCCGGCAGGCGCCGAGTACTTCGCACCCTTGAAACTAAACGGGAGTCCCGTTTTAAATATCGAGATTCTTCACCTGCTGGGCATGGGCCTGGATGAAGGCCTTGCGGGGCGGCACCTGGTCACCCATCAGCAGATTGAAGGTGGCGTCGGCGTGGGCGGCATCCTCGATTTCCACTGTCAGCATGGTGCGGGTGGCCGGGTTCATGGTAGTGCTCCAGAGCTGTTCGGCGGACATCTCACCGAGACCCTTGTAGCGCTGGACATCGACGCTCTTGCCCTTGAATTCCTTCAGTGCTTCGTCTTTTTCGGCGTCGGAGAAGACCCAGCGCTCATTCTGTCCCTGCTTGACGCGGTAGAGGGGCGGCTGGGCGATATACAGCCCGCCGTTGGTGATGAGTTTGCTCATATGCCGGAAGAAAAAGGTCAGCAGGAGGGTGCGGATGTGTGAGCCGTCGACGTCGGCGTCGGTCATCATCACTACCCGGTGGTAGCGCAGTTTGCCGAAATCGAAGTCGTCATCGATGCCGGCGCCGAGCGCGGTGATGATGGCCCGGATTTCCTCATGGGACAGCATCTTGTCCGGGGCGGCCTTTTCGACGTTCAGAATCTTACCGCGCAGGGGCAGGATGGCCTGGAAGCGCCGGTTACGGCCCTGCTTGGCCGAGCCGCCGGCGGAGTCACCCTCCACCAGGAACAGTTCACACAGGGAAGGCTCCTTCTCCGAGCACTCCGCCAGCTTGCCGGGCAGTGAGCCGCCGTCAAGGGAGTTCTTTTTGATGATCAGGTCGCGTGCCTTGCGGGCGGCGTCGCGGGCGCGGGCCGAGGTCAGTACCTTGTCGATTATCTTTTTAGCTTCGTCGGGGTGTTCCTCGAAGTAGAGCGCCAGCTGATCGACGACGACGCTTTCCACCATGCTCTTCATTTCGGCGTTGCCCAGCTTGCCCTTGGTCTGGCCTTCGAACTGCGGCTCCGGCAGTTTGACCGAAACGATGCTGACCATGCCTTCCCGGCAGTCGTCGCCCATGATGCTGGGGTCGGAATCCTTGACCAGCTTGTTCTTATAGACGTAATCATTGATGACCCGGGTCAGGGCGGAGCGGAAACCGGTCAGGTGGGTGCCGCCGTCCTGGGTGTTGATGCAGTTGGCGAAGCTGAAATTGGTTTCGGAGAAGCCATCGTTATACTGGAGGGCCACCTCCACCATGCAGTCATCGACCTTGCGGTAGATGGCGATGGGCAGGCGATGAATGGTGTTGCGGTTGTGGTTCAGGTGACGGACGAAGCCGGTGATACCGCCCTCGAAATAATAGGTCTGCTCCTTGTCGGTTCGGCGGTCGGTAATGGAGATTTCCAGGCCTTTGTTCAGATAGGCGATTTCCCGCATGCGCTCGGCCAGGGTTTTGAAATCATAGGTGGCATCATCGAAAATCTTGGAGTCGAACTTGAAGGTGGTAGTGGTGCCGGTGCCGCAGGCTTCCCCGACCACGGCTACCGGGGCTTCGGGGATGCCTTCCTTGTACTGCTGGCGGTAGAGCTTGCCGTCACGGCGGACATCAACGGTGACCCATTCGGACAGGGCATTGACCACGGAGGCGCCGACGCCGTGAAGGCCGCCGGATACCTGGTAGGTCTTACCGCCGAATTTGGCGCCGGCGTGTAGCACGGTCATGACCGTTTCCAGCGCCGAAACGCCCGTCTTTTTCTGGATGTCCACCGGGATGCCGCGGCCGTTGTCCTCGACCGAGATGGACTCATCGCCGTGGATGATGACGTTGATCTTGTCACAGAACCCGGCCATGGATTCATCGACCGAGTTATAAACGACCTCGTATACCAGGTGATGCAGGCCGCGGTAGTCGGTGGACCCGATATACATACCGGGGCGTTTGCGCACCGCTTCGCGACCGCCCAGTACCTGGATATCTTCGGCGGTATAACTGGATGCTCCGGGATTATCGGTCAGCTTTTTTTCGGCCATAAACGTACCTTGAAATGTTATTTAGCGGGGATCGGCGCGGTTCGACGAAGGACGATAAAATCAGGGTCAGCGGAAATCGGTTCGTAATTCATGCGCTCGATACCTTTCAATTATAACATTTCAAGATTGAAGGGGGCAAAGATTAAAGCCGGTATTGGTTAAAACCGGCTTTAATAAGCTATTTGTGTCCGGGCGGAAGGCTTTAAATTCGGTTCGGTTCAATCTGCTGTTGACGATAGCCATGAATCAGCGGTAGCCAGAAGATGGCCAGCAGGAAGACGATATTAATGGTGGAAATATCCTGCTCAATGGGGAGAACCGGTTCCAACAGCATCGCGGAGAGCCAGGCGATGCCCAGTATTACCCAGCGCCAGACTCGCAACCTGTGGGGAATCAGGGCGGTTACCCAGGCGAGGGCAATGATGACAGCAGTAGCTACCCAGAAAGCAAAAAGCAGATATTGCCCGCTCACGGCGATGATAGCGATGAACACCAGACTGGCGAGGATATTTACTATCAGCAGGGACTCGAGGCCTCCTTTGGTGGGTTTGCTGTGAGACATTCTGACCCTCCTGTGTGGCTTGCGGTGAGATAATTCTTTCCCCCCACAAAAAGCAATGGTTAATTCTACCAGGCCATGCGGTAGAGTCGCTCCAGGTCGGCCTGGGTGACCTCGGTCGGGTTGCCGGTGATCCACGGCGACGATACCGGCGCCAGGCGGGCCAGTTCCGGTATGGCGCTTGAGGTGACACCCAGGGTTTTCAGCCGCAGACGCATGCCAATGGATTTGAGCCAGCCTTCCACTGCCGACAGCCCGTCGGCAGTGCCGAAAACACGTTCGCCCAGCAGGGCTATCCGTTCCGCCCTGGCCCGTGAGACGTCGGCCAGCCAGGCCGGTAGCATGGCGGCCAGACCGTCGCCGTGGGCGATATCGAACAGGCCGGAGACCGGGTGCTCCATGCCGTGGAGGGTCATGGCGCCGTTACCGCCGCCCAGCCCGGAAAAAGCCGAACAGGCCATGGTGGAAGCCCAGCTCAGGGCGCGGCGGGCCGGCATATCGCTCAGGTTATCCCGGAGGCTCGGCAGGCAACTGACGACGGTACGCATGATGGCTTCCCGCCAGCCGTCGTTGAGGGGTTCCGGGTGACCGGCGGTGATGTAGGGCTCGAGAGCGTGGCAGAAAATGTCCACCCCGCCCTGGAGGGTCGGCGCCAGCGGCAGGGAGGCGGTCAGTTCCGGGTCGATGATGGCTGTGACCGGCTGGACCGACGGCCGCGACAGCACCCGCTTCTGATGGCTGTCCCAGTCGGTGATGACAGCGCCGGAATTGACCTCGGAGCCGGAAGCGGCCACGGTCGGCACTGTAATGATGGGCGGCACGCGTCCGGCGGGGTCGTCACCGGTGGTGATATAGTGCCAGACAGGCTGGTCGCCGGCTGAGGCTAAGGCTATCCCCTTGGCGGCATCCATTGACGAACCGCCGCCGAGGGCTATCACC
The DNA here is from genome assembly GCA_000143165.1 of Dehalogenimonas lykanthroporepellens BL-DC-9. Taxonomy (NCBI): domain Bacteria; kingdom Bacillati; phylum Chloroflexota; class Dehalococcoidia; order Dehalococcoidales; family Dehalococcoidaceae; genus Dehalogenimonas; species Dehalogenimonas lykanthroporepellens. The sequence continues at coordinate 1,341,748 of CP002084.1, forward strand.
AGGTCGATATTCTCCCGGCGCACCAGAGCCGAGCCTTCGTCGACGGTGGAAGCCCTGGGGTTGGGTTCCACCCGGTCGAAAAGAAACGCTTGAACGCCGGCTTTTTCCAGAAGGTCGGCGGCGCGGTCCAGCAGTCCCAGCCGCCTAAGGTTATGACGGCCGGAGACGATGATGGCGCGTTGCCCCGCTACCGCGGCTTCCTGACCTAGGCGGGCGAAAACGCCTTCCCCGACGATGATTCTGGTGGGCATGTCGAACACGGTAGATGTCATGATGGGTGATTTCTCCTTTTTCGAGACTCGCCTCCACTATATGCCCGCCTTCCGGGATGAGTCAAACCCGTTCGTTTGCGCCCTGAACGAAGCGGGGCATATAATTTCAGGGTATGAAAAATGCGGCACCGATACTGGTAGCCGACCTGGGCGGCACCAAGGTTCTGGCCGGGGCGGTGGGCGAAGGCAATCGCCTGGAATATCGCGTCCGGCGCGGGTCGGCCGGTGCCGGCAGTCAGGACGAAATCCTGACCAACCTTTACGGTGCGCTGACAGAGGTGGCGGCGGCCATGCCGGAGCCGCCGCAGGCTGTAGCTGTTGCCTCGGCCGGGGCCATCGACCTGGCCGCCGGAGTCGTCACCCATTCCCCGAACATGATGGCGGTTAACGGTTTGCCGCTCCGCACCATGATTTCAGAAAAATATGGCTTGCCGACGGTACTGCTTAACGACGCCTCCGCCGCGGCGCTGGCCGAGCACCGGCTGGGTGCCGGCCGGGGGTGCCGCGACATGATTTTCCTGACCGTATCCACCGGCATCGGCGGGGGCATCATCATCGACGGGCGCCTCTATCAGGGAATCGACGGTACGGCCGGTGAATTCGGGCATACCGTCATCGACCGGCACGGAGAGCCGGACACCTGTGGCGCCCGCGGTTGTCTGGAGCAGTATGCCTCCGGGACGGCCATTGCCCGCCGGGCGAAGCAACTGCTGGACGCCGGACGACGTTCGGAACTGGAAGCCGGGCGCGACCGGTTGAGCGCCGCCGATGTGGCTGACGCGGCGGCCCGGGGCGATGCGCTGGCTACCGAAGTCTTCGATGAAGCTCTGCAGGCGCTGGGGTTGGGACTGGTCAGTATAGTCAATGTCTTCAATCCCGAAGTCATTGTCATCGGCGGCGGTGTCAGCGGAACCGGATCACAACTTTTCGAGCCGGTACGCCGGATGGTGGCCGAACACGCTTACCAACTGCCGGCCCGGCGAGTCAGCATAGTGCCCGCCGAACTGGGCGATGAAGCCGGGGTCATCGGCGCGGCGCTGTACGCCAGGGAGGAACTGAGTTAATGAGTATTTTCAAGAAGGCGGTCATCGCCGCCGGCGGCGCCGGCACGCGTCTGCTACCGATAACCAAGAGCGTGCCCAAGGAGATGTTACCGCTGGGGGTCAAACCGGTTGTTCAGTACTCGGTGGAGGAAATCACCGCCGCCGGTATCAAGGATATCACTTTCGTCATCGCCCACGGCAAGGAATCCATCGTGGATTACTTCAGTCCCGACCCGGGGCTGGAGACGTTTCTGGTGGCCCGCGGCGACGCCGCCAGTCTGCGCAAGGTGCGGGCGTTATCGCGAATGGCCCACTTCAACCGGGTGTACCAGTCAGCGCCGCTGGGTCTGGGCCACGCCGTCAAGATGGCCCGGGAGTCGGTCGGCGATGAGCCGTTCGCCCTGGTACTGCCCGATGACGTCATTGACGCGCCGGAACCGGCGCTCAAGCAGATGCAGGAAGTATACAAGAAGCACCCCGGCAACATTCTGCTGGTGGCCGCCTGCCAGCCGGAAGACACGGCCAGTTACGGCATCGTCGATGCCGAGACGATATCGCCGGGGGTGTACCGGGTCAGGGACATCGTCGAAAAACCGCGCCCGGGCGAAGCCCCTTCCAATCTGGCGGTCATCGGCCGTTACCTGCTGTTGCCTGAAGTGTTTGATGCCGTGGAACAACTGAAACCCGGCAAGGGCGGGGAGTTCCAGCTGACCGACGCCATCCGCGCCCTGCTGGACGCCCAGCCGGTCTATGCCTGCGAACTGGACGGCCGGCATTACGATATGGGTACGCCCGAAGGCCGCCAGGCGGCGGTCGAAGCCTGGGCGCTTCGTCCGGCTCATTGAATCACGCCTCCGCTGTCGATTGACATCCCCATACCCCTCGCCTACAATCTAAAATTATTACTCAGAGGATTGGTACGATACGATTATGCCCATGACCGGTGACCAGTTGCGCACGCTTTTCCTGGACTATTTCGCGGAAAAAGGCCACAAGGTTATGCCCTCCGCTTCCCTGATACCCCACGGCGACCCGACCCTGCTGTTGACCACCGCCGGCATGGTACAGTTCAAGCCCTATTTCCTGGGCCGGGAAAAACCGCCGGCCACCCGGCTGACCAGCACTCAGAAATGCTTCCGTACCACCGATATCGACGCCGTCGGCGACGCTTCGCACCTGACCTTCTTCGAGATGCTGGGCAACTTTTCGGTCGGCGACTATTTCAAGAAAGAAGCTATCGACCTGGCCTGGGAATTCGTCACCGAACGGCTCGGGTTGCCGATGGAACGCCTGTGGGTGACCGTTTTTCTGGACGATGACGAAGCCATCCGCTTCTGGCGGGACAAGGGCCTACCGGCCGAACGCATCGTGCGACTGGGCGAAAAGGACAATTTCTGGGGCCCGGCCGGGGATTCCGGCCCCTGCGGTCCCTGCTCCGAAATACACTATGATTTTGGCGAAGCCGCCGGTTGCGGTAAGCCAGACTGCGGCCCGGCCTGTTCCTGCGGACGTTTCTGCGAGATCTGGAACCTGGTGTTCATGCAGTTCAACCAGGATACCGCTGGCACCCGCACTCCCCTGCCCCGGCCCAACATCGACACCGGCATGGGACTGGAGAGGCTGTCGGCCATCATGCAGGGGGTGCCATCGGTGTATCAGACCGACCGTTTCGACTACCTGCTGGACAGGGTGGCCGAGGTTTCCGGCAGGGAATACGGCCGGGACGCCGAAACCGACCGGGCGATGCGTATCGTGGCCGAACATTCCCGCGGCATCACCTTTCTCATCGCCGACGGCGTCATCCCGTCCAACGAGAGCCGGGGTTATGTCCTGCGGCGACTGCTGAGGCGTACCGCCCTTTTCGGCCGTATGCTGGGACTCGACCAGCCGTTCATGGTGCCGCTGGTCGAAGCGGTCATCGAGCGAATGAGCCCGGCCTATCCGGAACTGACCGGCCGACGGGAGTTTATCATCGAACTGGTGGCCCGGGAGGAATCCCGTTTCGCCGAAACGCTGTTGACCGGCATGCAACTCCTGGAGGACATGATGGCCGGGGCCGGAGAGGGCCGGATGATTACCGGCGAACAGGCCTTCCGGCTCTATGATACCTACGGCTTCCCGCTGGATTTGACGATGGAAATCGCCTCCGGTAAAGGTTTTGGCGTCGATGAAGCCGGCTTTGACCGGGAGATGGGGCGACAGCGGGAGAAAGCCCGCGCCGGCGCCCGGTTTGGCACCGACAAGGCTGTCCCTCTGGATCACACTTTTCAGCACACCTGCTTTACCGGCTACGATACCCTGTCGCAATACGGCACCATCGACGGCATCATCAGGAACAACGCCCAGACTGACGTTATCAGCGAGGGCGAGCACGGCGGGCTGGTGCTGGATAAAACAGCCTTTTACGCCGAGATGGGTGGTCAGGCCGGCGATATCGGCCGGATTACCGCCGGCGACAGCGTCTTCGAGGTGACCGGCACCGTTCTGCTTTCCCCCGGCGTCACCATCCACCAGGGTTATGTCGCCCGGGGCGCTTTCCGTATCGGTGATGAAGCCCTGACGGCCGTCGACCCGACAACTCGTTACGACACCGCTCGCAATCACACCGCCACCCATCTGCTCCAGGCGGCGCTCATCGAGGTGCTGGGCGAACACATCCAGCAAAGGGGTTCGGTAGTGGCTCCCGACCGATTGCGCTTCGACTTTTCCCACCTGAAGGCGGTCACGCCCGAAGAACTGATCCGGGTGGAAGCCATCGTCAATGAGCGCATCCGGGAAAACCACCCGGTGACGGCGGCCGAAACCGGCTATCGGGACGCCCTCAAGTCCGGGGTGACCGCCCTCTTCGGCGAAAAATACGGCGAGACGGTGCGGGTACTGTCCATCGGAAGTGACCGCCGCGTGTCCGCCGAGCTGTGCGGCGGCACCCATATCCGGGCTACCGGTGAAATAGGTTATTTCAAGATTATCAGCGAGTCCAGCGTCGGCGCCGGCCTGCGGCGCATCGAGGCCGTCACCGGCCGGGGAGCTGAGGCCTGGCTGAGCGAGCAGTTCACTAACAGCCGCGAAAAGCTTGAGCGGCTTCAGACCGAGCTCGACGACGAGCGCCGCTCAGCGGCCGAACTCAAGCGGGAACTGGCCCGGCAGAGAGCGCTGTCGCTGACCGCAGGGGCTCGGGATATAGACGGCGGCAAACTGCTGGCTGTCGAGGTGCCCGATACCGACATGGAAACCCTGCGCGACATGGCCGATGAACTGCGCGGCCGCCTAGGCTCGGCGGTCATCGTCCTGGCTTCGGTTCAGGGTGACAAACCGGTGTTTCTGGCGGCGGTCACCGATGACCTGGTGGCCCGCGGCTATCATGCCGGCAATATCATCAAACGGCTGTCGCAAATAGCTGGCGGTGGTGGCGGCGGCAAGCCGCATCTGGCCCAGGGCGGCGGCCGTGACAAGTCCAGACTGGCCGAAGCCCTGGCCGCGGTCAATGAGTTCATCAGGTAGGGTGCCGTGTTCGAACGAGTCATCGGCCTCGATGTCGGCGATAAATGGGTCGGCGTCGCCCTGTCCGACCCCATGGGAGTCATCGCCCGCCCGCTGACCATACTGGAGCGGTGCGATGAAATCACCGATGCCGAAGCTGTTGTCCGGCTGGTCGGCGAGCATGACGCCGCCCGGGTGGTCATCGGCCTGCCGCGGCTCCTGAACGGGGTGGTCGGTACCCAGGCCGAGAGGGTTCAGTATTTCGCCCGGCGGCTGGCCTCACTGACCGACGTGCCGGTCATCTTTCAGGATGAGCGCTTTTCCACCGCCAGCGCCAAGGACATCATGAAATCCAACCGCCGCTACCGCAAGGGTTTTTATTCCCGGGAGCGGGATGACGCGGTGGCCGCCGCTGTCATCCTCCAGGACTGGCTGGACGAGAATCGGCCGCCGGCCTGAAGATACGATATTTTTCATCAAGGACAAATTACCATCATGTCTGCAATATCATTCGAACTGGAAACAGCCGGCGCCGCCCGCGCCGGCATGCTGACCACGCCTCACGCTAAGGTGGAAACGCCCTGTTTCATGCCGGTCGGCTCCCAGGCGACCATCAAGACACTGACGCCCGATGAAGTCCGGGACCTGGGTTACCGGCTGATACTGGCCAATAACTATCACCTCTACCTGCGGCCGGGCACCGCGGTCGTCTCCGGTTACGGCGGACTTCACCGGTTCATGGGCTGGGACGGCGCTCTGCTGACCGATTCGGGCGGCTACCAGGTTTTTTCTCTGTCGCCGCTCCGGAAAGTCACCGACGAGGGCGTCACCTTCCGTTCCCATATCGACGGCTCGGAGCATTTCTTCTCCCCGGAACTGGCTGTCGGCTATCAGGAAGCCTTCGGCGCCGATATCATCATGGCGCTGGACGAATGCCCGCCCGTGGACGGCTCCCGGGAGGTCATCTCTGCGGCGGTAGCCCGCACTCATGACTGGGCTGAGCGCTGTCTGTCAGCCAAAACCCGCGACGACCAGGCGCTGTTCCCCATCGTCCAGGGCGGGCTGTTTGCCGACCTCAGGCGACGCTCGGCTGAAGGCCTGGTGGAGCTGGATTTCCCCGGCTACGCCATCGGCGGACTGGCCATAGGCGAGAGCAAGGACCAGACCGTAGAAATTACCGCGGCGACCACCGAGATACTGCCGGCCGACAAGCCCCGCTACCTGATGGGGGTGGGTTCGCCGGAGGACATCGTTCGGGCGGTGGGCGTCGGCATCGACATGTTCGACTCGGCCCTGCCCACCCGGGTTGCCCGCAACGGCGCCATCTTCACCCGTCAGGGGCGGATAGACATCGCCAACGCCCGGTACCAGGGCGATACGGTCCCCATCGAAGATGACTGCGCCTGTCCCGCCTGTCGCCGTTTTTCCGCCGGTTATATCCATCACCTGTTCCGGGCCAAGGAACTGCTGGGCCACCGGCTGGCGACGCTTCACAACCTGTTCTTCATGAACCGGCTGATGGTTGACCTGCGCCGGGCCGTCAAGGAAGGCCGGTATGACGACTTCGTCCGGGATTTCCTGGCCGGATACCGCCCGACTGATGAACAGGTGCGCCTGTCGCAGAAGCGGCAGTGGCTGGCCGACCGCAACCGGCCGGGTACGGAAAAGGGATGAGGAACTATTGAACTCCCGGCAGGGTTGTGTAACAATAACTGCAGTAACTCAAGGAGGCCGGTCATGGCGGAAACTTTCAGCCCGGAACTGAAGAAACTGATGAACATCGCCCGTGACGCCGCGTTTTCCGCCGGAATGCGTTCCCAGGCCATCGCCGACATTGCCCGCCTGGGCAGTCGTCAGGCCTTCCTGGCGCTGTTGGATATCGCCGCCGATAAGGACATCGAAGCCGACATCCGGGATCAGGCCCTGGTCAGCGCCCGCGACATTCTCAAGAACGAAAAATAACCCGTCCTCCGGTCTGCCGGCCTGTACTGCCGCAATCATCATCGAACGTCTTGACAAGGGGAAATCATGTCTTTAGATATAGGTATCATCGGTCTGGCCCAGAGCGGCCGGACGACCGTTTTCCAGGCGGCCACCGGCGGTACGCCCCGACCGGGTGAGGCCGCTCATGTCGGCGTGGCCCGGGTGCCGGATGAGCGCATCGACAAGCTGTCGGCCATGTTCAACCCGAAAAAGACCACCTTCGCCGAGGTCAAGTACCTGGATCTCGGCGCCTCGGTCAAGAGCCTGGCCCAGTCAGGAGTCGGCGGCGAGGCCCTGCGCGAACTGTCCAACATGGACGAGCTGATAAACGTGGTTCGGGCCTTTGAGGACGACACTGTGCCGCACTCGCAGGTGACGGTGGATGCCGCCCGCGACATCGAAGCCATGAACCTGGAACTGACCTTCTCCGACCTGGCCATCCTGGAGCGGCGGCTGGGGCGCATCGAGCAGTCCATGAAGAGTGCCAAAGCCATCGAACGCCCGAAATTCATCGCCGAGCAGGAACTCCTGGCCCGGCTGAAAACCGAACTGGAAAACGACACTCCCCTGCGCGACGTCGCCCTGGATGACGAAGAACGAAAGGCCATCTCCGGCTATCAGTTCCTGTCGGCCAAGCCCCTGCTTATCGTGGTCAATGTCGGTGAGGAAGACCTCGGCCGGGCCGCGGAGATAGAAAAAGACCTGTCGGAGCGTTTCTCCGGCCGGGGTTGCCGCCTTATCGCCATGTGCGGCAAGCTGGAAGCCGAACTGGCGGCCATGGATGAAGCCTCGGCTGATGAGTTCCGGGCCGATTACAGCCTGACCGAAACCGGGCTGGCGCGCACCATCCGGGCTTCCTACGAACTGCTGGATTTGATATCCTTCTTCACCGTCGGCCCCGACGAAGTGCGCGCCTGGAGCATCACCGCCGGCACCCCCGCCCAGCAGGCGGCCGGCAAGATTCACTCCGACATCGAACGGGGTTTCATCCGCGCCGAGGTGGTTGCCTACGATGATCTTCTGCGTACCGGCTCCATGCCGGAGGCCAAGAAACAGGGCGTGCTGAGGCTGGAAGGCAAGACCTATATCGTCAAGGACGGCGATATCGCCCACTTCCTGTTCAACGTATGAACGCCCCGGTTTTACATCGGCCCGGCCGCAATAGTATTATCAGGCTTTAAAGGAGCCATATGGATTACCAGTCACCACGCGGCACCCAGGACATCCTGCCGGAAGAGCAGGCCTGGTGGGCCTATGTTCAGGACAGGGCGGTCGGCATCGCCGCCCGCTACGGCTATAGCCGCATCGACACCCCCACCTTCGAGGACGCCCGGCTGTTCGTGCGCACCGTGGGTGAGGAAACCGACATCGTGGGCAAGGAGATGTACACTTTCGCCGACCGCGGCGGCTCCGACCTGACGCTCCGGCCGGAAGGCACCGCGCCGGTCTGCCGCGCCTATATCCAGCACGGCATGGGCTCCCGCCCCAAGCCGGTGAAACTCTTTTACCTGGCCTCCATCTTCCGCTATGACCGACCCCAGGCCGGACGCTACCGGGAGCATCACCAGTTCGGTTTCGAGCTTATCGGTGACGGCGATGCCGCCGCTGATGCCGAGGTCATCGACCTGGCCTGGAACTTCTACCGGGAGCTTGGCCTGTCTACCCTGCCGGTTCAACTCAATTCCATCGGCTGTCCCGACTGCCGCCATTCCTACCTGGCGGCGCTCAGGGAATATTACGCTACCGACATCGAGGCCCGTTGCGCTGATTGCCGGGTACGCTATGAAAAGAATCCGCTCCGCTTGCTGGACTGCAAGAGGCCGGAATGCGGCGCCGTCGCCGATGGCGCGCCCCATTCGGCCGATTACCTCTGTGACGACTGCCGGACGCACTTCGAGCGTCTGCGCGACCTGCTGGCGGCGGTGGGCATTCCCTTCGAAATCAATCACCGGCTGGTGCGCGGCCTGGACTATTATCGGCGCACCGTCTTCGAGATTCAGCCGCTGGAGGAGGGCGCTCAGTCCACCATCGGCGGCGGCGGCCGTTACGACGGGCTGATTGAACAGCTCGGCGGGGAACCGACCCCGGCGGTGGGTTTCGCCACCGGCATCGAGCGCGTCATCCTGAATCTCAAGCGGCAGAATATTGCGGTACCGGGTCTGCCCGCGCCCCGTTTCTTCCTGGCCTGGCTGGGGGCGGACGCCGCGACGCCGGCCTTTGCTCTGGGCGCCCGACTGCGCCGCGCCGGGTTGACGGTAAACTGGTCGCCGGGCCCCCGCAGTTTGAAAGCCCAGCTTCGTCTGGCGTCCTCGATGGGGGCCGCCTACACCCTGATTCTGGGAGAAAACGAGCTGGCCGAAGGCCGGGTGGTACTGCGCGACATGGCCGGTTCCGAACAGCGGTCGCTGTCGCTGGACGGCCTGGCTGAAGCACTGGCCGTCCTCTGATACCTCTTCTTCCGTCCGGCTGAAAACCATTCCCCTTAAATGGTATAATACGATTATGTCCGGCATCGTCAGGCCGTCAATTTGCCCGTGTTGCCCCAATCAAGTAAAATCTCACTTCTAAATCTGGAAACAGGAGCTGTAGATGGCTTATAACGATGACGACCAGGCTAAGCTCAAGAAGGGCAACGCGCAAGCGGCCATTGAGTTCGCCATGGCTGGCCGCTGGCAGGAGGCGGTTGAAGCCAACCGGGCTATACTGGATATTTTCCCCGAGGACATCGAAGCGCTCAACCGGCTGGGACGCGCCCTGATGGAACTGGGCGAATACGAAAAGGCACGCCAGGCCTATACCCGTTCCATCGGTCTGGACCCCTATAACAGCATCGCTGAACGCAACCTGAAACGGCTGGAGGTGCTGGCCGCTTCCGGCGCCCGCCCGACGCAGGGCGACAGCCAGGGTGTCGGCCGGTCCTTCATCGAGGAGATCGGCAAGGCCGGGGTGGTGGTGTTGAACAAGCTGGCCGGACGGGAAGTTCTGGCCCATCTGGATGCGGGAGACAAGGTCAATCTGCGGCCAGGTCCCGGGGTGCTGTTCGTCGACAATGTCGGCGGCGAGTATCTGGGTACGGTGGAAACCCGCCATGCCCTGCGTCTGCTCAAGCTGATGAAGGGCGGCAACCGCTACTCAGCCGCCGTGGTCAGCGCCGATGACGACAAGCTGGCGGTGATGATCCGGGAAATCTATCAGCACCCGTCCCAGGCCGGGCAGATTTCCTTCCCGCCCCGACCGGCCGGGCAGAAGCCCCGCCATGTGGAGCTGGAAGCTACTGCCGGTGAAGATGAAGAGCCGGGTAACGAAAAGGATGAAAATGAGCGTCCCGCTGTCGATGACGCAGAGTCTTTCGATGAAGAAGATGACGACGACAGCGATGACGATGACGACGACGAGGAACTGGAGGTCTGACCATGGTTATCGGTAATACCCGTCCCATCAATATCGAAGACGAGATGAAAAACTCCTATATGGATTACGCCATGAGCGTAATCGTTTCCCGGGCACTGCCCGATGTCAGGGACGGGTTGAAGCCGGTTCACCGGCGTATTCTGTACGCCATGAGCGACCTTGGTATGCACTATAACACCTCGTACAAGAAAAGCGCCCGCATCGTCGGTGAGGTTCTTGGTAAATATCATCCTCACGGCGACTCCTCCGTTTATGACGCCATGGTGCGCATGGCTCAGAATTTCTCCCTGCGTTACATGCTGGTGGATGGTCAGGGTAACTTCGGTTCGGTTGACGGCGACCCGCCGGCGGCCATGCGTTACACCGAAGCCCGGCTGACGCGGCTGGCCGGCGAGCTGCTGGTGGACATTGACAAGGACACCGTCGAGTTCATGCCCAACTTCGACGACTCGCTGAAGGAGCCGACGGTACTGCCGTCCCGTCTGCCGGTCCTGCTGATGAATGGCGCTTCCGGCATCGCCGTGGGTATGGCCACCAATATTCCGCCGCACAACCTGACCGAACTGTGCGATGCCATCTCTTATTTGATTGACAATCCAGAGTGCGGTCTGGAAGACCTGATGCAGTTCGTCAAGGGGCCGGACTTTCCCACCGGCGGTCTCATTCTGGGCCGTGACGGCATCAAGTCCGCCTATGCTACCGGCCACGGCAAGGTGGTGGTGCGCGCCCGGGCTCATGTAGCCGATGTGGCCGAGACCGGCGCCCGGCGCCAGATCATCATCAGTGAACTGCCCTACCAGGTCAACAAGGCCGACCTGGTCAAGCGCATCGCCATGTTGTCACGGGAGCGCAAGATTAACGGCATCGCCGAAGTGCGCGACGAGTCCGACCGCCAGGGCCTGCGGGTGGTCATCGAGCTCAAGCGGGACGGCGAGCCCCAGCAGATTCTCAATAACCTCTACAAGCATACCAACCTCCAGACCAGTTTCTTCGTCAACATGCTGGCGCTGGTGAACAACCGCCCGGTAGTGCTTAACCTCAAGGAAGCGCTGAATCATTATGTCGCCTTCCGCCAGGAAATCATTACCCGGCGCTCCAAGTTCGAACTCAAGGCGGCCAGGGCCAGGGCTCACATCCTGGAAGGCCTCAAGATAGCCCTGGACAACCTGGACGCCATTATCAACCTCATCCGCCATGCCGAGAACGCCGACACCGCCCGCCGGGAACTGATGTCCCGCTTCGAGCTGTCTCAGCTTCAGGCGCAGGCCATCCTGGACCTCCAGCTCCGGCGCCTGGCCAATCTGGAACGCCAGAAGATACTGGGCGAATATGCCGATATCCTCAAGCAGATTTCCTACCTGGAAGACCTGCTGGCCAACCCTCGTAAGGTGCTGTCGCTGGTCAAGGACGACCTGGCCGAGGTCAAGGCCAGGTACGGTGATGCCCGGCGCACCGAGATTCAGTCCCAGGGCGTCATCGAGTTTCGCGAGGAAGACCTCATCCCCCACCAGAGCATGGTGGTGACGCTGACCGAGCGCGGCTTCATCAAGCGGGTGCCGACTGAGGTCTACCGGCTCCAGCATCGCGCCGGCCGCGGCAAGAGCATCATTAAGACACGGGAAGCGGATTCGGTGCGCTTCATCATGGTAGCCGACACTCATGACAGCGTTCTGCTGTTTACTAACCGGGGCAAGATATTCTCCATCAAGTGTCACGAGATACCCTGCGACCTGCTCCGGACGGCCAAGGGCATCGCCATCATCAACCTGGTGCCGCTGGCCGAGAACGAGCGCATCACCTCGATGATAGCCGTTTCCCGCTTCGACGAGGAGACCTCGCTCATCATGGCGACCTCCGGCGGCGAGTGCAAGCGTACCAAACTGTCCGATTTCGCCGCGGTGCGCAGTAGCGGTCTCCTGGCCATGGACCTGCCCAAGAACGACGAACTCATCGGCGCGGTCATCGCCGGGGCCGATGAGAATATAATTCTCATCACCCACAACGGTCGGTCCATCCACTTCCCGGTGGCTGACCTGCGGGTCTCCCAACGGGCTTCCGGCGGCGTCCGGGGCATCACCCTGGAGGGGGATGACCGGGTGGCCGGCCTGGACGTGGCCCGGCCGGGCCACTTCGTGCTGGTGGTCACTACCGGCGGCTACGGCAAGCTGACCGCGGTGGAGGAGTACCCACTCCAGCGCCGCGCCGGCTCCGGTGTGCTGACTTTCAAGGTAGTGGACAAGACGGGCAAGGTGGCCGCTGGCAAGGTGGTTGACCGAGAGCACCAGGTGATGATCGCCACTGCCGAAGGCGTGGTTATCCGCACCCCGGTGGGCACCGAGGATCAGGAGAAGGGCATCATCGTCATGGGGCGCTCCACCCAGGGGGTCATCGTCATCCGTCCGGATGAGAACGACCGGGTGGTCAACTTCGCCACCATGGTGGAATAGTTCCCGGCGTTCGGAATACGTTAGAAACCCCTTGACATGGTTACCGGCATGGGGTAAAGTGATAAAGAACAATTGTTCAGACAGGGGGGGGCTATGCCTAGAACACCCAGAAAGACGATGTCCGACCGCCAGCTCAAGATGCTGGAATACATCCGTAACTATTTCAACGATTACGGTATCCCCCCCAGCATCCGTGATATCGTGTCCGGCTGTAATATCAGTTCTACTTCGGTGGCCGATTACAACCTGCGGCATCTGGAGCGCGCCGGCTATATCCGCCGCCACAAGGACGTGTCCCGCGGCATAGAACTGCTGGGTTCCGAAGGCCGTCCCCTCCAGCTGGTGCCGCTCCTGGGCAAGATAGCCGCCGGCCGACCGATACCGGTGCCCGACGTCGAAACCTGGAAGCCCGAACTGGCGGCCGAGAACGTGGACGTGCCGGAAACGATGATCGGTCACCACAAGAATCTCTTCGCCCTCAAGGTGCGGGGCAATTCCATGATAGACGCCCTGGTCAATGACGGCGATATCGTCATCATGCAGGCGGCTGACGATGTAGAAAATGGCCAGATGGCCGCCGTCTGGCTCAAGAACGAGAAGGAAGCCACCCTCAAAAAGGTCTTCCGCGAAGCCAACGGCAAGGTGCGCCTTCAGCCGGCCAACGCGCTGATGACGCCGATGTATGAAAACGCCAAGAACGTGGTCATCCAGGGTCGGGTGATCGGAGTGATACGCAAAGTTGCGTAATGTGCCGCCTGTCGCCCAGTTCAAGAAGACCGGCAAGACGCTCTTCGCCCACAGCCTGGTATCGTCCCATTCCGGCAATCTGTCTGTCCGTCTGAGTGACGACCGGCTGGCCATCACCCGCCGCGGCTCCCAGCTGGGTACCATCCGTGAACAGGACATCATCATCACCGGCATTACCCACGATGACGACCAGACGAAACTGGCCTCCGTGGAACTGCCGGTTCACCGTGCCATCATGGCCGCCACCGGCGCCAAAGCTATCGTCCACGCCCACCCGCCCCACGCCATCGCCCTGTCGCTGACCGAACCGGAGATTGTCTCGGAGCAGGCGGAGCTTTATGAACTGGGTACCATCAAGGTGCTGGGATGGAATCAGAACGTTCACCCCGGCGCCATGGCCGAAGCCATCGCCGAAACGCTCAAGACCCAGAAGATAGCCCTGGTGTACGGCCACGGCACCTTCGCCATCGGCGACGACCTGGAAGAAGCCGGCAAGTACACCGCCGGTCTGGAAGAAGCCTGCCAGGTGCTGTGGCTGGTCAGGACGATAAAGAAGAACAGATAGCCGTCAGCTTCAAGCGTTGTAATTTCCCGTTATTTGCTCTTGACCCGGACTGCCGGGACGTATATTCTTATAACTGAAATAAAATCGAAAGGTGTGGGAGACGTCATGGAGGAGAGTTCTACCGGTCTCAAAAGCAATGTCGCCGGTCTTTTATGCTATCTGGCCACGTGGGTCAGCGGGCTTATCCTGTATTTCATCGAAAAAAAGAGCAGTTTCGTACGCTTTCATGCCGCCCAGTCGGTTATCGTCTTCGGCGGCCTGACCATCCTCACGACCATCCTGAGCTTCATCCCCTTCATCGGCTGGGCTATAAATATCTTCCTGGGTATCGTCGCCTTCGTGCTGTGGCTGGTGCTGATGATAAAAGCCTGGAAGGGCGACCGCTATAAATTGCCGGTGGTCGGCGACTTGGCCGAGCAGTGGGCGGCGAAGAAGGTTTAGCTCACTCAGACAATCAATAAAATCAGCGATACCGTAATTAATACCCGGGTCGGGCTTGTTATCAGTCCCGATCCGGGTATTGTCGTATTCATTATTTAGATGGACTATCCCCTGCCGCTTTATTCGGTTATTAATGTGCCGGCTGTTTGATGAGGGCAGAGCGCCATGAAACTGGTAATTGTTTCGCCCGTTGGCTTGTTTTTTTCGGGAAACGAATACTTTTTTCAGCTTTGGCGGCGGATGCCTCAAACGTAGCGTCACCGAATTAAAACAATTCGAAACAATGCAAACAATCCAGAGAAGTTTTTAGCAAACATGCCGTCAATGGCGTTACTGACTTTTGCTGAATAGTGTAAGGGTGTTCTCATAACAGCGGTTGATACTAGCGTTCCTGGGAACGTAATGTCAATGGGGAAATGGCACAGATTTGATATACCTGACGACCCACACCATGAAAAGGTATTGACAAAGTAAAATATGCGGGAGAGTAGAATCCCCGTACGTGGTGTAAATTCCTGGAATTGAAAAAGCAGGCCATTGTGTGGTTTCTTGAAAGAAAATAACAACAAAGACTTTCAGGAGGTAACCACAACAATGGCCAAAGACAGGATGACACTTTTGGAACTGCTACGCAAGTCAGGAAGCGACGGTGATCTTGATTTTCTGAGAGAAGGGGTGAAAATGCTGGCCGAAGCGGTCATGGAGCTTGAGGTTAAGCAGAAGACCGGAGCTGAGAAACATGAGCGCAGTGACGGTCGTTTAACCTACCGTAACGGCTACCGGGGGCGTATCTGGGACACCCGGGCCGGCACGATACCCTTGGCGATTCCCCGGTTGCGGGACGGCAGTTATTTCCCCAGCTTGCTCGAGCCCCGGCGCCGGGCGGAACATGCCTTGCTGGCGGTAATCCAGGAAGCCTATGTGTTGGGCGTCAGCACCCGCAAGGTGGAATCTCTGGTTCAGTCACTGGGTCTTAACGGGGTCAGTAAGAGCGAGGTATCGCGAATATGCGGGGCTCTGGACGATGAAGTGGAACGATGGCGTCACCGGCCTTTGTTATGGCGTTATCCCTATCTGTGGCTGGATGCGACCTACGTCAAGGTCAGGGATACCGGGCGGGTGGTCAGTCAGGCGGTAATTATCGCCTACGGCGTCCGGGAAACCGGAGAACGCGAGATCATCGGGCTTGAGGTCGGCCCCAGTGAAGACGGTGTATTCTGGAAAGAGTTTCTGCGGGGGCTGGTCAGCCGTGGTTTGAGCGGGGTGATGCTGGTAATCAGTGATGCTCATCTGGGGCTGAAGGAAGCCATCAGCACGGTACTCACCGGGGTATCGTGGCAACGTTGCCGGGTGCACTTCATGCGCAATGCGCTGGCCAGAGTGCCACGGGGCGCCCAGGCTATGGTATCTGCCGCTATCCGTACCATCTTCGCTCAACCTGACCGCGACAGCGCTTGCAGCCAGCTCCGCCGGGTAGCCGATAACCTCAGACTCCGATTCGGTCCTGTTGCCGACCAACTGGAAGAGGCAGAACCGGATATCCTGGCCTATACCGCTTTCCCCCGGGAACACTGGCGGCAACTGTACTCTACCAATCCCCTGGAGAGACTGAATAAGGAAATCAAGCGCCGCAGTAATGTGGTCGGCATCTTTCCCAACAGCCAATCGGTAATCAGGCTGATTGGGGCGGTGTTAATGGAACAGCAGGACGAGTGGGAGGTCGGACGACGCTACTTTTCTTTGGATTCGATGAAGAAAACGCTGGAAGGGGCGCAGGAGGAACCCCTGATCATGGCTTTACCAGCTTGATTATTCGGGAAACCACCAATGATGAATTTACACCACTTGACGGGACACTACCTGCGGGAGTATATTTTACTTTAAAGCGTAAAAGTAAAATAAGAATTTGCCAAGGATACTTTCATGGATATTTCCGAATTCAAATCCGGTACGTGGCGACGAACAACCGGATATAAATACTTCCTGCCGGAGAAGATAAACCATTCTTTCTTCTGGGAAGACGAGAGCATCAACGAAATGGTGGAAAAAGCGTCGTTGAGATTAGGGGAATTGAATTCTTTCGCCCGGTTCGTGCCTGACCCGGATATGTTCATAAAGATGCACGTATTCAAAGAGGCGGTCTTGTCCAGCCATATCGAAGGCACCAGGACAAACATCGATGAAGCCGTGGTTCCACAGAAAGACCTTGCCCCTGAAAGAAGGGACGATTGGCAAGAGGTCAATAATTACGTCGAAGCCATGAACTATGCCATCTCCGAACTGGACCGGCTGCCATTATCTAACAGAATGATAAAGAATGTTCATCGGATACTGCTGACCAGTGTCCGGGGGCAGAACAAAAACCCGGGTGAGTTCAGGACCGGACAGAACTGGATTGGCGGGGCCACACTGGACGATGCCATGTTCGTTCCCCCCGCACCTCAGGAGTTACCGGAATTACTGGGCGATCTGGAAAGGTTCCTTCATAACGATGAAATCCGTCTGCCACATCTGATACGCATTGCAATTGCCCATTATCAATTCGAGACCATTCATCCGTTCGACGACGGCAATGGTAGAACCGGACGCCTGCTGATAACACTGTATCTTGTCAGTAACGGCGTGCTGGATCTGCCCCTGCTATATCTGTCCGAATTCTTCGATAAAAACCGGACTCTCTATTTCGACAATCTGGAACGGGTAAGGGTCAACAACGATCTTGGGCAATGGTTCAAGTTCTTTCTGGCAGGAGTCATCGCGACGGCCGAAAATGCCACCTCAACCCTGCATAAGATCATCGGCCTGAAGAACGAGATTGAACGTAACAAGATACCCAAAATGGGGAAAAGACAGAAAAACGCCGTCATTCTATTTTCGGCGCTGTTCTCACAGCCACGGATAACGATCAACGATGTCCGAACCATAACCGGTCTGTCGCCTAAAGCCGCCAATGACCTGGTCACAGCTTTCATGGAGGCGGGTATTCTATTCGAACAGACAGGCTACCAACGCAACCGTGTTTTCAGTTTTGAGGAATATCTGAAGCTGTTCAGGTGATTTGGATAACCCGGCGCGCCGGGGACCTGGCCGAGCAGTGAGCGGCCAAGGAGGTTTAGCTGTCAACTAGAATCAGACAGGTTTCTGGTAAGCTAGACGTTTAAGTCCAACCTCATCTCCTACCAGGAATATTTTGCTCCTGTCCATTACAGTTTTCAGAAAATAATGATCCTGCTGTATCTTTTGCCGGAACTCCGCTTCCGGATAGACGACGGTGTTAATTTCTCTGCCCAATTCTGTTTCCACTGAGAAGAGCTGATCAACTACCTCATTATTGAAATGTATATTACCGATAACCATGACATCGATGTCGCTGGCCCGGTCATCGGTTTTTCGGTCGATAGCCCCGAAGATAAATGAGGATTGGATATCGTTAGCTACGGGTTGCAAAGCACCACGAAGCACTTCGGCTATACCGAATGTTTTTCTGACAATACTTCTGATTTCCGGAAAGATAGGACTGCGATTGTCGGCAATATAGTATAATTGGCGACCTTCAAGTGCCCGAACGATAATCCCTAATTCAGTCAACTTTTTCAGTTCACGCTGAACTCTACCCCTTCCACATCCTGCCGCATAGACAATCTGACTGGTGTAATAGGCGTGGTCAGGTTGCCCGTAAAGCAAACTGAGTATTGCCTATCGCGTTTTGCCGAACAAACTGCTTCTGATCGTCATCTCCCTCATTGTCATACCCAATTCGGGTGTGACAATACCCATTTTGGGTATGTTAGTCAAAATATTCGGTTATTAATGTGCCGGCTGTTTGATGAGGGCAGAGCGCCATGAAACTGGTAATTGTTTCGCCCGTTGGCTTGTTTTTTCGGGAAACGAATGCTTTTTTTCAGATTTGGCGGCGGATGCCTCAAACGTAGCGTCACCGAATTAAAACAATTCGAAACAATGCAAACAATCCAGAGAAGTTTTTGGCAAACATGCCGACAATGGCGTTACTGGCTTTTGCTGAATACGGAAGGGTGTTCTCATAACAGCGGTTGATAGTAGCGTTGCTGTGAAAATATTGTCAATGGGGAAATGGCACAGGGGTGGGTAAATTATAAAATTCTATATTTTACTTTAAGGGCGGAAAACGTGCTGTTGGTGGTATTCCATGAACTCGGTGGCAGGGATGAATTTTTGAGGCAGTGTGATTTTCATTTCGTTGAATTTACTAAACCATTTATTTGAGGCTGGATCAGCATCGATCAAACTGGATATCACGATTTTGTAGTCGCTCGTAATCGTAAATAGTCCTTTATCGAAGGCTATATCGTGGAGAGCGTTCAGGCAGAGACCGTTATGTGGATTCAGACGGTTAGTTTGATCGATAGACCAAGGAACGATATGACTTGCCACTAATAATTCAGGAATAGCAATACCTGTGATACAGCACCTGCCGTTATAGGACGCGAGAATCATCAGGCGGAAGAATTTTTGATTTACCCTTGTTTTTACAATAGATTCCCGTTCTTTCCCTTGAGGCGGGATATCTTGCTTCGCGATGTCTAAAATATCTTCTATGTTTTGGTGTTGGATTTCAGCCAGGATTACTTCGCTTTGGAAAGCCATTTCCTCCCAATTATTGCTGAATTCTTCCCAAATCGCGATTTCGCTTTTACTACCGTGGCTCATACCTGCGATGTTCCGTTGTTGTAAGGCTGGGTCGAGCCTCGCAAAATTTGAAAGCTTTAAGGCAACTGCTGAAGGGGAACGATGAATTATCGACGCTAACTCGATGATGTCCTTGTTATTATGATGAATTTTTGAAAATGGAGTTTTACAATAAAGATTAAAGGCCAAGATCAACTCATCCCTTGACCAAAGCTGTTTAGGACTCTTGGATGGTAGTTTATTCATGTCTTCAAGTAAGTCTATTGATAAGTTTAATATTACTACCAACAACCAAGGTTTCACAAAATTGCGGCTCTTACCTGTTTCGTGTAATGAATAGGAAGTTACCCCCTATCAAATTGTTATTGGCATGAAACCAGACTTGGCAATTCAGCCCCCATCGGTCTATAATCCATAGCTACACCATCGTTTAAGGAGAGCCGTCATGCCTTCGTATTGCTATTTTGAGGGTCAGATCATTCCCCTGGAGGATGCCAAAATCAGTGTCATGACTCACGCTTTGCACTATGGCACCGCACTGTTCGAAGGCATCCGCGGCAACTGGAACGAAGAACACCAGCAACTGTATATCTTCCGTCTGCAAGAGCATATGGAGCGGATGAAGAACGGTGCCAAAGTACTGCGCATCAACATCCCCAAAACCGTCGCCGAACTGGCGCAAATCGCCGTCGAAGTGACTAAAAAATGCGGCTTCCAGGAAGATGCCTATATCCGGCCGCTGGCCTACAAGTCCTCCCAGGCGCTGGGCGTTCGGCTCCATGACCTGGATGCCGACTTCCTGGTGTTTGCCATTCCCTGGGGTCGGTATCTGGATACCGACGCCTGCCGGGTGTCCGTTTCCACCTGGCGGCGTCCCGACGACAACGTCTTCCCGCCGTCGGTCAAGGCAACCGGCCTTTACATCAACAACGCGCTGACCAAGACCGAAGCCATCGAAAACGGCTTCGACGAGGGCATCATGCTGACACCCGACGGCCATGTGGCCGAAGGCTCCGGTGAGAACGTCTTCCTGATTCAGAACGGCAAGCTGGTGACGCCGGCCACCTATAACAACATCCTGAACGGCATCACCCGCGATACCGTCATCACCCTGGCCCGGCAGGAACTGGGGCTGGAGGTTATAGAGCGGCCGGTGGACCGATACGAACTTTACGTTTCTGATGAATGCTTCCTGACCGGTACCGCGGCGCATCTGACCCCGGTGTGCGAGGTTGACCGGCACAAGCTGGGCAACGGCGGTGTCGGGCCGATAACCGCCAGGTTGAAGGACCTGTATTTTGACGCCATCAAGGGTAATCTGCCGAAATATGCCGGGTGGTGCACGCCCGTTTTCTAGCGAAAACGGAAATTCCAAATCCCAAGCACCAAATAACAAACAATATCAAAATTCAAATACAAAATGACCTAAAAGGGTTCCGAGCCGTTAGCGAACAGCTAACGGCTTTCGGTTTGTGATGGATTACCCGTTTTACGGGTAATGACAGATGAGTAGCGGGTGATAACGGGGGCGTGGGTACCGAGATTGCTTCGCGGCCTCTGGGCGGCTCGCAAGGACGTTGAGGCTGTTGTATGCCCGAGATTACCACAGCCGTTGACGCGGCTTCGCAAAAAAGACGTAATTGCTGAGTGCTGAAAGCAGATGGCTTTTTATTACTGACAAAGGCCGTCAGCAGGTTTATACTGGTAATATTATCAGCGGGCGGGTGGTGACGGCTGAATCATTCGGCTGGCGGTAAGCGATAATCGACGGAGGTGGGGGGATGGATTTTCTCGCGCTTCTACTGGGTTATCTCTGGGGCAGTATTCCCACTGCTTATCTGATTGCCCACAAAGTGACAGGCACGGCCGACGGGCTGGGCGGCGGCAATGTCGGCGGGCTCAATACCATCCGCCGGGTCGGGCTGAAGTCCGGGCTGGCGGTGGTCTGCTTCGATATCCTCAAGGGAGCGGCGGCGGTAGTTACTGCCTATTACCTGCTGGGGGCCGATAAGGCTTTCGTGCTGGGCGCCGGAGTGGCGGCGGTGGTCGGACACAACTGGATGGTATGGCTTCGCTTCCGCGGCGGCAAAGGCATGGCGGCGGCGGTAGGTGTCGTGGCCGCGGGCTCCTTCATCTATGGCTTTCCGGCGGTCTTGGCGGCGATGGCAGCTGTTATACTGGGTGTGTGGCTGGTTAGCCGTAATCTGGTGCTGGGTAACGGCGTCAGTCTGCTGATTCTCCCCTTTATCACCTGGTATTTTACCGATTCCGGCATGGCCGCCTGGCTGGCGGCGGCACTCAGTGGTGTGATTGCCATTAAGTATTTCCCGGGGTTGCGGGAGGATTACCGGCGGCGGGGGCTGGCCGCACTGGGGCGGGACGACATCCGCGCCAAACGCTCTTAGTCACCATACGCCGTGCGGTGCTATAATGCCGGATTATGCTGGCTATACTGGCCTCCGTTTTCGTTATTTCCATGTCCGGCGCGCTCATGCCTGGGCCGATGTTCGCCACCGTGCTGGCCAAGAGCTATAAATCGCCCTGGGCCGGGGCACAGGTTTCGCTGGGTCATGCCGTTATCGAATTTCCCCTGATAATCCTTATCTACCTCGGCGCCGCCACCTTCTTCGAAAATGAGGTAGTCCACCTGGTGCTGGGACTGGCCGGCGGTTCAATGATAGCCTGGATGGGCTGGGGGATGCTCCGGGCGCGCAAGGCTTATGCCGCCGGTGCCAAGGATACGCCGTACAGCGCCTTCACCGCCGGCATCATCCTCTCAGCCGGAAATCCGTTCTTCATCGTCTGGTGGGCGACTGTCGGGGCTCTCCTGGTACTGAAAATCGCTGATTATGGCTTAGGCGGGCTGACAGCGCTGGTCTTGACGCATTGGGCGGTGGACCTGCTATGGCTCTCCATAGTTTCCGGGCTGGTGTATAAAACGCACCGGTTGTGGTCGCCGCGGTTACACGAGGCGGTGTTTGTGGGATGCGGGTTGTTGCTGATGGGCTTCGGGGCGTGGTTTGTGGTTTCGGGGGTGGGGACGGTGATTGGGTAGTATGTCAATATCTAATGTCTAATATCGAAATCCTAAACAATACTGAAATTCAAATATCAAATGACCGAAACGGGGGGCGAGCTGTCAGCCTTCAGCAGTCAGCTATCAGCTACCGGAGACCGAGATTGCTTCGCGGCCGGTGGCCGCTCGCAAAGACGTGATTAGAGCTTTCAGCCGTCAGCTTTCAGCTATCAGCTCTCCCGTTCATGGTTCGACAGGCTCACCACGAACGGGGGACACGGGGCATGGATTACCCATTTTCATGGGTAATGACAGATAAGAAGGGTCAGCTTTTGTCAGTCAGTAATCGGTTCAGATTTATCAGCATGATCAAACGGGGAGGCCTCAATGGCCTCCCCGTTTCCTGTTGTCAAGGGTTGGTTGTCTAGGCCTGCCGGATGAGGCGGATTATTTCACCCAGCTTCGGCATCTTGCCGTACATCAGCAGGAAGGTGCGGAAGATCTTGGCGGCCAGGGCGAGCAGACCGACGATGGTCGCCGCCATGATGGCCATGCTGGCGGCAATCTGCCACGTCGGTACATCGGCAACACCGATGCGGACGATAGTGGTGATGGGCGCCGTGAAGGGGAATATGGTCAGGATGACGCTGAGGGTGTGGTGGGGGTTCTCAATGAGGAACACCATGAACCATAACGGCGAGACGGCCAGCAGGGTGAAAACGGTGGCCATCTGCTGGCTTTCCCGGGCGTTGGAGCCGATACTGCCGGCGGCGGCCATGATGACGGCGAAAAGCAGGTAACCCAGGATGAAGTAGGCCAGACCCAGCAGGACGAAGGTCACGGAGACTTCGATGGAACCGAGTATATCCGAAAAGTTTTCTGAGGCCAGATCGGCCAGGAAACGGGCCGATACCAGCCAGACGGCCATCTGGAGCAGGCCGGCGGCGCCCAGACCCAGCACCTTGCCGGTGATGAGCTGGCGGGAGGAAACCGAGGACAGCAGTATCTCCATGATCCGGTTTTCCTTCTCCTCGGCCAAACCCTGAAGGAGGTAGCCGGAAGAAGTGAATATGGACATGATGAGCAGAATGCTGAAGATATAGGGCAGGATGAACTGGGAGAAGCCACCCTGGGTATCGGCCGGCAGGCCGGTGGCCGGGTCGATGACTATGGTGGCCAGGTTGACCGGGTGGACAGCGCGGTCGATGACCTCCGGCTCGATTTCCGGGCCCAGCAGGTTGCGCAGGACGAAGTTACGGATGGCGTCATAGCGGTCGCCGGGGGTGTCCAGTTCCCGGGACACGGTGAAGCGGACGACGGTGCCGCTCTGGACATAGTCCGGTGAAATGTAGATATATTCGGCGATATCGCCGTCGACCATGGCCTGGTTGGCGGATTCGACGGTGGCGAATTCCTCGAAGGTGAAATTCGGCCGTTCCTGGTAGCCGGTGACCAGGCCAGCGCCGTCGACGTAGCCGATGGTGACTTCGGTCGGTTCCACCGGGTCGCTGCCGGTGACGCCGGAAAAGAGCTGACCGCCGCCGATGAGCAGAAGCGCCAGCAGGGGGAAAGCCACCGTCATGATGATGAAGCCGGTGCGACGGATCAGGGTGCGGAACTCGTGCTTGAAAATGAGTAATGTCTTGTTCATGGCTGGTTCACCACCCGGACGAAGATTTCATCCAGGCTGGGCGTCGCCACCTCGAAGCGTTCCACGGGATGTCCGGCGGCCACCAGGGAACTGAGCAGTTGCTGGGGCGAGGTGCCGGCATCGAGCTGGAGCTCGGTGACACGGCCGTTCACCTGTCGGCCGATGACGCCGGGAATATTGTCAGGCACCGGCTCGAGTGATTCCACCACGGCGGCATGGGCGCGGAAACGGCGGCGGATGTCGTCCAGCCGGCCGTAAAGAACTTCCCGGCCCTTGTTGATCATGAACAGCCGGTCGCACATCTCTTCCACCTCGTTCATGCGGTGGGTGGACAGGATGACGGCTTTGCCTTCGGCCCGGAGTCCGCGGACGGTATCCTTGAGCAGTCTTGAATTGACCGGGTCCAGCCCGGCGAAGGGCTCATCCAGGATGATGAGGTCGGGATTGTGGGCCACGGTGACCACGAACTGGGTCAGCTGGCCCATACCCTTGGACAGCTCCTCGATTTTCTTGTAGCGATGCTCGAACAGCCCGAACGTCTTGAGCATGGCCTCGGCGCGGGCTATCGCGTCAGCGGGTTCCGCCCCCTTGAGTGACGCCAGGTAGGCGACGGTGTCCATGATTTTGAGCTTGCGGTAGAGTCCGCGCTCTTCCGGCAGGTAGCCGATGCGGTTCTTGCCGGCCTCGCCCAGGTGTTCGTTCATGATGACAATGTCGCCGGAGTCCGGCTTGATGATGTCCATCATCATGCGGATGGTGGTGGACTTACCGGCGCCGTTGGGACCGATGAGGGCGAAGATTTCGCCGCCGTCCACTTCAAAGGACACATCATTCACTACCCGGACGGCGCCATAAGTCTTGTTGATTCCGGTCAGCTTGACCGTGGGCATGGCGGTCCCCCTTTGATTATTTCAATGGTCGATTATACATTCCGGCAGTCCCGCCGGTCACCCGCCGACGGGCCGGTTTTCACCTGTTCTCAGGTACAGGTACGGCGACAGGGTGAATCCTAATCTATAATATGCGTTATCGGGTGTCAAAGACCGGTGTCCGTCCGGTCAAAGCATACCGGCCTTCTCCACAAAGGAGAAGGCCGGTAGATGTCTTTGTGGTTCGGGTTATCAGCTTTCGTCTGCGGTGCCGCTGGTCTCCTCGGCAGATTCTCCGCCGGCTTCTCCGGTCTCACCGGCGCCTTCGAGTTCTTCCTCTTCGGCCTTGACATGGGCTTCGGCTATCTTGGCCACCAGCGTTTCGGGGTCGGTCAGCAGGGTGACGGATTTATCCAGTCCCAGGTCGCTGACATAAATGGCGTCATCCAGCGTTTCCAGCACCGAGATATCCACGGTGACGCTGGCCGGGATGTTGGCCGGCAGGCTTTCGACCTCGATATGGTCGATGGGGTTGGTCAGGTAGCGACCCTTGGCCTTGAGGGCGGCGGATTCGCCGGTCAGGTGCAGGGGGATCCTGGCGGCGATTTTCTCGGTCATTTTGACCTGATAGAAATCGACATGCAGGATGCTGTTGCCGACCGGGGGGCGCTGGACCTCTCTGACAAAGGCCATGCGCGGTTTCTTGCCCTTGAACTCCAGCGAAACCAGCCGGGAACTGCCGGCAGTGGCGATGACCTGTTCCAGGGCGGCGGTGTCGGCCTGGACTGTTTCCGAGGCGATGCTGTGGCCGTAGATATGGCAGGGAGTGACCCCGGCGCGGCGCAGAAAGCGGTTCTTCTTGCCGGTAGTCTCTCTCCTGGCAACGGCCAGAGAAATTTTTTCCATTTCATTGTCCTCCTTGGTTTACGAAGGTTTATTAAAGCAGAGCCGGGCGGCTCCGGTCAATTGGCAGACAGATTATGTCAACCATAAGACCGGAGCCGCCCGTGGATTGGCCGGATTCCGCTACTCTTCTTCTACCCTGACCGGCACCGGGTGTGCAATAGAGGCCGGTGAGGCATGGTACCAATGACCGGAACAGCCTTTGCGGCACCGGTATATAATAAGTGAGGAGTTCTGATATGAAGAAACCGGATTTACTGGTACTGATAGCCGTCTGGGAGGCGGCTACCGCCTTTTTGGCCGCCGTCGGCATCGCCGCGCTGGTGTTGACAGCTATTGCTCCGGATCACCTGTGGCGTCCCGATACGCCCTTCCTGGACGGCGACCGCATCTGGGTATTGTTCGGCATCAGTGTTGCCTCGCTGTTTCTGCTGGCTTATATCGCCCTGGCGGTGATTGCCGCCATCGGTCTGGCCAAGGGACGGGATTTCGGCCGGGTGCTTTCCATAGTTCACGGCGCGTTGTCCCTGCCGGCTTTCCCGGTGGGTACGGCCATCGGCATATTGCAGATAGCTTATCTGATGAAGCCGAAAGTGAAGGATTATTTCAACCGGGACCAGGTAACTACTGACCCGGGAAAAGTGTAGCCGCAAACTTTACCGAATGGTAAAATCGGCAGAGGAATTTCGGTCACCTGTCGAGGTGACGGACGATTGAATGAGGTGTGACGATGACCGACGCAGTAATTGTCCGGGATCTGGTTAAACGCTACGGTAGTCTGACGGCGGTCGACGGCATCAGTTTTTCGGTCGGCGACGGTGAGGTGTTCGGTCTGCTCGGCCCCAACGGTGCCGGTAAGACCACCACCATCGAGATGATCGAAAGCCTGAGAAAGCCGGACGCCGGCAGTATCACCGTCAAGGGCATCGACGCGGTGAATGATGCCCGCCGGTTGAAGGAAATCATCGGCGTGCAGTTGCAGAGCACCGCTCTTCAGGACATGATCAAGGTCCGGGAGGCGCTGGTACTCTACGCCTCCTATTACCAGACGTCGGTGCCGGCCGAAGAACTCCTGGCTGAAGTCAACCTGGCGGAAAAAGCGGGTGATTATATCAAAACCCTTTCCGGCGGCCAGAAACAGAGGGTGGCCCTGGCCCTGGCGCTGGTCAACGACCCTCAGGTATTGTTCCTGGACGAGCCGACAACCGGGCTGGACCCGCAGGCCCGCAGAAGTGTCTGGGACTGGGTCAGGCGTTACCGTGAACGGGGCAAGACCATCTTACTGACTACCCATTACATGGAGGAAGCCGAAACGCTGTGCGACCGGGTAGGCATCATCGACCACGGCCGAATCATCGCCCTGGGAACGCCGGCCGGTCTTATCGCCGAGGCCGGGTTGGAGGCGGCAGTGGAGTTCACCTGTCCGGAAGAACGGGTCGATGACCTGAAGACGGTTTTGGAGACTAGCGGCAAGCTGGTGGAGCGCGGCCAGGGACGTTATACGGTATTTACTGCCCAGCCGTCGGCGCTGTTGCAGGAACTGACCCGTGAGGCCAATACAGCCGGTATCAACCTGTCCGGACTGACAGTGAAGGAAGCTTCGCTGGAAGACCTCTTTCTGAAACTGACCGGACGGAATTTGAGGGAATAGGAGCGGACGATGAGCGCATTCACCACACAATTCCAGATGGAGAACAAGATGTATGTCCGCAATCGCGACGGGCTGTTCTGGACGTTGCTGTTTCCGGTATTTTTCATTTTACTCTTCGGTCTGATATACGGTGAGACCCTGTGGGACGACATGGGCCTGCGGGCCATCGATTACCTTCTGCCGGGCATCATCGTCATGGCGCTGATGGTCACCGGCATCATGTACACCGCCCAGGGTTTCGTCGAGGAGCGCGCCAGAGGGATTTACCGGCGCGTTTCGCTGACACCGGTCAACAAGGCGGTGATACTGGGGGCGCAATTGCTCAACCGCTACCTGCTGGTGCTGGCGCAGACGGCGCTGTTGCTCCTGGCCGGCATGATCATTTTCAGCGTCAGTGTCGAAGGCAACTGGGCTCTGTTCTTCCTGGTTCTCAGCCTGGGGGCGCTGTGCTTTCTGTCCATCGGCTTCGCTTTGACCGGCCTCATCCGGACACCGGCCAGCGCCAACGCTATCACCATGATTGTCTTTTTCTTTCTGATGTTCATGGGCGGCATCTTCTTTCCGGTGAGCATCATGCCGGAGTTCGTGGGATATGTGGCTAATGTTCTGCCGTCCACTCATCTCAATGACGCCATGCGGGCGGTGGCTATCGAAGGCGGCGGTTTCGGCGACATCGGTCTGAACGCCGCGGTGGTGGCCGCCTGGACGGTGGGCGCGTTCGTCCTGGCCTGGAAGACCCTGCGCTGGGAGTGATTGAGTAACGTTATGAATCAACAAGGAGAGTGGATATGTCGAGAAAAGCCAAACAAGCCTGGATCAGCCTGATTAGCCTGGCGGGATTGATTGTTCTGCTGGTGGGGCTGTTCACCGATCTATACCGTTTTCTGGTCGGGCTCATCATTGCCATAGCCCTGTGGGTAGGTAGCGGCATCCTGGGCAGGTACTGGGGAGTCAAGGGAGACTGAAGCCCGGAATTGGCTAATCAGCGGATGCGGTAGATGCGGACATCGCCGCGGCGGATCCGGCTGAGGAAAAAGGCCTTCAGGGCGTCGGCAGACCGGGTTCTGACCGGCGGCACGAACAGGAGCAGACCGGCCAGGTCGGTCAGGACACCGGGGAATATCAACAGCAGGCCGGCCAGCAATATCAGAGCACCCCGGAGCATTTCGTCACCCGGCGGCGTTCCCTGTTCCAGGTTGGCGCGGATGCGGGTCAGGGCGCTGAAACCCTGACGGCGGGCCAGTATGGCACCGGCCAGTCCGGTCAGGAGGACCAGGGCCACGGTATTGAAGACGCCGATATAGCCGCCGATCAGGATGAGCAGAGCCAGTTCGACGATTGGGATGATGATGAATAAAATAAGCGGCATATCAGTAGAAATCCTGAATATATGATTAGTCCGGGGCAGGGGCGACAATGTATTATATTCAATTGTAACACCTGGTATTCCGGTGAGCAACAGAATCCGGTGGGACAATACCGCCCAGCCGTTATCTGCCGGTTCGGTAACGGGAGGTGAAGCGTTGATCAGATTGACCGGAAAAGACCTGGACGGGGCCGTCCGGACGCTCGGCCGGGCTTTCGGCGAATACCGTCTGCTCCGGCATTATTATCCGGAACCGGCGGAGCGTCATGCCGTTGCCGAGACCATGGGGCGTATCGTGGTGTCCGTCTGCCTGAAATACGGCGAAGTTTACGCCGTTTCCGAAAAATTGGAGGGCGTCGCCGCCTGGTTGCCGCCGGGGCGGGCGCCGTTCGGCACCTGGCAGTTACTGCGGTCGGTTTCTCCGGCGACCCTGCTGGAATTCGGCCGTCGCGGAGCCGGGCGCATGCAGGCCTATGACCGGTTATTGGATGGACTGCACCGAAAGATGATAACCTGTCCTCACTGGTATCTGCATACCCTCGGGGTCGACCCGGATTATCGCGGTCAGCGGTTTTCCAGCCGGCTGGTGCGGCCGATGCTGGAGCGTTTCGACCGGGACGGACTGCCCTGCTTTGTGGATACCAATACCGAGGTCAACGTGGAGATATATCGCCGCTGGGGCTTCGAACTGGTTTTCGACCGGCTGGTGCCGGACACCGAAGTCCACTGTTACGGCATGGTGCGGCAACCGGAAATTCCGGAGAGAAGAACTGGTAGCGGAGAGGTGATATCATCGTAATCAATCGGACAGAGCGGTTTTCCCATTATTCCCACCTGGGCGGGGCTATCGCCGCCGTGGCCGGGCTGGTGGTTCTGCTGGTCTTCGCCTGGGGCCGCTGGGACTTACTGGCGGTCGTTCTCATCTACGGACTGGCGGTGACTACCCTTTTCTCCTTTTCGGCCGTCTATCACGCTCTCAAGAAGCGTGACAACGAGATTTCCGTCTGGCGCAAGCTGGACCATATTGCCATTTTCATCATGATCGCCGGCAGTTACACGCCGCTGGTCTATATCTATCTGGAGGGCGCCTGGCGCTGGGGGATGATTATCGCGCCGTGGACCATCGTGGTGGTGGGGGTCTTCTACAAGCTGTTCTGGATGAACGCGCCGCGGGTGCTGTCCCCTTTACTGTATCTGGGGATGGGCTGGCTGGCGCTCATTCCGCTCCGGGAACTGTGGCTGGGCATGCCGCCATGGGCGTTCTGGGGACTGGTGGGCGGCGGGGTGGCCTACAGCATCGGCGCGGTCATCTACGCCCTCAAGCGGCCCAATCCGGTACCGGGTGTTTTCGGCTTTCATGAAATCTTCCATATCTGGATACTCATCGGCGCGGCCATTCATTTCGCGGTGGTGCTGGGTTCGGTCATCGCCACCGGTTGACAACAACGGTTCGGGCTTGTGCTATAATTCATGGCGGCGCCGGGATGGCGGAATAGGCAGACGCAGCGGACTTAAAATCCGCCGACTTCGGTCGTGTGGGTTCGATCCCCTCTCCCGGCACCACTTCCAGTATTAAAATTTAGAATATCGGATTCCTGACCACGGGCGCTGAAGGTATGGTCGCGTCGAGGAGGCATTGTGGTGCAAGCCAGCCGGGAATTTCCATTCCTAACACCGTCATGCTTGGCCTGTTCGTGGCTGGATTCCAGAGTGGCCAGTGGCACGGAGTCATTTCACCGATAAGCCTCATCATCTGGCTCTTTTTCGACAACGTAAACATTTACGAGCGTCACAGCAACGGCGGCTGGCACAATTTCGGCTTTCTCTTCGGCGGCGGTGCCAGGGGTGCGTCCTCGAAGAAGAGCTGACAGCCAGCCGGGTCACCACCTTAAACACGAAGCGGGGCTTTTTGGGAAGCCCCGCTTTTTTATTGTTATACCGGTGGGTCAGCCGCCGGTCTTCTCTTTTTCCTCCGACTGACCCGGGTCTGAAGCGAAGCGGGCTTTGAGCCCGGCGTACCATTTTTGCCACCACGGGGTTTTGGGCGGTTTGCCGTTCGTCAGTTGCTTGAGCTGACCTTCCAGCTGGCGTACCCGCTCGGTGGCCGCGCCCAGTTGAGCGGCCAGGGCCAGGTTCTTTTCCTGAAGTTCCCGGAATACGGCCAGCATGTCGCCGGAGGCCCCGGCGGTGGGGTCATGACTGTCCAGGGATGTCTGTCCGGGCTTGTCCACCCCTTCCGCCCGGTGCAGGTCGGTCGGCAGTTCCCGGATGCGGTATTCCTCGCCGAAGGGGCCGTTGATCAGATCGGCCTTGAGTTTGCCGGCCTTGATGTAGCGACGGATGGTGCGGGTGGAGACATTGAGCTTGTCTGCCGCCTGGGCGATGGTCAGGTTTTTCTCCGTCATGGTGACCATAGTCTATACATCTGACCAGGGGGTGTCAAGGGGTTGAGGGTGATTTTAGAAAAACCGGAAGCAGGCCATTTTCAGCCTGCTTCCGGTTTTAACTGTGTTTTCGTCTAGCGGGCAGAATAGGCGGCGATAATCGCTGATATAACCGTCAAGACACCGAAGATTACATGAATCTCGGAACTGCCACCTTCTCCGGCTGAGAGCCCTCCCCCGATACCGGCCAGTATCGCCAGCCCCGCGGTGATGAGCGTCCACAGCTTGGTGTTTTTCATGCCTTCCTCCATCAAATTAATAAAGCCCGTATAATGCTATAATGGAATCAGGGATATGTCAACGATAAAACCGATAGAAACCAGAACCTTCAAGTCATTTATCGGTATGGTGCTGGCCGCCGGATTCACCGGTTTTCTGGTGGCCATACCGGGCATTCTCATCGGGGCCGAGGCGCTGTCCGGCTCCAATGCCGGCGGCTTCGAGGGCCTCATCGGCGCCATCATGGGCATGGTCATAGGCTATCCGCTGGGCGGCGTGCTGGGTATATGGATTTTCCGACGGGTATTTCGTTATCCCGGTTCGCTGTGGCTGGCGCTGGCCGGCGCCGTCATGGGAGTGGTGCTGATCTTCGGCCTGGCCGAGCCGCTGAATCTAAACAGCAATTCCGATGTTCTGCTGGGGAGTTACTTCATCCTGACGGTTCTGCTGGCAACCTGGGGTTACCATCTGCGGCCGGGTAGAGCCAAATAACGACGCGAAACAAGAGGGTTTGGAGGCGACGACCGGATTCGAACCGGTGAATAGGGGTTTTGCAGACCCCCGCCTTGCCACTTGGCTACGTCGCCGGTTTATCAATTCGGACAACCGGGGCATGTCCGCGCAGGTTCAAAATGGAGCGGAAGACGAGGCTCGAACTCGCGACCTCCTCCTTGGCAAGGAGGCGTTCTACCACTGAACTACTTCCGCAAATCCAGCAAAAATTATAACACAAACTGGTGCCGAGAGGGAGATTTGAACTCCCACGAGTTATTCACTCACTAGCCCCTCAAGCTAGCGTGTCTACCATTCCACCATCTCGGCACTGGCAGGAGTGGAAGGACTCGAACCCTCGACCGGTGGTTTTGGAGACCACTGCTCTACCAACTGAGCTACACTCCTATTGGAGCTAGGCGCGAGTAAATAGCATAGCGCAACCGTTTCGGCGTTGTCAATGCCCATGGGGCCGGTTTCAGGCGGCGATGCCGGAGAGCAGATTGTCCACCATTTCAGCGATGAACCGGTCGGGCCGGGTACGGTGATGGGAGGCGACGCTGGTGGCCCGGAGCAACACGATGGTATAAGCCAGGGTGCGGGCGGTAACGTCGGTGTTGTGGGGCTTCAGCTCGCCGGCGGCGATGCGTTCGTCCAGGTAGCTTTGAAACAGCCCGATGCCTTCGTTCATGATATTGCGCCAGATGCGGCGAACGATGGGGTGACTTTGCGTTTCATGGAAAAAGATATTCATCAGGCTGTCCTTCTGACCCAGCAGGTCGAAGAACTCCTGGCCGGTGACCTTCAGTACTTTGGCGGCGGGTTCGTTATGCAGGCGCTGAAGCAGTCCTTCGAGCTGAGGCAGGAAGCTGTGACGCTCCACTACCGCCTGCAGGAGCTGATCCTTGCTTTTAAAGTAGTGATACATCAGCCCCTGAGCGACGCCGGCCTCGGCGGCCAGTTCACGAACCGATGTCTCGGCGAAGCCCTTTCTGGCGAAAACATCCAGCGCGGTATCAATGAGCTGAAGGCGGCGCTCTTCGGCCTTCTCGTCACGCTGGGTGGGTTTTTTAGGCAGGCTGGCTGAACGTTCAGTCATATGCTCCGGATTATAGGAGCGGCTTCGGGCGGTGTCAAGACAGGCCCGGAAAACCGAAACCGGACGCGCGTGACGTCCGGTTCCTGGTTATCCGATTTTCAATTGAGAGGTGTTCTTAGGCGGCTTTGCCGATCTTGAACATCTTGGTGCCGCAGACCGGGCAGGCGCCCTGAGTGGCGGGACGGCCGTTTTTCATGGTGATGGCCTTGGCGTCCTTCATCTCTCTCTTGGTGCGGCATTTCATGCAATAACCTTCCACGGGTAACCTCCTACGTAAATTTGAATATACGATAGCCCAAGCTGAAGCGCTTGTCAAGAGCTTTGGCGGATAATTTTCAAAGCTGAGCGGTTAAATCGGCCGAAATAGCCCGAAAGTACTAGACGGCGCCGCGGGTGATGTTGGCCAGCGGTAGCATGATGGTCTTGCCCGGTTTGCGGTTAAGATAGCTTTTAGTGTACTGGGACGGGAAGGAATACACTACCTGGACACGGGGATGCTCCAGCCAGAAGACGAAGATACCCACCGTCTGCGGTTTGGTGCCGAAGGGGCCGATAATCATGTTGGCGGTGGCTTTGAATTCATCGTGGATGGCTTCCAAGGTGTTGCGGATTTCGTAGGGAGAATCGGCGGCTACATGGCGGACTTCCACGTT
Source organism: Dehalogenimonas lykanthroporepellens BL-DC-9 (assembly GCA_000143165.1). Lineage (NCBI taxonomy): Bacteria > Bacillati > Chloroflexota > Dehalococcoidia > Dehalococcoidales > Dehalococcoidaceae > Dehalogenimonas > Dehalogenimonas lykanthroporepellens. Next base: position 1,375,168 of record CP002084.1, read on the forward strand.
GGGCTGGGACAGCAGGACGTCGTTGTTCTTTTCCGCGTAACGCAGGTATTCTTCGTTGCCGTCACGGGGGGCGGTTATCAGGCAGATGGTGCGGGAGGGGTTGAACTGCTTCCATACCGACTGGGAACGCTCGGCCTCGAAACCCAGGAACAGCACCAGCACCGTTTCCTTTTCCAGAGACATGGATCCGAAGAAGTTGGCTACGGTGGTGATCTGGTGGACGCCCTGGGTCAGGCGTGACGGGGCATAGGTCTGGGTGGTATGCAGAACGCGCGGCAGGCCCAGGTTGAGTTCGGCGACCAGGTAATGCAGGAGGCCGAGCAGGTATATCTTGGAAAAACCGCTGATGTCCAAGGTGATGAAGGGTTCGTCTTCGTCCTTGGGTCGACACCGTTTCCAGACCGCCTTGAGCTGGGAGATGCCTTCGGCCGGGTCGTCCCGCTGACAGCGGATAACGAAGACGCCCTCGGAGGTCTTCCGGGATAGCAGGGCCTGTATCCGGTAGAGGTTGGAGTCTATCTGCGGTTGGTAGAGCGGTTCTTCGATGACGAAGATGATGGAATAACGCACCCGGAAGTTGCCGGACAGCCGTTCCATAGCAGAAACACTGCGGTCTTCGAACGAGGCACAGCAGATGAAAAGATCATCGGCGCCGTATTCGTTCAACCGGCCCAGGCTTTCGATTACGACAGGTTCATCGGTCGCCCGCATGCGGCGGTATTCTCCTCCTGCGTTGTGGGGTCAATATAATGCGGGAATGGTCAAAAGTCAAACGAGTCTGGTCTAGACAACCCCTTGACAAAATCCGGCTGGCGGGATGTGATATAATGCCGCCATGGCTCTTTTCTTCGCTTACGGCGCCGCTCTGAACCGGCGGCAGACAACCCGACAGTGTCCGGCCTGCCGGCCGAAAGTGACGGCCGAACTGCCGCATTATCAGATAGTATTTACCGGCTGGTCCCGGGTGTACCGGGGGGCCACGGCGTCATTGCGACCGTTCCGGGGCGCCCGCGTCAAGGGCGGCGTTTACGAAGTGCCGGAAACGGCACTCAAGAAACTGGACGCCGCCGAAAGTTTCCCCGCTCAGAGCGTCAAGATGAACGTAACCGTCTTCACCGAAGCCGGGGAGCAACTGGAGTGCTTTACCTACGTCCCCGCCCACCAGTCAGCCGAGGGCAAGCCGGCGCCGGAATACCTGGCGCTGATTCAGCAGGGATACCGGGACTGGGGTTTGGTCTAAACGGTCAAGCCTTAGACATTGGGGTTGACAAACGACCGCTAAACGCCGTCTAAAAGGTGTCGCAGCGGCGTTTCATCCGCCACCGGGCCGACCACCGCCAGGTGGAATTTGTCAGCCTGGATAATTTCTTCAGCCAGGTCGGTAATATCCTTGAGGGTAATCTTGTCCAGCCGGGTGATGACCTCTTCCGGGGTTAATATCTCCCCGGCCAATATTTCCTGACCGCCCAGCCAGGTGGCCACGTGGCGGGAATCCTCCAGCCGGAGGGCCATCCGCCCCTTGGACAGTTCGCGGGCCTTGTTCAGTTCATGCCGGGTAATGGTGGTCTTGAGCTTTTCCAATTCGTTGATGACCGCCGCCACCGCCTGTTCCAGGTTGTCGGTGTCCACGCTGGCGGCCACCGTCAGGGCGCCGGTATCCTGGAGAAAGTCAGCGTATGACTGAATGGCATAAGCCAGTCCCAGCTTATCGCGAATTTCAGTAAACAGCCGGGAGCTCATACCCTCACCAAGGATGACGTTGAGCAGGCTCTGAGTGTAGCGGCGCGGGTCAACCGTGGACATCGCCGGCATGGCCAGCTGGAAGTAAGCCTGTTCGATATCGCGGTGTTCGATGATCATGCGCCGGCCGCCGTTGGGGGTGAAGCCGGTGAAAACGCAGGACGGTTCCCTGGATTCCCATTCGCCGAACTCGTCGATAACGGCTTTTATCATTTGTTCGTGGGTCAGCCCGCCGGCGATGGAGACTACGGTGTTATCCGGACGGTAGTGACCGGACATGAAATTGAGGATATCGGCGCGGCCCATGTCCCGGATGGTGCTTTCGGTGCCGGCGATGTCCCGGCCCAGCGGATGGTTCGGCCAGAGAATGGAATCGATGAGCTGACAGACCTTCTGGTCGGGCTGGTCCTCGGTCATGTGGATTTCCTCGATGATGACCTGCCGTTCCCTCTCCAGGTCTTCAGGGTCGAACCGGGAATGAAGCATCATGTCGGCCAGCGTGTCCAGGGTGGGCATGAAATGACTGGAGGCCACCTTGGCCCAGTAGACGGTGGACTCCTTGTCGGTGCCACCGTTCATGATGCCGCCGACGCCTTCAATAGCTTCAGAAATATCGTGGGCGGTCCGGTGTTTCTCAGTGCCGCGGAAGAGCATGTGCTCAATAAAATGAGAAACACCGCCGAGGTTGTCCGGTTCGTAACGGGAACTGGTGCCGACAAAAACACAGATGGACGATGACAGGGTGTGGGGCATTTCCTGGGTCAGGATGCGCAGGCCGTTAGGCAGGGTAGTTTTACGGTACATTAATGACTCCTCTTGGCGCTAATTGTACCTGTTTTCGGCGACCAGGCAAAGTGGAATCGCAGTCCCATGGGACACGGCTCCTGATCAGTAAAACCAGCGCATCAGCAGTAATCCAAGGCCGAAGGTGACTGCGTTCAGTACCAGAACCAACAGCCGGACAACGGCGGGCTTGACCGGTTTCAGCATGATGCTCTGCTTCAGCCAGCGGCGGAAAAGCCAGGTCAGCAGATAGTATTCACTTACCAGCGGAAAAATCTCGGCCAGGAAAAAGGTGTTGGACGAATCACTTAATCCCATCAATCCAAATCCCAGCATGTTGGTTATCAGCAGGGTGACCAGGTTGAGCAGAAAAATTACTGAAAACGAAAGCCGAAGGCCGTGGTTGCCGACGAAATACCGCCGGAGGAAGAAGGTCAGTGCCACGGCTTCTATCAGCGCGCTCAATGGATATACCCACAAGGTAAGCGCCGCCAGCATCTGAGGCGGGAAGATGACATTGGCATGAGCCGGTTCAGGATAGGCCAGAAGCCCAAATCCGCAAACCACGGCACCGGTTCCCAGCCGTACAAGATTATGGCTAAGGTTCACTGTTTCTCTGACTTCCGTTCATGACGAGCCAGCCGCCAGGCTGTCATCAGGAGTATCAATCCCGTTATCATCAGGAGCCACGCCAACTGCGGGCCGCAGAAGAACGCTCAGCGGAAGCCCAGTATCCGGGTGGAAATGAAGGCATCGAGCCATGGCAGGAAGACGGCCGCCAGACCGACCGATACCAGCGCTTTGATGACAAAAGGACGGTTGAAGGTCAACTTTTGTTTCATTGATTCCTCAGCCCAATTTCATAAACCAAAGCGTATTCCTTGGCCGCCATGATGTCAAAGTAATTTTCAGGCGTTATCGGACGAAGGCCGGCCAGTCGGCCAGGCTGACCAGGGTGCCGCTGGAATAATCCAGGGCGAACACGGTTTCACTGGCTATTCGACGGGGAAAAAGGCATGGAGGGGTAGACATCCAGGTCCAGGCCCGACCGTTCGCCCCGCTGAAGGTGGAAGTAACCGCAGGAGGCGATGACGGCGGCGTTGTCGGTACACAGTTTCAACGGCGGGATAAGTACCGGGATGGGTGAATCGGCGGCCATGCGTTCCCGCAGTCGGGAGTTGGCGGCGACTCCGCCGGAGAGCAGTATCTGGTTAACGCCGTATTCCTCGGCGGCGGCAATGGTTTTGGTCACCAGTACCCGGACAACCGCTTCCTGAAAACTGGCGGCGGCATTTTCCGGGGTATCCGTCTGTCCAGTCTCGACAAGCCGGTACAGGGCGGTCTTCAGGCCGGAAAAGCTGAAATCGTGGCTGTTACGGATGACGGCGCGGGGCAGTTTCAGCGTCGGCTTGCCCAATCGGGCGGCTATGTCCACCGCCGGGCCGCCGGGGTAGCCCAGGTTTAAAAGGCGCGCCGCCTTGTCGAAAGCCTCACCGGCGGCATCGTCCCGGGTGCGGCCGATAATCTCGTAATCGCCGTGGTCTTTCATATATACCAGATCGGTGTGACCACCGGAGACAATCAGCGCCATCACCGGAAACTGCGGCAGGTCACCGGTCAGCCAGTTGGCGTAAATGTGTCCTTCAAGGTGATTGACGCCGATCAGCGGCTTTTGGGCGGCCATAGCCAGAGATTTAGCGAAGTTCACCCCTACCAGAAGCGAACCAGCCAGCCCCGGGCCGGCGGTCACGGCCACGGCGTCGATGCCGGCGAGGGTCACTCCGGCGGTTTGCAGACTTTTTTCCAGCACCGGCACCGCCGACAGCAGATGCTGACGGGAGGCCACCTCCGGCACTACCCCGCCGTAACGGGCGTGGATGTCCACCTGGGAGGCTATCTCATTGGACAGAATCTCCACCCCGTCACGAACGACGGCGGCGGCGGTTTCATCACAGGAGCTTTCGATACCGAGTACCAGCATGGTTCAATTATAGCAAAGTTGCCGGCTGTGGTTCACCGCCGATATTGGCAATTGAAGATGTGGTTTGCTAAAATCGGAGAAAAACGACGGATACTGCAGAAAATCGGTTGAAAGAAAGAGAAAAGCAACCAAATAATCCATACGGCGGCCGCGATTGGCTGTTGTTCGTCGGGTTCAAGGTTGCACAAAAGATTCCACTAGGGTATCATTAGCGATGTTAGCAGTCTACGTGACGGACTGCTAAAATGTTGAAAAACAGCAGAATAAAAAAGGAGGTATTCATGGCAATCTCAGTACAACCCCTGCAGAACTTCGTCCTCATCAAACCGGGCAAGAAAGAAGAGATGCGTTCGGGTATCGTCATCCCCGACACCGCTCAGGAAAAAGCCCAGGAAGGTGAGGTCGTCGCCGTCGGCCCCGGCCGTATGGGCAAGGACAATACCCGCGAAGCCCTGGACGTCAAGGTCGGTGATTTCGTTATCTACCCCAAATTCGGTGGTACCGAAGTCAAGGTAGAGGGTAATGACCTGATCATCCTGCCCGAGAACCAGATTCTGGCCAAGCGCACCAACTAATAAGCAAACCAAGAAATTAAAGGAATAAATTAAGGAGGCAAAGTGGCAAAACAGATTATTTTCGGTGAACAAGTTAGAAAATCCCTGAAAGCCGGTATCGATACCCTGGCCGATACCGTCAAGGTTACCCTCGGTCCCAAGGGCCATCCGGTCGCCCTGGCCAAATCCTGGGGCGCCCCCACCGTCATCGATGACGGTGTGACCATCGCTCGCGACATCGACCTGCCCGATCCTTTCGAGAACATGGGCTGTCAGATCGTCAAGGAAGCGGCGGTCAAGACCAATGATGCCGCCGGTGACGGCACCACCACTTCCATCATGCTGGCCCAGGCCATCATCAACGAGGCCTTCAAGAACATCACCGCCGGCGCTGAGCCCATCGCTCTCAAGCGTGGCATCGAGAAAGCCACCGATGTTATCGCCCAGGAACTGAAGAAGATGTCCACCCCGATTCGCGGCCGCGACCAGATCGTCCAGGTGGCCACCATCACTGCCAAGGACAAGGAAATCGGTGAGCTCATCGCCGATGTCATGGAAAAGGTCGGCAAGGACGGCGTCATCACCATCGAAGAGTCCAAGGGCGTCAAGTACGAGACCGATTATGTCGAAGGTCTCCAGTTCGACCGCGGCTACATCAGCGCCTACTTCGTGACCGATTCCGGTCGCATGGAAGCTGTGCTGGAAGAGCCGGCTATCCTCATCACCGATCGCAAGATTGAGAACATGGCTGAACTTCTGCCCGCCCTGGAGAAGGTTCTCCAGTGGACCAAGACCGTGCTTATCATCGCTGAGAACGTTGAAGGCGAAGCCCTGGCCACCCTGGTGGTCAACAAACTGCGCGGCACCATGAACGTCCTGGCCGTCAAGGCCCCCGGCTTCGGTGATCGCCAGAAGCAGATGCTGGAAGACATTGCTGTCCTGACCGGCGGCCGTGTCATTTCCAAGGAAGCCGGCCGCAAGCTGGATTCCGTCACCGAGGAAGACCTGGGCCGCGCTCACCGCGTGGTGACCAACAAGGACAAGACCGTCATCATTGATGGCGCCGGCACTCCCGAAGCCATCAAGGACCGCATCAAGCAGATCAAGGCTCAGATCGACGAGGTCGAGAGCGCCTTCGATCGCGAGAAACTGCAGGAACGCCAGGCCGCTCTGGCCGGCGGTGTCGCCGTTATCGGCGTCGGTGCGGCTACCGAAACCGAAATGAAAGAGCGCAAAGCCCGCGTCGAAGACGCTTTGGCCGCTACCCGTGCCGCTCTGGAAGAAGGCATCCTGCCCGGCGGCGGCGTTGGTCTGATCAATGCCCTCCCCGCCCTGGACAAGCTGAAGCTGGAAGGCGATGAGGAAACCGGTCTGCAGATCGTCAGACGCGCCCTGCCCACCCCGGTCCGCTGGATCGCCAACAACGCCGGCCGCGACGGCTCGGTCATCATCGAAAAAGTCCGCACCTCACCGGTCGGCATCGGCTACAACGCCGAGATCGATGAGTTCGGCAACATGATCGAGATGGGTATCATCGATCCGACCATGGTGGTTCGTTCCGCCCTGCAGAACGCTACTTCCGTGGCCAACATGATCATCATCACCAACTCCCTGGTGGCCGACCTTCCGGAGAAGGCCCCGGCCGCTCCGGCCATGCCCGAATACTAGGGACTGACTGAGTACCCCTTTCGCCGGGAGCCGCCTGAATAACATCGGGCGGCTCCCGGTTTTTCACGTCCGGATTGCCCGCAAAGGGGTTTGGGCGGTATAATTCGGTATCGTACTTTGGTATTAGGACTTCGGCTGAATGCATGAAATGGCGGTCACCCAGAGCCTTCTGGATATAGTCATCAAGGAGGCGGAGAAGGCTGGGGCTAAGAAAGTGAACGCGGTCAATCTGGTCATCGGCGAACTGTCGGGGCTGGTAGATGACAGCGTTCAGTTCTATTTCGACTTTTTGACCAAAGATACCATCGCCGACGGTTCCCGTCTGGTTTTTCGGCGCGTTCCCGCCCGCATGAAGTGCCGCGCCTGTGAGGCCGAGTTTTCCCCGGAACCGGACGAATGGGTCTGTCCGCAGTGCGACCAATGGCAGGCCGAAGTGGTGGCCGGCAAGGAATTCTATATTGATTCGATAGAGGTGGATGACGATGCAGATAAAGGTGCTTAAGGATATCATGGCCGCCAATACCACCACCGCCGAAGCCAACCAGGCGCGGCTGGACAGTCACGGCATCGTCGGGCTGAACATCATGGCCTCCCCCGGTTCCGGCAAGACCACCTTCATCCTGCGCACCATTGACAGCCTTGGACAGAGTTGCCGGGTCGGCGTCATCGAGGGTGACCTGGCCTCTTCGGTGGACGCGGAAAAGGTGGCGGCCAAAAGCGCACCGGTGGTGCAGATAAACACCGGCGGCGGCTGTCACCTGGACGCCAACCAGATGGCCGCCGGGCTGGACAATCTGCCCCTGGACAGCCTGGACGTGGTCATGGTGGAGAATGTCGGTAATCTGGTCTGTCCTTCGGAGTTCAAGCTGGGCGAGCACAAACGGGTGGTTATCCTGAGCGTGCCGGAGGGCGACGACAAGCCCTTCAAATATCCCGGCATGTTCGCTTCCGCCGACGTGGTGGTCATCAGCAAGATAGACGTCCTGCCGCATTTCGACTTCAATCTGGATAAATTCCGCCGGGCGGTGACCGGTTTGAATCCCGACCTGCTCATACTGCCGTTGTCGGCCCGCACCGGCGAGGGTTTCGACGCCTGGACGGACTGGGTCACGGCGCAGTGCCGGGTCGGGAGGCGGTAACGGTATGACCGGGGAACCGGTGGAACGCCGGGCGATTGCCGTCCAGGGTGTTGTCCAGGGTGTCGGTTTCCGGCCGTTCATCTACCAGCTGGCCGGAAGGTATGGCCTGAGCGGCTGGGTGTCCAATACCTCCGGCGAGGTGCGTATCGAGGTCCAGGGTACGCCGGCGGCGCTGGATGCTTTCACCGCCGCCATCCGGACGCAGGCTCCGCCTCAGGCGCGGATTACCAATATTATGTCAAATAATATACCGCCGGTAGCCGATGCTGGTTTCGTCATCCGGCCCAGTGTTGCCGAGCCCGGTCGCTACCAGCTCATATCGCCCGACCTGGCGGTCTGCGACGAATGCCGGGCTGAGATATTTCAACCGGGCAACCGCCGTTACCGGTATCCTTTCACCAACTGCACCAACTGCGGTCCCCGTTTCACCATCATCGAGGACATCCCCTATGACCGGCCGCTGACGACCATGAAAGCCTTCACCATGTGTCCGGCCTGTCAGGGGGAATACGATGACCCGCTGGACCGCCGGTTTCACGCCCAGCCCAACGCCTGCCCGGACTGCGGCCCGCGACTGCGTCTGACCGACTCGGCCGGCCGGGAAACAATGCCGGCGGCCGAACCCCTGGCGACGGCCGCCGGTCTGCTGAAAAACGGGCATATTTTGGCCGTTCGCGGCCTGGGCGGGTTTCTGCTGGCCTGCGACGCTACCGATCCGGTAGCGGTGGCCGAACTTCGGCAACGCAAGCGTCGCCCGGCCAAGCCCTTTGCCGTCATGCTGGCCGACCTGGCCGCCACTGAGGCGCTGTGTCAAGTCAGCCCGGAGGAAGCCCGACTGCTGAAGGATACGGCGGCGCCCATCGTTCTGCTCAGACTGAAGGAGAATGGCGTTCTGGCCCCGGGCGTGGCGCCCGGGCTGAGGCACCTGGGGGTCATGCTGGCTTATACGCCGCTACATCATCTGCTGATGGCCGATGTCGGCCGGCCGCTGGTGATGACCTCCGGTAATCTGGCTGAGGAGCCCATCGCCCGGGACAACGACGAAGCCCTGACCCGGCTGGGGGGCATCGCCGATTACTTCCTTTTGCATGACCGGGACATCTTTTCCCGCTACGATGACTCGGTGGTCATGTACGAAGCGGGCGCTACCCGTCCGCTGAGGCGGGCCCGGGGCTACGCGCCGTATCCGGTGCGTCTGGCTGAGACCGGACCTCAGGTGCTGGCTGTCGGCGCCCAGGAAAAGAACACCTTCTGTCTGACCCGTGACAACCATGCTTTCGTTTCCCAGCACCTGGGCGACCTGGAAAGCCCGGAGACGCTGGATCATTTCGAAGAAACACTGGCGCTCTTCCGCAGAATGTTCCGCATAGCCCCTGAAGCCGTCGTCGCCGACCGGCACCCTGATTATGTCAGCTCCCGCTGGGCGGAACAGGCGGCTGTCGAGGCCGGTGTTCCGTTGTTACGGGTTCAGCATCATCACGCCCATATTGCCGCCTGCCTGGCCGAAAACCAGGTCAGCGACCCGGTCATCGGCATCGCCCTGGACGGTACCGGCTACGGTGATGACGGCCGTATCTGGGGTAGCGAGTTTCTGGAGGTCAGTCCCGGCGGTTTTGGGCGGCTGGCCCACCTGGAATATCTGCCGCTGACCGGCGGTGAAGCCGCCGTCCGCCGGCCGTGGCGCACTGCCGCGGGGTATCTCTATCGGCTTTTCGGCGCTGACGGCTTGACATCAGCGGAGCGTTGTCTAAGGGGTGTCAACGGGTCGGAACTGGCAATGCTGGCCCAGCAGGTTGACCGCGGCTTGAACACTCCGGAGACCTCTTCGGCTGGTCGGCTGTTCGATGCGGTAGCCGCTCTTATCGGCATCCGGACGGAAATCCAATATGACGCCCAGGCGGCGGTGGAACTGGAAGCGGCGGCAGAGGGGGTGGACAGCGATATTGTCTATCCCTTTGACCTGGATACCGTTGACGGTCTCCGGCAGGTGCGCCTCGGTCGGCTGTTCCAGGCACTCCTTGATGATATCGCCGCCGGCGCAACGGCTCCGGCCATGGCCGCCCGGTTTCATGACACAATAGTTGACATAATAGTAAAGGTCTGCCGGGAACTGCGGGCCGATACCGGCCTGAACCGGACGGCGCTGTCCGGGGGCTGTTTCATGAACCGCCGCCTGCTCCGGGGGGCCATCGCCGGATTGGAAGCTGAAGGGTTTACGGTATATACTCATCGAGAGGTGCCCGCCAACGACGGCGGGCTGTCACTGGGTCAGGCCGCCGTGGCCGCCCGGATATTGAAAAACTCAACCGGAGGTTTATCATGTGTTTAGCGGTACCGGCTAGAATAGAAAGTATCGAGGGCGACATCGCCCAGGCCGACATGGCCGGCACGAAGGTTCGCGCCAGCCTGATGATGGTGCCCGACGCCAAAGTCGGCGACTATATCCTTCTGCACACCGGCTACGCCATCCAGGTGCTGGACGAGGCTGACGCGCTGGAGACGCTCAATCTTTTCAAAGAGATGGAGATGATACCGGAGAATTCATGAACTTCACCCAAGGCTTTCGTGATTCCGTGCTGGCGCGGAAACTGCTGGACGACATCCGCCGCAAATCCCGGACCCCGGCCAACATCATGGAGTTCTGCGGCGGCCATACCGTGGCCATCTTCCGCTACGGACTGCGCGAGCTGTTGCCGCCGCACCTGAAACTGCTGTCCGGGCCGGGCTGTCCGGTGTGCGTCACCGCCAGCGCCGACCTGGACCGGGTGATGGCGCTGGCTGATCTGCCGGGGGTCATCATCACCACCTTCGGCGACCTGATAAAGGTGCCGGCCAGCTATTCCAGTCTGGCCCGGGCGCGGGCCGGCGGCGCCGATGTCCGCACCGTCTATTCCACCCTGGACGCCCTGGACATTGCCCGGCGCAACCCGGGCCGACGGGTGGTTTTCATCGGCATCGGTTTCGAGACCACGGCGCCGACCATCGCCGCCGCCGTCATCCAGGCGGCGCGGGAGAACCTGGGCAATTTCTCGGTGATGTCCCTCCACAAGGTGACGCCGCCGGTGACCAGAGCTCTGTTGGACGCCGGCGAGGTCAAGCTCCAGGGTATCATCTGTCCGGGGCATGTTTCCGCCATCGTCGGCGCCGCGGCCTGGCAGTTCATTCCGGAGCGTTACGGTATCGCCTGCTCCATTTCGGGCTTCGAACCGCTGGATGTTCTCCAGTGTGTCAGCATGATCGTCGACCAGATAGAGTCAGGGGAACCAAAAGTGGAAACGGCGTACAGCCGGGCCGTCCGCCAGGAGGGCAATCCGGTGGCGCTGGGCATGCTGGAAAAAGTATTCGAACCGGCTGTCGCCAACTGGCGGGGCATCGGTGACATCCCGGACAGCGGCCTGCGCCTCCGGGAGGAATTCGCTGACTTCGATGCCGACAGGATATTTGACATAAAGCTGGACAAGCCGCCCCGGGAACCGGCCGGCTGTCTGTGCGGCGAAGTCATCCGGGCGGTCAGGACGCCGGAGGACTGCAAGCTCTTCCGCAAGGTGTGTACGCCGGAAAACCCGGTCGGCCCCTGCATGGTGTCCTCCGAGGGTTCCTGCGCCGCCTATTATCATTTCGCCGAAGCCGTTTAGGCGCCGGCCGCATTTCAGAATATTTCCGGGGGTTGACAGAGTGGACAAAAGTGACAGCGTTTTACTGGCGCATGGTTCCGGCGGCAAGCTGAGCCAGGAACTGGTGCGCCGGATGTTTCTGGCCGAGCTGGACAACGAAGCTCTCGGCCGCATGGACGATGCCGCCCGGCTGGATGTCGGTGGCGGCCGGCTGGCCTTCACCACCGACAGTTACGTAGTCAGTCCCATCTTCTTTCCCGGCGGGGACATCGGCAAGCTGGCGGTCTGCGGTACGGTCAACGACCTGGCCACCGCCGGCGCCGTACCAAAGTATCTCAGCCTGGCCATGATTATCGAGGAAGGCCTGCCCCTGGACGACCTGTCCAGGGTTGTCCGGAGTATCAGGGAAGCGGCGCTTGAGGCCGGCGTCATTATTGTTACCGGCGATACCAAGGTGGTCAACCGCGGTAAGGCCGACCGGTTGTTCATCAACACCGCCGGCATCGGTGTCATCCCGGACGGCCGGGACATCTCCGGTGCCAATGCCCGGCCGGGTGACGTTATTATGTTAAGCGGCAGTGTCGGCGATCATGGCATGGCCATTATGGCCCAGCGGGAGGGTTTCTCCTTTCAGGTGCCGGCGGCTTCCGACTGCGCCCCCCTGAACGGCATGGTGGAGGCGGTGCTGGCGGCGGTCCCCGACGGCGTGCGGGTACTGCGCGATCCCACCCGCGGCGGCCTGGCCACCACCCTGAACGAAATTGCCGCCCAGTCCGCGGCCGGTATCACCATCGATGAAAGCTCGGTTCCGGTGCGTGATTCCGTTCGCGGCGCCTGCGAACTGCTGGGCTTCGACCCGCTGTATGTGGCCAATGAAGGCAAGATGATTGTCATCACTGCGCCGTCAGCGGCCCCGGCGGCGCTGGCGGCCATGCGCTCCAGTCCGTACGGCGCCGATGCCGCCGTCATCGGCGAAGTCACCGCCGAACGGCCGGGCAAGGTGGTTCTCCGGACTTCGCTGGGGGCGCGGCGGGTACTGGATATGCTCTCGGGTGAACTCCTGCCCCGCATCTGCTGATGGCGGCCGGTGCCTCAGCCATGGATATCAGGACTGTTTGTGGTATCATTAGCACTGTTCCGGATAATTCCGGAAAAGAAATTAATTACGGCGAGCTGTTCACAATAGAGTTATGTCAATAGAAATGGTGTACCTGGTACTCCTTATCCTCTGCCTGATTCTCTCAATGTTCTTTTCCAGCTCCGAGACCGCCTTCATTTCCCTGTCTCGCTACCGGTTGCAGGCGATGGTCGAAAACAAGGTCAAGGGCGCCCACCTGGTGGCGGCGCTGGTGGAAAAACCGGAACGTCTGCTGTCCACAGTGCTTCTGGGCAACAATTTCGTCAACGTCGCCGCCTCGGCGCTGGCTACGGTGCTGGCCATTTCCGTATTCGGCGAACAGAACGGCGTCATCATTGCCACTGTCGGCCTGACCATCATTCTGCTCATCTTCGGCGAGGTGACACCCAAGACAGCGGCTACCCGGCATGCCGAAAAGATGACCGTGGCTTACGCCCGTCCCATCATGTTCCTGGCCTGGCTGTTGACGCCGCTGGTGACCTTTCTGTCATGGATTGCTTCTGTCTTCATGAAGCTTTTCGGCGGCGGGAGCACCTATCAACGGTCGCTGTTCAACGAAGAAGAAATCCGCTCCATGATCGACGTCGGTCACAAGGAAGGCACCGTGGAAAAGGACGAGGCCGAGATGCTTCACGCGGTGCTGGATTTCCGGGAGCGGCCGGTCTTCGAGGTGCTGGTGCCCCGCCCGGAAGTGGTAGCCGTGGAAAAAGGTACCCTGCTCAAGGATTTCTTCGCCTTGTATGAAAAGTCCCCCATGTCACGTTTTCCGGTATTCCAGGAAAACATGGATAACGTGATCGGCATTATCTCGGTCAAGGACGTGCTGATGGCTCAGGCCCGGGGGGAGATCAGTCCCGAAGACCCCATCGACGACCTGGCGCGCCCGGCCTATTTTGCCCCCGAAACCAAGCCCATCGGCGATTTGTTCAATGAGATGAGAGATAAAAACTTCCGCATGACCGTACTGGTGGACGAATACGGCGGCACCGCCGGTGTAGTGTCGCTGTCCCGCTTGATGGAAGAAATCGTCGGTCCGGTCGGCGACGAACTGGCCGGCGCCGAGAAGGACTTCGAATCCATCAACGAAAACACCTTCCAGGTGGACGGGGGCATGCGTATCGAAGAAGCCAATGAGCAGATTGGCATCGAACTGCCGGAGGACGACGAGTATGAAACCATTGCCGGCTTCATTCTGAAACAACTCGGCCAGATACCCCGCCAGGGTCAGGTAATGCGATTCAACGGTTTGAAACTGGTAATCACCCGCATGCGGGGCAAGAAGATCGAGGAAGTCCTGGTCACCCGGGAGAAACGCCCGGTCCCGCCGGCCGGTGGCGCTCCGGAAACCCCGGCCGGGGCTTGAACCGCCGGTCCGCCGCCCGTAATCCCAAAATAATCACTGAATAAAGTTGTGCCTGAAAATATGATAAAAAAAATCCGTTTTCGCTACTCCCGCGGGGAGGAACTCAAGTACATATCGCACCTGGACCTGATGCGGCTGTGGCCCCGGGCTTTCCGCCGGGCCGGGCTGAACATGGCCTATTCCGAGGGTTTCAACGCCCACCCGCGGCTGGCGGTGGCCGCGCCCCTGGCCGTCGGCTGGACCTCCGAGGCCGAACTGATGGAAGCCTGGCTGGACAATCCCCCGGCGGTGTCAATGGTGCTGGGTCTGCTGGCGGCCAAACTTCCGGCCGGATTGACGGTGGCGGAAGCGGCGGCTTTGCCGCAGGAATCGCCGTCATTGCAGTCGCTGGTGCGTTTCGCCGAGTACCGGGTAATCCTTGATGACGGGCGCTCGGCTGAGGAAATACGGGAAGCTGTCGATAGACTGCTGGATTTGTCCACTCTGGAATGGAGTCATCGCCGGGAGAATGCTACTCGCACCTATGACCTGCGGGCGCAGATAGACGACATCGAATTACTGAATTTCCAGCCGGCAGGCGTGGTTTTGCGGATGCGACTGAAGAACGACCCGTCCGGCTCCGGCCGGCCCGAGCAGGTAGCGGCGGCGCTGGGCTTTGCCGACAAGCCGTTGTCCATCCACCGCACCCGGCTGGTGCTGGCCTGAGACCATGACAGGACTGGACACTGAACGGCAGAAACAGGCCGCCGAACTGGCCGCCGCTCGACGGCGGCTGAGCCGGGCGGAATTCGGTCTGACCGCGGCGCTGGCGGCGGCGCTTATTCTGACGCCGCTGGCCGGGAATATCGCCGGTTTTCTGCCGGCCGGTCCAGTCGGCGCGGCTCTTTTCGCGGCCTTTCTGCTGGCAGTATATTTCGTGCTGTTTCTGCCCCTGGATTATTACGGCGGTCTGGTACTGCCCCGCCGCTACGAGCTGTCTCAGCAGGATTTCCGTGGCTGGCTGAGTGACCGCTTCAAGTCAGTGGCGATGGGGCTGGTCTTCGGCGCGGCGGCGGCAGGGGCGGTGTTCGGCCTGATTGGCCTGACAGCGGACTGGTGGTGGCTTTTCGCCTGGCTGGGGTTGCTGGCCGTCAGTCTGGTATTGACGGTACTGGCGCCGGTGCTCATCATTCCGCTGTTTTTCCCGATGAAACCGATGCCTGGAGGCGAACTGAAAGAACGCCTGTCAGCCCTGGCTGACCGGGCCGGGGTCAGGGTTGGCGGTATCCATCTCATCGAGTTTTCCGGCCGCACCACCCAGGCCAACGCCGCGGTGATGGGTTTGGGCAGAACCAAGCGTATCGCTATTTCCGACACCATGATTGACCGCTATTCGCCGGGTGAGGTCGAGGTGGTCATGGCGCACGAGCTGTCCCACCAGCGGCACCACGATGTCTGGCGGCTGTACGGCTTTCAGGCGGTGGTGCTGTCAGCGGTTTTCGCTACGGGTGCCTGGCTGTTCGATGCCGCCGCGGCGGCGCTGGACTACGCCCCGGCCGAACCGGCGGCTTTGCCGCTGTTGCTGGCGTGCTTCTTCGCCGCCGGTATGCCGGCGCTACCGGCGCTGGCCTGGTTCAGCCGGAGACGGGAGAAGTCAGCCGACGCCTATGCCCTGGAACTGACCGGCGACCCGGAAGCCTTCATCACCGCCATGACCCGGCTCACCGACCAGAATCTGGCTGAAGCGCGGCCGTCGTCCTGGCTGGAGCGGCTGGGACAGGACCACCCCTCCTATGACGACCGGGTGAAAATGGCGGCGGAGTATGCCGGCAAGGCCGGAAACTGAGTATTGATGTTATAATAATAATTCGAGCCGGTCTGGGAATAAAGTTCTTTGGTGATTGAGATGGAAAAAATAAAATTCGTCTATTTTCAGGATGACGGTATGTTTATCGGATGGCTGGAAGATTTTCCCGATTATAAAACTCAGGGTCAGTCTCTGGATGAGCTCAAGGGTAATCTGCGGGATATCTTCGATGAGATAGATTCCGGTCGAATTCCCCATATTCGCAGATATGGGGAGCTGGTTATCGGGTGAAGCGTATCGAATTGATCAGAACCATTCAGCAGGCCGGATGCGTGCTTTTGCGTCACGGTAGCCGGCATGACTGGTATCAGAATCCGACTACCCGTATGTCCCAACCTGTTCCCCGACATCGGGAAATTAACGAAATCCTGGCCAGACATATCATACAAAAATTAACATCATGACCAGAATATTCATCGCCCGCCACGCTGAAACCGACTGGAACCGCCACAAGCGCGTCCAGGGCGGCGGTTCCGACACGCCGCTGAACGCCACCGGTTTGCGCCAGGTTAAATGCCTGGCCGGGCGGCTGGCCGGTGAAAAACTGGAAGCTATCGTCTCCAGCCCGCTGGGCCGGGCCCGGGCTACCGCCGAGGCCATCGCCGCCGAACACGGCCAGTTGACCATCGAGTTCGACCGCGACCTGCGGGAGATCGACGCCGGCGACCTGGAAGGCGTGTCGGCCAGCGAGTTCGGGGGCAGTCTGGCGCAACTGCTGACTGCCGACGGCGGCCTGCCGCGACTGCCGGGCGGTGAATCCCTGACCGATGTGCGGGAGCGGGTCTGGGGCGTGGTGTCCCGGCTGGCGGCGCGTTACCCTGAGGGCGAAGTGCTCATCGTCGGTCACTATTTCACCATCCTCACCCTGATTTGCCGGGTTTTGGATTTACCACCTGAAGCTATCCGCAAATTCCGCATGAATACCGGCAGTCTGACCATTATCGAAATAAACGGCGAGACCGCCAGGCTGGTGGCCTTCAACGAAGCCTGTTTCCAGGTGGACAGCCTGCCCTGGTGAACCGGTACTGGCCGGCTTGTCTGAAAATCCGGAAACCACTCCCGTAACCGCAAAATCCTGATATAATCCGATTCATGGATACAGCCTGCCATACCACCGAAAAGAAAGTGCTGGAGCTTGTCCGCTGTCAAGGCCTGGTGTCCGGGGTCAGCCGGGTGGTTGTCGGCGTGTCCGGCGGGGCCGACTCGGTCTGCCTGTTACACATTTTACATAAATATCAGTCAGCGCTGGGTATCGAATTTCACGTCGCCCACCTGAATCACGGCCTGCGGGGCGGCGACGCCGACGCTGACGCTGAATTCGTCCGGGCGCTGGCTGAACGGCTGGGACTGGAAGCCACCATCGAAAAACGCGATGTGGCCGGCTACCGCGCCCGCCACGGACTGACCCTGGAGGAAGCCGCCCGCGAGGTTCGCTACCGATTCCTGGCGGAAACAGCGGGCGGTGATACCGTTGCTGTGGCTCATACCCGGAACGACCATGTAGAAACCGTCATGCTCCACCTGCTCCGCGGCACCGGCCTCTCCGGCCTTGTGGGACTTAAAGAGGCTTCCACACTCAGCCACAAGAGAATTACGTCATTGAAAATCATCCGCCCCCTGATTTGCCTCACACGCGCTGAGGTTGAGGCTTACTGCCGGGCGTCCGGCCTGGAATATCGCGACGACGCTACTAATGAATCACTGACGCCCACCCGCAACCGTATCCGGTTACAGCTTCTGCCGGAAATCCGCCGGGAATACAATCCCCGCGTCGACGAAGCTCTGGAGAGATTGTCGCGACTGGCGGGCGATGACGCCGATTTCATCGAAATCCGGGCCGCCGAAGCCGCTGATCTTGTCGTCCGCACCGAAGGTGAGCTGACCGTCATCGACCGCGCCGGACTGGCCGGCCTGCACCCGGCTCTGCGCCGCGCCGTTCTCCGGGCGGCCCTGGCCGGGGCGCTGGGCAGTGCCAAAGACATCGAAGCCGGGCATGTGGAAGATATGCTGGACATCGCTACCGGCGGCGCCGGGCGGATGATAGATCTGCCGCAGGGCCTGGTGTTCCGGGCGGGTTACGGCCAGGCGTATCTGGGGAAGGTTTCCGCGTCGTTACCCGGCACGTCGCCGGTCATCGAAGGCCGTTATCGGCTGACGGTGCCGGGAGAAACGCTGTTGCCTGGCTGGCGGGTAATCGCCGAGCTTCTGCCCCGGTCTGCCGTCGGGGAGTTTCCGTCGACAGATGACGGCCTGACGGCGGTCATGGACGCGGAATGCGCCGGCCGGGAGCTGACGGTCCGGGGGCGGCAGGACGGCGACCGTTTTCACCCGCTGGGGCTGGGCGCTGAAAAGAAGCTGAAGGACTTTTTCATCGATGCCCGGGTGCCGCGCGACTTTCGGCCGGGCATTCCGGTCGTCGAAGGCCGGGGGCATATCGTCTGGGTGGCCGGCTACCGGCTGGATGAAAGGGTCAGGGTGACGGAGCGAACCAGCGAAGTGCTGAGGCTGGTTTTTCAGCCGGACAGCGGTTAGCCATCAGTAGTCAGTGTCGCCAGCCTGCCGGCGTCATTTTATCGGCTTGACCGCCGTGACCTTGACGCTGACGATGGTTTCGGAAATGTCCTGTATTTTTTCTTCCGTCAGTCCCGGCGACGCGGCGCTCTTCATCAGTTCCGGCGCCATGTCGATGAAGTCCAGGTCGAAGACGCTTTCGCCCCGTACCTCTATCTTCTCGAACCCCGCGTCTTTCATGGCGCCGAGATATTCTTCCTTCAGGACAGCCCCGGCGACACAGGCGGTATAGGCGGCCATGGAATCACGGACATAGTCGGGCAGGGGCTCGGTCAGCACGATGTCCGATACGGCCAGACGGCCGCCGGGTTTGAGCACCCGGAAAGCCTCGGCAAAGACCGCCGGCTTGTCCGGCGACAGGTTGATGACGCAGTTGGAGATGACGGTGTCGATGGTGCCTGATGCCACCGGCAGGTCTTCTATCTCACCCTGGCGGAATTCGACATTGGTAAAACCGCTCCTGGCGGCGTTATCACGAGCCCTGGACAGCATGTCCGGAGTCATGTCCACCCCGATGACTTTACCGGCCGGGCCGACCTGGCGCGCCGCCAGAAAAGCGTCGAAACCGGCGCCGGAACCCAGGTCGAGAACCGTCTCGCCCGGTACCAGCTCCGCAATGGCGGTGGGATTGCCGCAACCCAGTCCCAGGTTGGCGCCGTCGGGGACGCCGGCCAGTTCTTCGTCGGAATAGCCGATGACACTGGCTACCCGGTCCGGGGAGGCCGCGCCGCAACAGCCGGAGCCGCACCCGCACTCACTGCCCCGGGCGACGGCGCCGTAACGTTCCTTGACATAACTCTTAATCTCGGTGTCTTTCATTAATCTGGCTCCTTGTTAGATTTCGTTCAGTATCGGACTGAGGAACTCACCGGCGCCCTTAGCCAGCTTTTCGGCTTTCATCATCACCAGACAGCACGGTTCGCCGTCCCGGTTGAGGGTCACCAGCGCCAGTTTTTCCCCGGCAGATATGCCCATGCTGTCACGCACTTCCTTGGGCAGGACTACCTGCCCCCGGTTGTCCACGCTGACTATGGATTCGACCCGACAGCCCTCACCCGTCCGGCAACAGGAATCGGCGACTTTCTTTTCTCTGGTCATGATAGCCTCTGTAATAATAGATAAATCAGTATAATCAGAAAAATCAGATAATGTCAACCCCGGTGACCGCCGGGTGACACCGCCGGGGCATTCCAGCTAATATAGCCGAAAAAGCCGGAGGGCAGGATGAATCGGGCAGACAGGGCGCAAGCGGCCATGGCTGTACGGCCTTAAAGCACCCGCCTGAGCCGCGGGTTTTCGGTGATTCCCGGGATTCGCCCCCGCTTGGCCACCGCCGCCCCGTCCACCTCGTGGATATCGGCGGTGAAGTCTATGGGACGGGCCCCGGAGATATGACTGCCGATGCCGAAGCCGGTTACCGCCGCGCCGTGGTCCAGGAAATACCTGATGCGTTCCGGGGTGATGCCGCCGCTCACAAAGACGCCCACGTGGCCATGTCCAGCCTGGTCAAGCCGGGCGCGGACTTCCGTCACCAGTTCGGCGGTGACGCGGCCGCGTTCGACGGGCGTATCCAGCCGCACCGCCTTGAGCTTTTCGCCCAGCGCTGTGGCCACCCGCAGACTTTCCTCGGCTTCGTCCTTGAAGGTGTCCACCAGGGCCACCCTGGACACAGCCGGGTCGATATGTCGGTCGAAGGCCAGCGTGGCCTCGACGGTGTCGCCGATGACGATAATCAAGGCGTGGGGCATGGTGCCGGACGGCTCGATGCCGGCCAGCCGGGCGCCTTCGATGGACGAACAGCCCCGGCAACCGCCGGTAACGGCGGCGTAATCCATGCGCCCGGCCACCAGGGGGTGGACATGACGCGCCCCGAAACTGATGCAGGGGATATCGCCGGCGGCTTCGGCGCACTGCCGGGCGGCGGTGGCCCAGCCGGTGCCGGTGGCGAGGATGCCGCACAGGGCGGTTTCGTAAAGTCCGAAACTCAGGTAAGGCGCCCGCACTCGGAGGGCTACTTCTTTCGACGCCACCCGGTCGCCGTCGGTCAGCGCCCACACCTCGCGGTTGTCCGGGGGCAGGGCGCGTTCCAGCAGGGTCAGCGCTTCTTCCAGGCCGCACAGTACGCCGTCGCCGTTGGGGAAGAACTCCATGGTGACCACGGCGTCCCGGCCTTCGGCCGACAGGATGTCCACGGCGCGCCGGAAATAGACGTCGGCGGTATCGCCGCGCAGAACCGACTCGGCCGGCACGAAGCGTTCAGGTTTGTTTTTCATGATATTCGATTGAGGCCTAGTGCAGGAAATGCCGCGTGCCGGTGAAGACCATGGCAATGCCGTTCTCGTCGGCGGCACGGATGGATTCCTCGTCGCGGATGGAGCCGCCCGGCTGGATGATGGCGTTCACCCCGGCGGCGGCGGCCTGAAGCACCGAGTCGTTGAAGGGGAACATGGCGTCAGAAGCCATGACCGAACCCCGGGACTGGTCGCCGGCGCGCTTGACGGCGATGTCCACACTGGTCACCCGGTTGGGCTGACCGGCACCCATGCCCAGTATCTTCCTGTCCTTGACCAGAACGATGGCGTTGGATTTGATATGCTTCACCGCCCGCCAGGCAAACAGCAGGTCGGCTGTTTCTTCGTCGGTGGGGGCGCGTTTGGTCACGGTGGTCAGCTTGACGCTGTCTTCCGGCAGGGCGTCGGCTTCCTGGACGAGCACGCCGCCCTTCACCCGGCGATAGACCGGCCCCGGCTTGACGCCGGGCGTCGGCAGGTCAGCCTTCAGGATGCGCAGGTCCTTGCGCTTCTTGAGGATTTCCAGCGCCGCTTCTTCGTAATCCGGGGCGATGGAGATTTCGTAGAAGGTGCCACGCATGGCCTCGGCCATCTCGGCGGTCAGCGTCCGGTTGACGGCCACGATGCCGCCGTAGGCGGATACCGGGTCGCCGGCAAAGGCGCGGCGGTAGGCTTCGGCCACATCCTCGTGGGAGGCCAGGCCGCAGGGGTTGGTGTGCTTGATGATGGATACCGTCGGCGCTGAATAGTCGGTGGCTGAGTTCCAGGCGGCGTCGGCGTCCAGGATGTTGTTATAGGACAGTGCCTTGCCCCAGAGCTGTTCGGCTTCGGTAATGCCGGTGTCGCTACCGACGCCGACCCGCTTTTCGGCATAGAAGGCGGCTGACTGGTGGGGGTTCTCCCCGTAACGCAGTTCCTGTTTCTTGGACAGGGCTATTGTCATGTTGTCCGGGAAGCCGTCGTTGCCCTGCCACAGGTACTGGGCGATGGCGGTATCGTACATGGCGGTATGCTGGAAGGCCTTCTGCGCCAGCGTCCGGCGGTCGTCGGCCGACAGTCCGCCGCTTTTGAGCTTGCCGATGACCATGGCGTAGTCGTCAGGGTCGGTGACGATGATGACCCCGGGGAAGTTCTTGGCCGAGGCGCGGATCATGGTCGGCCCGCCGATGTCGATGTTTTCCAGCGCGTCTTCCAGGGTGACGTCGGGCCTGGACACGGTCTGGACAAAGGGGTAGAGGTTGACCACCACCATGTCGATGGGGGTTATGCTGTTCTTTTCCAGCTCGGCCAGGTGCTCCGGCTTGTCGCGGCGGGCCAGCAGGCCGCCGTGAACCATGGGGTGGAGGGTCTTGACTCTCCCGTCCAGTATCTCGGGGAAGCCGGTGATGTCGGAAATGCCGCGCACCGGCACACCGGCGGTGGCCAGGGCTTTCCTGGTGCCGCCGGTGGAAACTATCTCCCAGCCCATTTCGGCCAGGGCGGCGGCGAAATCGGTCAGCCCGGTCTTGTCGGAAACGCTCAGTATGGCTCTCATAGTGTAATTACCTCGCCTGTTTATTGTCCGTGGCGGCGGCTGAAGATGAAGCCCAGCGCCGCCAGAATGACGATGAAGGCGGCTAAGCCGCCGATGAATGCCCAGTTGATGACCCGCACCTCGGCGGTCATGACGCCGCCCTGGGACAGGGTAGTGATGTCGAAGTTCCAGGTGGCCGAAGAGCCGGCGACGGCATCGGCGTTGGCGGTTTTGATTTCGCCGGGCATGTTGACCGTCCAGGACATGGTGAACATATCCTTCATCAGGTTAAGCATGAGCTGGTCGTACTGACCCAGGTCGTCCAGTTCACCCAGGCCGTCAAGGTCCCCCAGGTCTCCCATGTCCTCCAGCCCCATGGCTTCCGGGTCGGCGGGAATGTTGACGGTGAAGACATAGTCGCTGAAAACGAAGTAGTTCTGCCGCTCAATGTCCAGCACCGGTGATTCGGTGCCGGTGGAATCGGGCAGGAAGAAAGCGTCCTCGGGGGTAAAATCCTTGACGGCGCTGAGGGTGACGGCGTCGCCGGAACGGGTGGTCGATACCTCCCAGCCCTCGTCGGTCATGTCGGTGATGTTCTCGATGCTGTCGAATTTTTCGGCGAAGGCGCCGGTGGCGGTGATGACCACCGACTGGGTGTAGTCGCCCGATGCCTTGACATCGGTCTGCAACTGCATGTCCAGGGTGCCGCAACCCGCCAGCAGGACCAGTCCGGCCAGGGCGGCGGTCAACCACGCTCGGTGTAGTTTTCTCATTCAGCCTCCGGTGTCAGATAAACATTTCGGCCGGGTTCGGCAGTGACTTCGCCGATGACCATGGCTGAGGGCATGGCGTTCAGCAGGTCGGCTGTCCGCGACGGGTCGGTGAAAACCACCATGCCGATACCCATGTTGAATACCCGGTACATCTCGTCTCGGTCGATGCTACCCTGTTCCCGGATGAGCCGGAAGACCGGCGGCACCGGCCAGGCCGAAGTGTCCAGCCTGACCGAGACGTTTTCCGGCAGGGCGCGCGGGATGTTGTCGGTGAAGCCGCCGCCGGTGATGTGGGCCAGCCCCTTGACATCACCCAGCACCGGCTGGAGCGTTTTGAAATACGAAACATGGGGCTCCAACAGGACGTCGCCGATGGGACGGTCGAAGCCGGGATAGACTTTGGCCAGCTCTTCGGGGGTTTCGCCCAGCACCCGGCGGGCCAGGGAGTAGCCGTTGGTGTGCAGACCGGAGGACGGCAGGCCCAGGGCGACGTCGCCGGGCTTGATGGACAACCCGTTGACAACCCGGTCTTTTTCGACGATACCGACAATAACTCCGGCCAGGTCGTAATCCCGGCCGTGGTAAATACCCGGCATCTCGGCGGTCTCCCCGCCGATAAGGGCGCAGTCGACCTCTTGACATGCGGTTGACAGGCCTTTGACAATGTCGGCCACCATGGCCTGATCCATTTTGCCCATGGCGATATAGTCCAGGAAGAACAGCGGCGCGGCGCCGCAGGTGAGGATGTCATCGACGGAATGGTTGACGATGTCAATGCCGACGGTGTCGTGTTTGTTCATGGCGGAGGCGATGCGGAGCTTGGTGCCGACACCGTCGCAGGAGGACACCAGCACCGGTTTGATGTAACCGGAGGGCAGTTCGAACATGCCGCCGAAGAAACCCGGTCCGCCCAGGACGCCGGGGGTGAAGGTGGCGCGGGCCAGTTCGGCGATTCTTTCCTTGGCCGCGACGGCAGAGTCGATACTGACGCCGGCGGCGGCGTACGCGTCTTTATTGATAGGGAAACTCCTTGAGGTGATAGCTGAATGATAGCATCTGGGGGCGGGAGGCGCAATCGTTTGAAAGCCGTGAGGCTTTCAAACGATAAATTCCAAATCACAAGCACCAAATAACAAACCGGCGAAGCCTTCCCGATGAACGAAGTGACGTGGGGAACCATCTAAGGAATCTCTGAACAAGTCACGTTTGATGAGGTATAATTAGTCATCCATAAACGAAGGATGGCGAAGTTAATGAAGACCTTGTCATTTGCCAGTCTGGCTTATGCTAACAAAAAGAAACAGACGCGACGGGAAGTATTCCTTCAGGAAATGGATCGGGTAATTCCCTGGAAAGAACTACTGGAAATCATAGTTGAGTATTACCCCAAAGCCGGTAATGGTCGACATCCAATGCCGCTGGAGCGCATGCTACGGATATATTTCATGCAACAGTGGTACGGTTTATCGGATCCGGCGATGGAAGACGCGCTTTACGATATAGAATCGATGAGACGATTTGCCGGAATCGATATCCAATCTGACCCTGTACCGGATGAAAGTACTATACTGCATTTTCGTCATCTGCTGGAGAAGCACAATCTGACCATGGCGTTATTTGAAAAGACAAGGAATTATCTTTCAGACAAAGGTTTATTGTTAAAAGAAGGGACAATAGTCGACGCTACGATAATCAATGCGCCATCTTCGACCAAAAACCGGGATAAGGCCCGAGACCCACAGATGCGACAGACCAAAAAGGGGAATCAGTGGTATTTTGGCATGAAGGCTCATATAGGCGCAGACACCGGCAAGGGACTGGCGCATACGATAGTGGTGACCGATGCCTCAGTTCATGATTCACAGGTCATGGATAAGTTACTGCACGGAGAGGAAAAGGCGGTCTATGGAGATAAAGCCTATACCAGTGAGGAAAGGCAAAGACGTTACGAATCCCGAGGCATTGATTGGCGGGTAAAACGCAAAGCCAGCCGGCACTATCAACTGACACCGGAAGACGCCGAGTTTAACCGAAGACAAGGCAAAGTTCGAGCCAAGGGTGAGCATGCGTTTCTGGTGGTCAAGCATCTATGGCGATACCGGAAGGTCAAATACAAAGGCCTCCACAAGAATATGGTGCAGGTCTTCAGCCTGTTCACGCTGGCTAATTTATATCTGGTACGCCGGGAATTAAGCATGATGGCAACCTGAAGGGTGAATTGCGCCCAATAACCGGAAAACCGCTCCTTCAGGGTGGAGCAAACCGGATAAAGGCCGGTGTAACCTGCCAAAAACACTGCGGTTTCGCTTCGTGGGCGCAAGATATCACCAACAATATCACCGAAACTTTACAACTATGTGTTTTTCAGAGGTTCCCTAAATGACCGAAATAGCTGTCAGTTTTCAGCAGGGGCACAGGGATTCGGCGGAGACGTCTGACCGCGCCCCAACCTTGATAAATATATGTAAAGAATACTGAAAAACCATAGACAAGAATGCTTGATGATGGTATAATGAGTCAACTTTTCTGAACGGAGAAAAGGCCATATGGCCGCGAAGAAAGATTACTACGCCATTCTGGGCATCGGTAAAAGCGCCACGCAGGATGAGGTCAAGAAGGCCTTCCGTAAGCTGGCGCGCAAGTATCACCCTGACGTCAATCCGGGTGACAAGACGGCTGAGGCCCGTTTCAAGGAAATCAACGAAGCCAACGAAGTGCTGGGCGACAAGGACAAGCGCGCCAAGTACGACAAGTACGGCGAGAACTGGCAACACGCCGACGCCTTCGAAAAAGCCGGCGGCGCCCAGTATCAACAGCAGTACGGCGGGGCCAATCCCTTCGGCGGCGGCGCCGACCCCTTCGGCGGTTTCGAATTCCGCCAGTCGGGGGCCGGTTTCGCCGGCGAGGACATCGGCGGTATCTTCGACCAGATTCTGCGCGGCCGCGGTGGCAAACGCCGTCCCGGCAGGGGGCAGGACCTGGAATACCAGGTGGAAGTGACGCTGGAAGAGGCTTACCACGGCGCCACCCGCCAGATGGCGATGCAGGGCGCCGACAAGACCGAAAAACTGGAAGTCAAGATTCCCGCCGGGGTGACCAATGGCTCCCGGGTGCGGCTGGCCGGCAAGGGCGGCGAAGGCACCGGCGGCGGGCCTCGGGGTGACCTGTTCCTGGTGGTGCGGGTGGCGCCGCATCCCCGCTTCGAACGCAAGGGCGACGACCTGTACGCGCCCATCGAGGTGCCCCTCCATGTCGCCGCGCTGGGCGGCGAGGTTCCTGTGCCCACAATCAAGGGCACCCGGCTGGCGCTCAAGATTCCCCCGGAAACCCAGAACGGCAGAACCTTCAAGCTCACCGGTCAGGGTATGCCACGTCTGGGCAAGGCCGGCCACGGCGACCTCATCGTCAAGGTCAACGTCCGCCTGCCGACCAATCTGACCGAGCGCGAAAAGGAACTTTTTGCCGAGCTGGCCCGGCTGAGAAGCGAAGGCTGACATGACGGAAATAATGAATATCGAAGATAACCACAACCCGCGGAAGGGGAGGCAGTCATGACAGAGGAAAGACATCGTCCGCGATATGTGATTCACGTCGCCGCCGAGCTTATCGGCGTCAAGACCCACACCCTGCGCTATTACGAGCGCTCCGGGCTGGTCAAACCCCAGCGGTCGCAGGGCAACATCCGGCTTTATTCCGAATATGACATCGAGATACTGCGCCGGGTACGCAACCTGATGGACGACCTGGGGGTCAATCTGGCCGGGGTAGAGGTCATCAATAACATGCTGGAGAAGATGAACCAGCTCATGCGGGAGAACGAACAGCTCAAGACCGAACTGCAACGGCTCTACCGCAAGATGGAAGAAGAATAATCGGCGGCCCGTCCGCCCGAAAGGATATCCGATGAAACAGGAAAAGTTCACCGAACAGGCTCAGGAAGCCATTGCCTCCTCCCAGATGCTGGTGCGGGAGTATCAGCACAATCAGTGGGACGTGGAGCATCTGCTGATGGCCCTGCTGACACAGGACCAGGGGCTGGTCGGTGAAATAATAAAGGAACTGGGCGCTGACGCCGATGCCATCAAGACCGAGGTGGACGCCGCCCTGAACAAGGTACCCAAACTGGGTTATGAAGCCCAGCAGATATATCCCACCCCCCGCATCAACCAGGTGGGCATGGAAGCCTCGCAGGAAGCCACCCGGCTCAAGGACGAATTCATCGGCACCGAGCATATCCTGATTGCCATCGCCGGAGAACAGAAGGGGCTGTCGTCAGCCATCCTCAAGAGCTTCGGTATCGACAAGGAAAAGGTCTATCTGGCGCTTCAGAAGATACGCGGCTCGCACCGGGTGACCGACGCCCGTGCCGAAAGCAAGTACCGTTCGCTGGCCAAATACTCCCGTGATTTGAACGAACTGGCCGAGCAGGGCAAACTGGACCCGGTCATCGGTCGGGATATGGAAATCCGCCGGGTGATGCAGGTTCTCACCCGCCGCACCAAGAACAATCCGGTCATCGTCGGTGAAGCCGGTGTCGGCAAGACGGCCATCGCCGAAGGCGTGGCTCAGAAAATCGTCGACGGCGACATCCCCACTTCGCTCAAGGAGCGCCGGGTGATGGCGCTGGACATGGGTTCCCTGCTGGCCGGGGCCAAGTTCCGCGGCGAGTTCGAGGAACGCCTGAAGGCGGTCATGGACGAAGTCCGGGCTTCCGCCGGTGAGATTATTCTCTTCATCGACGAGATTCACACCCTGGTCGGCGCCGGAGCCACCGAGGGCGCGCTGGACGCTTCCAACATGCTCAAGCCGGCGCTGGCCCGCGGCGAACTTCAGGTCATCGGCGCCACCACTTCCGACGATTACCGCAAGAACATCGAAAAGGACAAGGCCCTGGAACGGCGGCTTCAGCCGGTATTCGTCAACGAGCCGAATATCGAAGACGCCATCGAAATACTGAAAGGTCTGCGCCCGCGCTATGAGGCGCACCACAAGATAAAGATTACCGACGAGGCACTGGATGCCGCCGTCAGGCTGTCCCAGCGTTACCTGACCGAGCGCCACCTGCCGGACAAGGCCATTGACCTCATCGACGAGGCCGCCTCCAAGCTGAGGCTGGACTCGGAGAGCGCCCCGCCGGCCATTCGGGAAAAGGAAGCCCGTCTGCGCCAGCTGGAAGCGGAAGAAGAAGCCGCTTCTCAGCGTGAGGAGTTCGAAACGGCCGCCGAAACGCGGAGCGAACGTCTGCGGCTGGAAGAGGAATATAACTCCGCCCGGGAAACCTGGCTGGCCGAAGAGAAGATTTCCGGCGAGGTCAGCGCCGAGCATATCGCCACCCTCATCGCCAACTGGACCGGTATCCCGGTGACCCAGATGCTGGAAGCCGAAGCCGAAAAACTGGTTCACATGGAAGACCGCATCCACGAACGCTTCGTCGACCAGGAAGAGGCGGTGGTGGCCGTGGCCGAGGCCATCCGGCGTTCCCGCGCCGGTCTCAAGGACCCGCGGCGGCCCATCGGTTCCTTCCTGTTCCTGGGTCCCACCGGCGTCGGCAAGACCGAACTGGCCCGCTCGCTGGCCTGGTTCATGTTCGGCGATGAAACGGCCATGGTGCGCATCGACATGTCGGAGTACCAGGAACGGCATACCGTCTCCCGCATGGTGGGGGCGCCTCCCGGCTATATCGGCTTCGAGGAAGGCGGCCAGTTGACCGAGGCGGTGCGCAAGCGCCCTTACCGTGTCATCCTGCTGGACGAGGTGGAAAAGGCCCACCCCGAGGTCTTCAATGTCCTGCTCCAACTGTTGGACGACGGTCGGCTGACCGACGGCCAGGGCCGGACGGTGGATTTCAAGAACACCGTGGTCATCATGACCAGTAACGCCGGCGTGGAAACCATCCGCCGCGAATCCCGCCTGGGCTTCGTCACCGGCGAGGGCAACGGCAAGGAAGGCTATGAGAAGATGAAAGACAAGGTGCTGGGCGAGGTGCGCAAGCAGTTCCGGCCGGAATTCATCAACCGCATCGATGAAATCATCGTCTTCCATGAACTGGCCGAAGAGCAGTTACGCCACGTCGTGGACCTGATGGCCAAAGACGTGGAGTCACGCCTGGAGGAAATGGAAATCAAACTGGAAATTACCGAGGCCGCCAAGGGCTGGCTGGCCAAAGTCGGCTACGACCCGGTGTACGGCGCCCGGCCCCTGCGCCGCGCCATCGAAAAATACGTGGAGAACCCGCTGGCCACCCGACTGCTGAAGGGTGAATTCAAGGAAGGCTCCAAAGTGACGGTAGATTTGGAGGGCGAGGAACTTTCGTTCAAGGGCGGAGAAGCGGCTTAAGCGGGAAATTCCAAATCCCAAGCACCAGATAACAAACCGGCGAAGCCGTCCCGAGGAACGAAGTGACGCGGGGAACTGAATATCCAAATCCGAATGACCGAAACGGGGGCGAGCTGTCAGCTATCAGCTGGTATTTGACCCCCGGCTTGCGCCGAGGAAGACAACCAATTTTCTGTCATTGCCCGCCTCTTCTATATCATTACCCCCTCAATGGCATCACCCGCTCCTCATCTGTCATTACCCGCGAAAGCGGGTAATCCATAAAGCCATGGAACGTGGATCCCCGGCTTGCGCCGAGGATGACAGGCCTGGCTTGGGCGGGAACTTCCAGGCACCAAATCACAAATAACAAACCGGCGAAGCCGTCCCGAGGAACGAAGTGACGCGGGGAACTGAATATCCAAATCCGAATGACCGAAACGGGGGCGAGCTTTCAGCCGTCAGCCGTCAGCTATCAGCAGGGGCGCCGGGATTGCTTCGGCGTAGCCTCGCAAGGACACCTCCCCTCCCGTCACTGCGAGCGGCTATGGACGGCTGATTCAGTAAGGCCTGGCTTCATTCGCGTACTGATATTGGATGGAATTACCATCTGTTTGGTTGACAAATCCTGTCTTTTTCAGAATAATTCCTTATTCGTTTGAGACATTTTTAGAAAGGAACTTCACTTTGAAAAAATCGTTCCGCTCTTCGGCCCTGATTCTCTCGTTGTCGATGCTGTTGGTAGTGGCCGGTTGCGGCCAGGCTGAAAACCCTCCGGCGTCGACCAATCAGAATCCCGGTAATACCACCACTCCCCCTCCGGCGACCACCACCAATCCGCCGGCAACTACCACTCCGCCGATGACCACGGAGCCGGTCTATTTCATGTGTGAGCTGACCCATTATCCTGAAACCGTCTGGCCGCTGTTGAATGTGCAGGAACGGCAGAACCATTTCGGGATGGATGTTTATTACCCCGCGGATTTCGGTTATGAATACTACAAGTCCATTTTTAATATTCAGTATTCCGCTAAAGCCACCGAAGCCGAGGTGCTGAAGCATTACCGCGACCTGTTGGAGTCCCTTGATATCAATGCCGTCGCCGATGTTCAGGGCTTTATCGGTGAATGGAATGTTTACGCCGATACACAGGATTCATTTTATACCGGGGAGCAGGTTGTCAACGTTATGGTGATCAATAACGTCACAATCTATGACCGCAATCCCTATTTTGCTGACTTTTCGCCGACTTTACTGCCCGCCTTCCCTTCATCAGAGATTATGAGAGAAACCTTCAAATGCTGGCCTGATCTCAAGGAATATTACACCAGGTACCGAAATAACGGCACGGTGGCGGATGCCGTCAATCATTATCGGAGCGTTATGGCCGGCGCCGCAAATTTTACGGAAACTGAAGCTCATCCCGTTTTGAACGGCACCTCCACCATATTGAAAGGGACTTTAGGCGGTTACCAGGTGGAGATAGAGATTCGTGACTGGAATAACCTTATTACGGTAACCGCGCTGAAGGATTTTTAACCGCAACGGAGTAGGCGGCTTTCAGCAGGGGCACCGGGGTATAGCTTTCAGCAGTCAGCCGTCAGCTTTCAGCGGGGTATTTAGATTGCCACAAGTGCTTCGCACTTTCGCAATGACGTGGAAGGATAAGGGCACCGGGATTGCTTCGGCGTGGCCTCGCAAGGACACCTCCCCTTCCGTCACTGACACCCCCCCCCTCCCGTCACTGCGAGCGGCCGGAGGACGCGAAGCAGTCCCGGTTCAGGTGATACGGCTTTGGTACACGTCAGGCCGGGAATTAAAGACCGGGATTGCTTCGGCGTAGCCTCGCAAGGACGCCGGGGTATAGCTTTCAGCAGTCAGCCGTCAGCTTTCAGCGGGGTATTTAGATTGCCAAAGCCTCCTTGGGGCGGCTTCGCAATGACGTACTCTAAAATCGTTACTGCGCGCGGCCCCAGGACGCGAAGCAGTCTCGGTTTTCCGGGCTGATTGCAGGAAAGCCGGTAGCTGAATATCATTCGGTATCAACCCCGTTTCCGGTAAACGTCCTTCCGGTGGCCGACCCGGACTATCCAGACGGTGAGTTCCCGGTCCTGAATGGAATAGACGATACGATAGCGGCCTTGCCGCACCCGGTAGCGTTCCTGCCCGACCAGTTTTTCACAGCCCGGCGGCCGCGGGTCTTCGGCCAGCGCTGAGATACGCCCCATGATTCGTCTGACGTCCGCCTTGGGCAGGGCTTTCAGGTCCTGTTCCACCGACGCCCGGAAAAACAGCTTATATCCGGCCATCGGCTTTCAGTTTCTTGACCATCGCTTCATAGCTGACCAGCGGCTCGTTCACTCTGCTTTCGAAGGCGGCGATGTCATCGGCGTCTTCGGCCAGGCTTTCCCTCAGTGCCTCGTTGATGAGTTCGGACAGCGAGCGTTCGGCGGCCAGGGCCTTGAGGCGCAAAGCCCGGTGGAGTTCCGGGTCCAGGTAGACAGTGGTTCTTTTGGTAGATTCGGTCATATCAGCCTCCGTATGATGTCAAAACATTATAACGTCGTGATGTCCTAATGGCAATAAAGATTGTCAGCCGACAGCTTTCGGCTGACAGCTTACCGCTGACCGCTGAAATCCTGTTGACATCTCGCCAGACCGATTCTATAATAAGCTACGGGCTTGAGAATTTCCCCAAAGCTCGTTTCCCTTGATGAACAAAACTATCCTTGTTTTCAGGACGTTCGGTATGCTGTTACATGGCTAAATACATATTCGTGACCGGCGGCGTGGTCAGTTCCGTAGGCAAGGGTATCACCGTCGCCAGCATCGGCACCATTCTCAAAAGCCGGGGCGTTTCCGTCTCGGTTCAGAAACTGGACCCCTATCTCAATGTCGACCCCGGCACCATGTCGCCCTATCAGCACGGTGAGGTTTTCGTTACCGGCGACGGTGCCGAAACCGACCTTGACCTGGGCAATTACGAACGCTTCATCGACATCGACCTGACTGCCGAGTCCAACGCCACTTCCGGCCAGGTCTATTCCGCCGTCATCGCCCGCGAACGCCGCGGCGACTACCTGGGCGGCACCATCCAGGTGGTGCCTCACCTGACCGGCGAGATTAAATCCCGCTTCCACCAGCTGGCGGAGAAGTCCGGCGCCGATGTCATCCTCATCGAAGTCGGCGGCACCGTCGGCGACATCGAAGGCCAGCCCTTCCTGGAAGCCATCCGCCAGATGCGCAAGGATGTCGGCCGGGACAACGTGCTCTACATTCACGTCACCCTTCTGCCTTATATCGGCTCCACCCAGGAGCTGAAGACCAAGCCCACCCAGCATTCGGTCAACGAACTGCGGCGCATCGGTATCCAGCCGGACGTCATCGTCTGCCGCGCCGACGTGCCCATCGCCGAAAACATCCGGGAGAAAATCTCCCTGTTCTGCGATGTCGACCGCGAGGCCGTCGTCTTCGCCCCCACCGTGGAAACCATCTACGAAGTGCCGCTGATGCTGGAAGCCGAAGGCCTGGGTGATTTCCTGGTGCGCCGCCTCGGCCTGACCAGGGCCAGCCATTCCCAACTGGACGGCTGGCGCAGGATGATTGACTGCCTGAAGACGCCCTGCGAACCGGTGCGCATCGCCCTGGTGGGCAAGTACGTGGAACTGCGCGACGCCTATTACTCCGTCCGCGAAGCCCTGTCCCACGCCGGGTTGTTTCATTCGCGGGACGTCCAGATTGACTGGATACAGTCCGAAGACCTGGAGAAGCCCGGCGGCGAACGCCTGCTGGACCACGCCCAGGGCATCATCGTTCCGGGCGGTTTCGGCGACCGCGGCATCGAAGGCATGATCACGGCGGCCCGGTACGCCCGCACCCACAAGGTGCCGTACTTCGGCCTCTGCCTGGGCCTTCAAATCATGGTCATCGAGTTTGCCCGCAACGTCATTTCAGCCGACCGCGCCAATTCCACCGAGTTCGATTCCGCCACCGCCCACCCGGTCATTGACATCATGCCGGAGCAGAAGGACGTCTGCGGCAAGGGCGGCACCATGCGCCTGGGCAACTGGCCCTGTCAGGTTCTGCCCGGCACCCGCGCCGCGGCCGCTTACGGGCAGGAACTGGTCCATGAGCGCCACCGTCACCGCTTCGAGTTCAACAACGCCTACCTGGAACGCTACCAGGCCGCCGGCATGGTCTTTTCCGGCGTTTCGCCCGACCGCAAGCTGATAGAAATCTGCGAGCTGGCCGACCATCCCTGGATGCTGGCCTGCCAGTTCCACCCGGAGTTCACCTCCCGCCCCGGCAGGCCCCAGCCGCTCTTCCGTGACTTCATCGGCGCGGCTATGAAAGTGATGCGGGAAGGGGCGCAGACAGCGTTGCCGCTTTCAGCTGAAGGCTGAATGCGAAAATCACAAGCACCAAATACCAAATAACAAACAAACCACAAGATATAATGACCAAAAAAACAGGTGGATTGAAGGCAAATCAGTTTTGATAATTGGACATTTGAACGTTGGTGCTTGTTTGGATTTTGTGATTTGAGTTTTGGAATTTAATAATAAACCCGGAGTATACCAATGAGACTATTCTTAGATACCGCCGTAATCGAAGAAATCAGGAAAGCCGCCGACATGGGCGTCATCCACGGCGTGACTACCAACCCCACGCTGGTGGCCCGCGCCGGGCACAAGGACTACAAGGCCCTGGTGCAGGAGATTGCTTCCATTCTGCCGGAAGGTTCGCCCATCTCGGTTGAGTCCGTGGCCGAAGACGCCAAAACCATGGTGGCCGACGGCAAGCGTTTCTTCGGCTGGGCGCCGGACAACGCGGTCATCAAACTGCCGACCACCGCTGACGGCCTGTCAGCCACCCGGGAACTGGCCAAAGAGGGCATCCAGGTCAACATGACGCTGTGCTTCTCGGTCAACCAGGCCCTGCTGGCCGCTCACGCCGGCGCCGCCTATATCAGCCCCTTCGTTGGCCGGCTGGACGACATCGGCCACGACGGCATGCAACTGGTGCGCGACATCGTCAACATGCTGGAAGAGTACAGTTTCGACGCCTGGGTCATCTCCGCCTCCATCCGCCACCCCCTGCACTGCGTGGAGTCCATGAAGGCCGGCGCCCAGGTAGCCACCGTGCCGTATAAAATACTGGAGCAGATGCTCAGGCACCCGCTGACGGACAAAGGCATCCAGGCGTTCATGGATGACTGGAAGAAAAGCGGAGCTACGAACGCGTGATAGCTATCAGCTATCAGCCATCAGCTTTCAGTAACTAAGAATTATAATGAGAGATTTCCACAAACTATCCGTCTGGCAAAAAGCACATGAAATGGTGATTCAGATTTACCGTGCTACTGCCGGATTCCCCAGGGAGGAAGTATATGGGCTTACTTCTCAAATGAGACGTTGTGGGGCTTCCATACCAGCCAATATCGCCGAGGGTTGCGGGCGTCATGGAGATGCTGAATTCAGGCGCTATTTACAGATTGCCGCCGGCTCGGCGAGTGAACTTGAATATCACCTGTTGCTTGCCAGTGAGCTCGAATATCTAAAAGTAGATAAATACCAGACTCTCAACACACAAGTCGTAGAAATCAAAAGGATGATAAGTTCTTTAATACAAAAGCTGACAGCTGAATGCTGAAGGCTGAGAGCTAAAGCCAGGAGTACCACCATGACTGAACAAGACCTTAATCTGAACAACAACCCTGACGCCGAAGCCCCCCTCCCCCCGGAGCCGCCGCCGCCGCCGTTGTCCTTGTCGCGGCTGGAAACGATGTCCCGTGAGGACCTTTTGGAGCTGGCCAAGCGCATGAAGGTGTCCGGCATCACCGGCGCCAAGAAGCAGGACATCATCCTGCGTCTGCTCCAGGCCACTACCGAACAGCAGGGCAACATCTTCTGCTCCGGCATCCTGGAAATCATGCCCGACGGCTACGGCTTCCTGCGCCAGGGTACGCTGTTGCCCTCGTCGTCGGACATATATGTTTCCCAGTCCCAGATACGCCGCTTCGGTCTGCGCACCGGCGACATGATTATCGGCCAGTCCCGCCAGGCCAAGCCGGGCGAAAAATACTATTCCCTGCTCCGGGTGGAGGCCATCAACGACCTCAACCCCGAAGGCGCCAAGCGCCGCCCCTTCTTCGGCGCCCTCACCCCCACCTTCCCGGACCGTCTGCTCAATCTGGAAACCGAACCCAGCATGCTCTCCACCCGGCTCATCAACCTGGTGGCCCCCATCGGCCGCGGCCAGCGCGGTATGGTGGTGTCGCCGCCCAAGGCCGGCAAGACCATGCTGATGAAAAACATCGCCAACTCCGTCGGAACCAATTACAACGATATCCACCTGATGGTGGTGCTCATCGGCGAGCGTCCGGAAGAAGTCACCGACATGCGCCGCTCCGTCAAGGGCGAGGTCATGGCCGCCACCTTCGACGAAGCCGTGGAGAACCAGACCCGCGTCGCCGAACTGGCGCTGGAACGCGCCAAGCGCATGGTGGAGTCCGGCAAGGATGTCGTCATCCTGCTGGACGGCATCACCCGCCTTACCCGCGCCTACAACCTGGCCATGCCGTCGTCGGGCCGAACCCTTTCCGGCGGTCTGGACCCTGTCGCCCTCCACCCGGCCAAGAAGTTCTTCGGCGCCGCCCGCAACACCGCCGAAGGCGGCTCGCTGACCATCATCGCCACCTGCCTGGTGGACACCGGTTCCCGCATGGACGACCTCATCTACGAAGAGTTCAAGGGTACCGGCAACATGGAACTGCATCTGGACCGCCGCCTGGCCGAACGCCGCGTCTTCCCGGCCATCGACATTCCCCGCTCCGGCACCCGGCGTGAGGAACTGCTCCATCCGGAGGCCTCCTACCGCCAGATTCAGCTTCTGCGCCGCATGGTGGGCATCATCGCCGATGACTCCAACAACTTCGCCGAAGTCACCGAGCGCGTGCTGGAGAAGCTCAAGAAGAGCAAGAATAACGTGGAGTTCCTGACCAATCTGACGAAGGAGAAATAGCAAGAAGCTGTCAGCTATCAGCGGTCAGCCTACAGTTATCAGTAGACAGTAGTCAGTAGGGAGTACCGGTATTGCTTCTGCGGCGCCTCAAAGACGGGGGGACGAGTTGTCAGTGGTCAGTAAGCAGTTTTAGAGGACGTGGATGCCACGCTTTCGCGTAGCATGACAACACTATTTGGGTCACTACGCTCTTTCTGTCACTACACGCCCCTCTCTGTCATTACCCACCCCCTTCTGTCATTACCCGCGAAAGAGGCTGTGTCACAAAAGCTGGTGAAAGTGTCTGAATAGCGGGATTTATTTAGGTGCACTGATTTAAGGTAAACAAGAATGGGGAAAACAAGAAAAAGGGCAAATACCCCTCTTTATTCTATCCTGTTTCTGCCTGTTCCAGGCGCCGGAGCAGGCCAGGCACCCCGCCACTTAGCGTAATCATCCGGGCTATGTTGAAGCTACCAGCCAATAATCCCCATTCGGCCTTCACTCCAGCCAGTCCTTTAAGGAGGAAATTCCCGCAATTGAGATTTCGCTTGATATGTCCGAAGGGTGATTCTACCCGGGCTTTACGTTTCTGGTAGATTTCCTGACCCTCTGCTGATGCATACCGCGCTTCCAATGCTTCTCTCAGTTTCTCTTCCTTTAACCGGATGACAGTTCTGCCGCGCTTGGAAATGGTGCATGTTCCCCAGTATCGGCACTTCAGGCATAATGCCGGCTTCTCCATCCGGTACAGGTAATTACTCTTCTGTCTTGAATAGTGGGAATATTTCAGCTTCTTACCTTCAGGACATTCATAACAGTCAGCTTGTTCATCATAGCGAAACTTGCTCTTGTCAAAGGGTGAGTCCTGAGGGCTGTGAAGGGCTTGCCTTTGCGTCGGTACGATAACGTCAATTTGTTTTTCAGTTGTCCGTTTCAGATTGTCCATATTCGAATATCCAGCGTCGGCCACCGCTGTTCGGCAGGGCTTACCCAGTGTTATCATCGCCTGTTCGATTTGTTGCGAGAATTGATTGCTGTCATTGGCCTCGGCTACTACATCGGCATTAACTATAAGTCCGTGTTGCTCATCTACGGTTATATGCGCACTATAACCGGCATAAGTACCCTGACGCCCTTTGACGTTTAGACACTCCGGGTCGGTGCTGTTTATCCGGGATAACTTCTCTTTGTCTAACTGCTTTACCAGCCCCTTGATCTTGCTTTGTAGTTTTTGACGGTCTTCCAGTTCTTCTTTCATTTCTACCAGATTGCCGGATTCATTCCGGTCTATCTGCTCACACCTGGCAAGCAGTTCTTCGATAGCTTTGTCCGTTTCGGCCAGCTTCTGTTCCCATGCCTTCCTGGTCAATGTCCGGCTGGTGGCCGCCGCTCCTTTCATCTTGGTGCTATCGGTGAAGAGACAGTTGCCTTCTATCAGATTCATCTTGAGACAAATGCGAGCAGTCTGTTCAAGAACTTTCCTCAATACCTGCTGGTTACCCCGCCTGAAATTGGCTATGGTCTTATGGTCGGGTTTGAGTCCTCCCATAAGCCAGATGAATGATAGGTTATGATGACAGGCTCTCTCCAGCTTTCGGGAGCTATGCCAGCCATAGGAATAGCCATAAACCAGCAGTTTAAGCATGGATTTGGGGTCATAAGCCGGATTGCCGACCAGGGAACGGTCGATGGTCAATCCCATTTGATCGCAGTCCATAGCTTCCACTATGGCATCATAAGCTCTGACCGGATCCTTGGGCCCAACATAGTCTTCAATAACCGGTGGTAGCATCGCCATCTGTCGGCGGTCGCCTTCTCTGTAAGCCATCTTTGCCCTCGAAACGTTCGTATTA
Organism: Dehalogenimonas lykanthroporepellens BL-DC-9; assembly: GCA_000143165.1. NCBI lineage: Bacteria > Bacillati > Chloroflexota > Dehalococcoidia > Dehalococcoidales > Dehalococcoidaceae > Dehalogenimonas > Dehalogenimonas lykanthroporepellens. The sequence goes on from CP002084.1 coordinate 1,413,315, forward strand.
CCAGCTAATTATTGCCCTATCTCCGATACGTTTCAACTATTTTTTTCGGCTAACAAAAGTAATTGTGACACAGCCTCGGAAGCGGGTAATCCATCGTCATAAAAGCAATAACAGCCAGACCTCATTCATGGATCCCCGGCTTTCGCCGAGGATGACATTCCTTTCCTTGTCATTACCCACCCCCTCTCTGTCATTACCCGCCCCTCTCTGTCATTACCCGCGGAAGCGGGTAATCCATCGTCATAAAAGCAATAACAGCCAGACCTCATTCATGGATCCCCGGCTTTCGCCGAGGACGACATTCCTTTCCTTGTCATTACCCACCCCCTTCTGTCATTACCCGCGAAAGCGGGTAATCCATGAAGTCAACGACGGATGGACACCACGCCTTCGCGTAGGATTACACAGGGGATGAGCCGGGGATGACAGGAGACCTTACAGCTTCTCCCACTCGCCGCGGCTGATACCGGCTTCCTTAAGTATCCTCCGTAACAGGTCCTTGCCAATCTCCGACTGGTGGGGATTAGGGATGATGAGACGTAGTTGCTCTTTTATCATGACCTGGTGTTTACTGCCGGAGAAAGGACCTTCAAATCCGGCCTGCCGCAGTGCTGTCACCAGGTCAGACCGTTTGATCGGGCCGAAAGGCGGCATCAGGAAATCTCTGCCGGTATCTTCAGTTCAATATTATCCACCACCGGTAACGGCAGATGTCGGGAGATGCTGATCACGACCCAGTCTTCAAGGGCTTCACGGAGTTCCTGACGACAGCCTTCAAGTGTCTTGTGGTTCGCCCAGACGCCCTTAAATCCCGGTATGGACCCGTAGTAAGTTTTATCGTCCGCCAGTATCTCATACACGGCTTTTTTCATGGCGGCTTCAAAGTAATCGGTCAGCATGTTGCCTCCTGAGGCTCATTTTTAAGTATAGACTTACGGTGGGGAAATTCCAAATGAAAAACGGGTGCCAGCTATCAGCCGTCAGCTATCGGCTATCAGTTGTCAGTTGTCAGCCGTCAGTTATAGAGAAAATGGATCCCACGCTTTCGCGTAGCATGACATTCCTTTCCTTGTCATTACCCGCCCCCTTCTGTCATTACCCGCCCCTCTCTGTCATTACCCGCTCCCTTCTGTCATTCCCCGCCCCTCTCTGTCATTACCCGCCCCTCTCTGTCATTACCCGCGAAAGCGGGTAATCCATGAAGTCAACGACGGATGGACACCACGCTTTCGCGTAGCATGACATTCCTTTCCTTGTCATTCCCCGCCCCTCTCTGTCATTACCCGCGGAAGCGGGTAATCCATGAAGTCAACGACGGATGGATCCCACGCTTTCGCGTAGCATGACATTCCTTTCCTTGTCATTACCCGCCCCTCTCTGTCATTCCCCGCCCCTCTCTGTCATTACCCGCTCCCTCTCTGTCATTACCCGCTCCCTTCTGTCATTCCCCGCCCCTCTCTGTCATTACCCGCGGAAGCGGGTAATCCATGAAGTCAACGACGGATGGATGCCACGCTTTCGCGTAGGATGACATTCCTTTCCTTGTCATTACCCGCCCCTCTCTGTCATTACCCGCCCCTCTCTGTCATTACCCTCCCCTCTCTGTCATTACCCGCGAAAGCGGGTAATCCATGAAGTCAACGACGGATGGATGCCACGCTTTCGCGTAGGATGACAGGGAAGATTGGTTTTCGGCCGTCAGCCTACCGCTACCCGTCACTGCGAGCGACCAGCAGGCGCGAAGCAGTCTCGGTTATTCCGTTATTGGTATTTCCGGTCGAATGCCAGGTTCTCTTGCCCCCCCTTCCCCTTACGGCTTATAATGGATATCGTCATGATCAGAGAATACATATCAGCGGCGTTACGTCGGGCCAAATACGAAATAATCGAGGACGAAGAACCGTATTACGGCGAGATTCCTGAACTGCCCGGCGTATGGGCTACCGGCCCGGATTTGGAAACCTGCCGGGGCAATCTGGCTGACGCCGCGGATGCCTGGATACTGTTCCGTCTCAGCCAGGGAATGGACCTGCCGCCCATCGGCAAAACAAGGCTGAAAATCCCCCGCCGGCCGAAGGTCGGTGCCCAGACTTAGCCCGGTTTCCTGGAAGGAACTGGTGAAGCGTCTGGGTGAACTGGGCTTCGCCGGGCCAACGTCCCGTGGCCGGCATCCGGTTATGAAAAAGGACAATCTATCCTTAATAATACCTAACCCCCATCGCCGTCAAATCAGCGTTGACCTTTTATCCCGCTTGTTGCGTCAGGCTGGCATCAGCCATGATGAGTGGCTGGGATCATAAAGCGGCCGTCAGCTATCGGCTATCAGTTGTCAGTTATAGAGGAATTGGATCCCACGCTTTCGCGTAGGATGACAGAGAAGATTGGTTTTCGGCCGTCAGCTATCAGTTTTCAGTTGGCAGTAATCAGTCAGCAGTTATAGAGGACATGGATTCCACGCTTTCGTGTAGGATGACAGGGGGGCGGCATACCGGGATTGCCACTTAAACACTCTGGAAGAAGTCGGAGAACGGCTGAAGTAGCGGAATTACCACTTTTCAGGTTTTCTGAATTCACCGATACCATCGCGCATTGTGGCAGGGAATTGACTGTTAGCCAGCACACTACGGTTGATATTGTTTAGATAATTTCCGGCTATATTTTTCAAATGAACTGATTGATAAGATTTGTCATGCGGGTTGACGACGGTCACTGGTCTATTACATCGGCGCATCACCAGTTCAATCGGCATACAGAGGTCGGAGTCATTGCTGATTACTACTGCTTTTTCGAAGTCACCCTCATAACAATCCGACAGCAGCATTGAGGCCAGGTTGACGTCTGATCCTTTTTCTTCCCTCTTGAGGATATATGTGCAAATTGGGGAAGACGATGGTAGTGAACATCCGTCTGCCATATAGGCGAATTCAGGTTTGGTGATAATACTCGGTTTAAGCGCGGTGTGCTTTTTGGGGTGATTAAGATATACCAGAGGATATTGGGCGGCCAGTGTTGGGTGTTGAACGTAACGGCCTTCAAAAATGGTAATTTCAGGGATGGTCCTCAAAGCCCTCAGGTAAATGTCCTGACGCACCGGGGCATTAATATCATGTGGTGAAGGTTTGACCCTGGCGGTAAAATACCTGATCTTGTTTATCGAGTCTGACGGAAATAACCGACGGCACATTTCATAAAGATTGAGCCATTTGTATCCGGTGTACTTCAGAGCACCGTAATACAGATTGAACCCATCGATATAAACATTTGTCTTCATATTTTATACATATACAAAAGCCACCTTACGGTGGCCTTTGCGACCCGGCGACCTAAATCGCAGGGGGGATAACAACTTCGCTGTACTGCAGTATATTACTTCGTGAATAATTATGCAATTACTGAAGGGGGTAGAAACCAGCAGTTGTTGCTAACAATGACGACCAATCGACTATGAACATGCTTTCAAAGGCTCCTCAATCAAGGTGTTTCATTCTAACGTGCTGTCACCGGTGGTTCATTGACTAACATTTGATCGGTAAATTCTCACAGTCCCTATTATCATTGGGGGCGTCCTTTCCAACGTCTTTCCCCATGTACACTAATAATTAACGACCGTTCATAATAAATGAACATCTCCATCCCTCGACTGAACACTGACTGCTCGTTTATTTGCCATTCCCGGTAACTTCTGATATTCTGAAAATCAGAAAGTAGGAAAGTATGTCGGAACTGGTACAGATACGGAAGAAAGCACAGATAACCCTGCCGCTGGCGGTGCGCCGTCAGCTCAACATAGAGGAAGGCGACCTGGTGGATGTTCGGGTACAGGATGGGGAAATCGTCATGCGCCTGAAAAAGGCGGTGGACAAGGAGCAGGCCTGGTTCTGGAGCCGCCGCTGGCAGGAAGGGGAAGCCGTTGCCGAGGCTGACCGCGCCGGAGGCCGGGTTCACCGATTCGACGATGCCGCTGATGCGGTCGCCTTTCTTCATCAACGCGCCGGCGGTCCTCAGGACTGATGCCGGTAGTCCTGTCGGAGCATTTCGTATCCCAATATGCCCGCCTGCCGAAAGCCATTCAGCGCAAGGTCGCCAAAGCCTTGACTCTGCTGGACGCCGATTATCGCCACCCCGGCCTGCGCAGTCATCCTGTCCAGGGAACTGACGGCATCTTCGAGGCCTATATCGATGACAAGTACCGCATGACATTCAACAGGGAAGGCGATGAGTTTTTCCTGCGCAACTTGGACAATCACGACGAGTGCCTGAAAAACCCCTGACTATCCAGTCCCACAGCCCTGCTCCGGCTGATAGCTGACTGCTGATAGCTGACAGCTGACAGCTCGTCCCCGTTTCGGTCATTTGGTATTGTAATTTTGAATTTATTTTGGATTTAGATATTCGATATTAGAATTTCCCTCCAGGTGGGATAAATCCCACCTGGAGGGCTTGACACCTGTGGTATTATATAAATAACGCAGAAAAAGCGGGAGTGCGTCTATTGGCGCACCCTGACCTATAAACATGAATAGAAAGGTGGTGATGCGATACGAAATCAGCCATTAAGACCCCTCTTCCTTTATATAAGTTAACCGCTTATCAGGAAAACGGGTCGGCAGAAAGAAAAATAAAGTAGATCTCCAGGAGTCTTAGGGAATAACCGAAAGACATATCAATAACCCAAAACAAATAATTCGAAAAGGAAATTTAAAGGTCGATGAAAAAGTTAAACAAAATCTTTAGTATCGTGCTGACCGCGGCGATCATGACCAGCTTGCTGATCACCTCCGCCATTCCGGTCGCCGCCGCTGATAATGCCTGGTCTGAGACCAAAATCCCCGGCGCGACCGGTATGGTCTTGGCTCCTGATATGGTAGCCTCCGGTCCCATGGCCCAGGATGCTGACGGCAACCTGTTTGTCGCTTACGAAAGTGACGACGCTGACCTGGTTGATGACGGCGAACAGTATCGCCTGGCCAAATCCACCGACGGCGGCCGCACCTGGACCTCCGTAGCCGTTGCCGGCGCCATTGACGCCATCGCCACCGCTCCGGATGATGCCAGCGTGGTCTACATCGCTGTCGGCAATACCGTCTACAAATCCACTGACGGCGGTGCCACCTTTGTCAATATGGCGTCCGTTCCGGACCATGTTGAAAATGGCGCATACGTCATCACCGCCATGGATGTCGCCATGGCCGGCGGCAGCTACAAAGTGGTTGTCGGTGTAAAGGATGACTCTGGGACACCGTGGGATACCGCCGAGGTCTTCTACATGGATGAAGGCCAGTTCTTCAACACCTTCACCACCATCGGCACTCCCAGCTTCAACACTACTCATGACGAGGCCGATGTAATCTATGACATCAAACTTTCTCCTGACTTCGCCACTGACAAGGGCATCGTTGTCCTGGCTGAGAATCTTACTGGGTCAGGCAACCAAGCTTTTGTAACCTTCAACGTCAACGGTGGCGTTTGGGGTGGTCAGGTCAAAGCTGCTGCTATCGGTGCCAGCACTGCTGCCGAGGGCGGCGCTATCGCTCTGCCTGATGACTTCAATATCCTGACTCAGCCCGCTTTCTACGTGGCTCTTAATGAGACCACTCAAGGCGGTATCTACCGCGTCGTTGGCGGTGCTTTAGCCACCAACACTCTCCAGCTGAGCACCTCTCCTGCTACTAACCTGGTAAGCATTGATGTGGTCGGCAACTTTGCCGCTGCCAACCTCATTGCTGGTTCTGCTGACGGCAACGTCTACGTCAGCGCCAATGCCGGCGCCAACTGGACCGGTACCCTTGGTACTTCCAGCCAACCCACTGGCCCGGGTTCCCCTGTCCTAGTTGCCTTGGCGCCTGACTTCGCTACTAGTGGCACCGCCTATGCCCTGGTTACTAATTCCGGTGGTGTTTATGATGAGTCAGGTTTCAACCGCACCGTTGACAAAGGTGTCAACTGGAACCAGGTAAGCCTGGTAGATACTGCTATCACCTCCATCAACGCGATGGAAGTCGGTAATGGGTTCACCTGGCTGTCTACTCAGAATTCTTATGGCGCAGTTACTGGTGTAACCGCTGGCTCTTTCACTGTTACCGGTGATTCTTCTATTACCGGCGCGGTCGCTGCTGATACTGCAGTATTGACCAATACCGCTGGTGGTACGGTGAATGCTACTCTCACTTTGACTGCTGGTTCCTTCACCATTGACGTTGCTGACACTGGCACCGGTTCTTCATGGGTCTTCGATGGCACCAACTACAATATAGTTCTTGCCAACGCCGGAGCCACTGCTACCATCACCGCTACCGCGGATGCCACCACCTTTAATGCTACCATTAGTGGCGCTACCTTCACCTTTGCCGCCGGCACAGATGTTGATACTGATGTCGCTATCGTCGGTACCGCTCCTTATGCGGTTACTCTGCCTGACGCCGCGGTTGCTGGTTCTCCTGCCGTAGCCGGTTCGTTTGCCTTGAACGTAACAGCCGGTTCGGTTGTTGTGGCAGGCTCGAGTGGTGACGATGCTACCTACACAGTAGGTGGGCCTTATACTATCAACCTGGACACAGACTTCCCCACTGCTACCGTTACCAACAACGGTACTGTTGCGGCAACTGGTTCATTTACCCTGACCACTGCTACGGCTTCTGTTACCAGCCCGTTCTCACTTGTCGCTGGAGTTACTGCTTCCCCCGCTGATATCACCAACTCCATCTGGCGCATGAGTGGCGGTAACTGGGAACGCGTCTTCTTCACTGATGTCGATGACTCCATCGACCTGCTGACCCTGTCACAAGACGGCGCCGCCCTGTTCAAGGGCACCTTTGGAACCCCCGGCAGCCTGCTGAAATCCATGGACAACGGCCAGACCTGGGCCGCCTTGATGTCCTATCCAACTACTGGTTTGTTCTCCTTCATTGCTCTGGATGCCCAAACCATGCTGGTCGGCGGCACTGATGCCGTCTACAAGACCACTAACAACGGCTTTATCTGGGAAAACATACTGCCCAGTACTGTTACTGGCATAAATAACGTGGTTGCTCTGGACATGGCCGGCGATGCCATCGTGGCCGGTGGTGACCAGGTTATCGTGTCCACTGACGCGGGTGCTACCTGGACTAAAGCAGTCCCGCTGCCCACCGGACTTGGCAGTGCTGACTTTGTTCAGCTGAGCGAAGCCTTTGCTTCTACCGGTATTGTCTACATCACCGGTGCTGACGGCGGACTGTTCCGCGCCAGCGCTGATGACTTCAACAACATCACTCCTGCCTTTGCAGCCGGTGACTGGGAACAGCTGGATGCCATTCAGGCCACAGCTCCCATCTTTGCCCACAAAGCCACCGTTGCCGTTGGCGAAGGCGTCGGCCTGGTAACCGGCATCGGCGGTCCGCAGGGCATGCTGTATGCTTTGGATGCTGATGGAACCATCACCCGCATCAAATGCCGCGATGCCCGCGATGTTGATGACTTGTTTGGTGAGGTAATCGCACCCAAGGCCACCACTCCTGAATTCACCAGCGCTTCGTTCATGCGCATTGACGCCGCAAACGGCGCCAATACTATCACTGTAGTCGGCGATGGCAACGAAATCTGGAGTTACACGGATACCCTGGGCGTCTTCGGCAGTGGATTCACCGTTGACAGCACTACCCTTGATTCCATCACCATTAGCTGGGATGCGGTTCCCGGCGCCAAGACCTATGCCGTAGCCATCCAGGCCGGCGAGACTCCGGTCTCCAACCCCTTCAAGAGCTACGACTTTACCACCACTGATCCCACCTACACCTTCACCGAACTGGACGCTGATACCACCTACTTTGTCCGCGCCTGGGTTGTCGAACCGGTATCCAGCTTCCATCTGGGCGGCACAACCGCTTCCACTATCCCTGAAGCGGTCACCACTCCTGTCAGCCTGGCTCCGGTTGCCGGTGCCATCGGTGTCCCGGTTAACCCGTCCTTCCAATGGGGCGGCGTACCCGGCGCTACCAGCTACACTGTAGAAGTTGCCACTGATGCCACTTTCACCAACATCGTCAAGACCCTCACCACCCCCATTGCCGCTGTTGCCTGGGACGGCACTTCTCTGGCTAACAACACCGTGTACTACTGGCGCGTGACCGCCACCACCGCGACCGGCACTTCGGCCGCCGTGGAGAGCGTATTCACCACCGTAGCCGCAGCCACTCCTCCGGTCACCGTGACCACCACCACCCAACCCAACATCACGCTGACCCAACAGCCGGCTCCTGAGCAGGAGACCCCCGGCTACATCTGGATAATCATAGCCATCGGCGGTATTCTGACCGTCCTGGTGATTGTCCTGATTGTCCGTACCCGCCGCGTAGTGTAACGCAAAGCTATTAGCTTAAAGCTGACAGCTTAAAAAAGAGGGAAGCCCCGCAAGGGGCTTCCCTCTTTTAATATCTAATATCCAATATCTAAGATCTAAACAATACCAAAATTAGAATGAGCGAAGCGGGGACGGGCTTTCAGCATTCAGCAGTTAATGGGGATACCGAGATTGCTTCGGCGCTCCCTCGCAATGACTTAATAATTATCGTCACTGCGAAGAGCCGCAGGCACAAAGCAGTCTCGGTTTTATGGTACAGGCAAAGCGTTGATTTGGCGCAAGCCCGCGATTTTGGCTATATGCTGATGGCTGACTGCTGACGGTTGAATGCTATTAGCTCCCGCTTGAAATCAGGTTATCATTAGTACTATAGTATGGGTTGATTATTTTCAGCCGGGCGGTGTCCGGTACATCTTGAGTTTAGAAAGGCATCCAACACATGAAGAAACTCAGCCGCGTTCTCAATTCCCTGCTGACACTGGTCTTGCTGGCCGGCCTGCTGGCCGCGTCGGTACTGCCGGTCAGCGCCGAAGCCAATGACTGGAGCAAGTTCGCCATTCCCTCCGAAGAGGGTATGGTCATGCCCAACAACATCTACGAATCCGGTTCGCTGACCATGGGCGCCGACGGGGCGCTGTATGCTTACGTCCGGACAGGCGAAGAAACCAACAATGTTATTTCCCTCGACTGGGGCTACTACCTGGTCAAGTCCACCAACGGCGGCAGGACCTGGACGTGTACCGAGGTAGCCGGGCCGATAACCGCCATCGCCGCCTCGCCGACCGAGTCCAATGTGATTTATATCGCGGTGATGGTGGAAAACCCCAATCCTTCAGCCACAGTCAACGCCGGGACGGGCGGGGGCGGTGCGGCTACACCTCTTTCCGCCGGGTATTCCTCCACCATCATGAAATCCACCGACGGCGGCAAAACCTTCACCACCATGTCATCCCTGAACAGCTACGAAGTCATCAACGCCATGGATGTAGCCAAGGTCGGCGGGGCTTACAAGGTCATCGTCGGCACGTCATTCAACGGCTCTACATCCCATAAGATGGCCTCTGTTCCTTATGAACTTTCCTCCGGCAACGTCTATATGATGGACGAGGCCGAATTCTTCAACACCCTGGTGCCGGTAGGCACACCGGATTTCGCCACCGCCAATCCGGGGGCGCGGGTCATCGATATAGAGCTGTCTCCTAATTTCGCCGCTGACCGGGGCATCGTGGTGCTGTCGACCGGGGACGATATATACCAATCCAATAAGTTCGGCGCTTCCTATTCCACCGTCCGGGTTTCCTATAACGTCGGCGGCGGCTCCTGGGGGGCGACTCCCGGCGTGGATATAGAAATTGCGAGCATTGAAAAATCCTATATCAACCTGGGGCTTTTCGGCCAGCTGGCCCTGCCGTCCGGGTTTGCCATAACCAACCCGAGCTACTATGTCGGGGTGGGCAATTCCTCCCATGACGGCGGCGTCTACCGGGTAATGAACGGCGAGGCCGTGCTAATAAGCGAAGAGATGCCGGTGGGCAGCCTGGACGTGGCCGGCACTTTCACCACCGCCCGGCTGATTGCCGGTACCGCTGACGGTAAAGTTTACACCAGCCTGAACTTTGGGCAGGTGTGGACCCAGGGTCAGAAGCTGACCGGCGACGGGCCGGCCGAGGTGCTGTTCCGCGGCGACTTCGCTTCTTCCGGCACCGCCTACGCGCTGACTACGCCACAGATGGCCGGCTCACCCTATGATGAGGCTGGTTTCCACCTTTCGGTGGACAAGGGTGTCAACTGGAACGGCCTGAGCCTGCTTAATTCAACCATCTACACCATAGACGAGGTGGCCTTTGCTGACAACGGCGATATCTTCATGATTACCTCTACGGTAGCGCCATTCACGTCGCATCGCATGGGTGAGGAGCTAAATTATGGCAACCGCTCCCTGTGGCGCTACTCCGGCGGCAACTGGGAGCGGGTGCTGGGCAACATGGAGCCCAATTACCTGACCAAGCTGGAACTGTCGCCCAATTACGCCTCTGACGGCGGTGTCTTCTTCATCGACGGCACTGATAACGACACTACCGGCGGCGTCATCGTCGGCTCCACTAACCGGGGCCAGACCTTTGAGGCGCAGGTTGTGCCGCCGTTCGCCGGCAGTCCCGTCTGCTCCTATGAGGTCATCGACCTGAATACCTTTGTGGTGGGCACTACCGACGGCCGGTTCGCCCGCACCACCAACGGCGGTTTCTTCTGGGATGTCACCAACATCACGGAGATGACCGGCGATATCGCCGCCATCGTCCGCTCCACCGACGGCTCCACCCTGGCGGCTATCGACTCCAACGGCCGGGTGACCCGCTCCACCGACCTGGGCGTGACCTGGTCAGCGTCGCCGGAAGCGGCTTTGCCGGGGGCTTCGGCTCCGGTATCCATCACCTTTGAATATGGTTCCAATTCCAAGATCTGGGCTACCAGCTATAACAGCGGCGTTTTTGCCATGAATCTGACCGCCGCTACGCCTTCATGGGGCGACCGCTTTGATGACGGCGGCGACGCGCCGCTGTTTGATTCACCGAATTCCGTACCCAATACGGTCGACCAGGGCGTCGGCATTGCCTCCGGCATCGCTGTCGGCGGCGACTATGTCATCTATGCCATGGACGCCGATGCCGAACTCAGCCGTATTATGGCCGATGCTTCCCGCGCCGGTAAGATCTCGCCCTCTGATGACTTTACCGGGGCCAATAAGCTCTACATCCAGCCGCAGGCCGGGGCCAACAAACTGTGGACTATCGGCGACGGCAATGAGCTTTATACCTATACCGACCACCTGGCGGTGGCGGTGACCGGTGTCAGCATCGGTGCCTTCGACACCGGTTCGGCCACCGTTACCTGGGCGGCCATACCGAGTGCCGACACTTACGGGGTGGCCATAGTTGCCGGTTCAGAGGCCGCCAGTGACGTATATACGGCCGTGCTGGCCGCAAATGACCTGTGGAAGACACCTCATACACTTTCACCGGCCTGAATTCCAATACGGTGTATTCGGTGAGCGTCTGGGCGGTGGCCCCGGTGACCTCGTTCGTGGGCACTACCTCGTTTGCCACTCAACCGAGCGCGCCGGGACAGACCGACCCGAACCTGGCGCCGCCGCCGGCGGCTCAGAACGTGCCGACCAATCCGACCTTCCAGTGGTCGCCCATACCGGGGGCTACCGGTTACGTCATCGAAGTCGGCACCGACCCGAACTTCACCAATCCGCAGAAGTTCTCCAGCCCCATCGCCGCTTTCGCCTGGCCGGCCGACCCGCTGGACAACGGCGCGGTGTATTACTGGCGTGTGGCGGCGCAGACGGCCACCGGGCAGTCCGACTGGGTGACCGGTGTGTTCACCACCGCGACTGCGGCTCAGCCGCAGGCGACGGTGACGCAGACCTCCCAGCCGGGGGTCACGCTGACGCAGTTGGGCGAGGTTGATGAGGCAGTACCGACCTATATCTGGGTGATTATCGGCATCGGCGGTATATTGACCATCCTGGTGGTGGTGCTTATCGTCCGGACACGGGCGGTGGTTTAGCTTAAGCTATCAGCTTTCAGCAATCAGCTGTCAGCTTCAGAGGGAGCCTCCAGAAATGGGGGCTCCCTCTTTTTATTGCCTGACGTCAGCTTTCAGCCATCAGCCATCAGCTTTCAGTTAACGATGAAATGGATCCCCGGCTTTCGCGTAGGATGACAGTACTTCTCTGTCATTACCCGCCCCTCTATGTCATTACCCGCGGAAGCGGGTAATCCATCGTCATAAAAGCAATAACAGCCAGACTTCATTCGTGGATCCCCGGCTTTCGCCGAGGATGACAGTACTTTTCTGTCATTACCCGCCCCCTTCTGTCATTACCCGCCCCCTTCTGTCATTACCCGCCCCCTTCTGTCATTACCCGCTCCTCTCTGTCATTACCCGCTCCTCTCTGTCATTACCCGCGAAAGCGGGTAATCCATAACACCCCTGACACGTGGATCCCACGCTTTCGCGTAGGATGAAAGTACTTCTCTGTCATTACCCGCCCCTCTATGTCATTACCCGCGGAAGCGGGTAATCCATCGTCATAAAAGCAATAACAGCCAGACTTCATTCGTGGATCCCACGCTTTCGCGTAGGATGACACAGAGGGAACCGAAGATTACAGGAGGCCCGCGGGGCGGCCATGGCCGCCCCCTACAACGCTATATACGTTTCGCAGGGGCGAGGCATGCCTCGCCCGTCCGGTTAACATAGCTGAACACCGAATAATGAAAACTTGCCCCCTGTTGACAACTAGTATCATATACGATACTATATCCAACGTGACCAAAGCCGAAAAACTGGAGCGGAGAATACGGGAAAACCCGGAAAATACGGCTCTGGAAGACCTGGAATCGGTGATAAACAGGTACGGAAAAATCGTGTTCGGCGGTAACCATCCCAAAGCCGTCATCGGCGGGCATGTCTTTCCATACAAAAGAGAAAACCCGGTGAAAGCTCATTATGTGGAAAAGATACTGGAGATGATAGATGAACTCAAGGGAGAAGATTCCGTTTCGGAAAAATGAATACTGATCTGGATCGGGGGTGAAAAATGGTTGTTACAAGAATCAAAAAGCAGGGCGACAAGTTGGGGCGTGATGTCGATTACTACATGAATCTGCCTTATACCATGAAGGTGAAGTATCGGCCGGAGCAAGGAGGGTATTACGTTGCCGGGTACGTGGAACTGCCTGATTTGACTATGACCGGGGAAAGCCCTGAAGAGGCGGTGCGGGAACTGCTGGCGGAGAAGGCTGACTGGTTCAAGACCAGTCTTGATGAAGGCATAGATATTCCTTTGCCGGTGGAACCCCGCAAATACAGCGGTAAGATCATGGTACGCATTCCGCCGTCGCTACATGAGTCCCTGATTGAGATTGCGGACGCTGAGGGAGTCAGTTTGAATCAGGTTATGGTGTCTGCGCTTTCCCGGTCGGTAGGGCGCAAGGAAGCCGGACAGAAACCGTAAAGAAGGTAGAAAACCGAAATAGCTTTCAGCCATCAGCTATCAGCAGTCAGCGGGGGCACCGGGATTGCTTCGGCATAGCCTCGCAAGGACGCACTCTAACATCGTCACTGCGAGCGGCCGGAGGACGCGAAGCAGTCCCGGTACCCCGTTTCGGTCATTTGGTATTGGATATTTTGTTCCCCACGTCACTTCGTTCCTCGGGACGGCTCCGCCGGTTTGTTATTTGTGATTTGGTACCTGGGATTTCCCGCCGAAGCCGGGTGGCTGACAGCTACCCGCTTTATGCTGTATAATCACCCGGTTATTGTTTGTTGACCTCGCCCGGCGTAAGCGGGCACGGGTCTGGCGTCGCCGTTATCACCCGGCGTCTTGCTCATACCGTCAGCTTCTGGTATATTAACGCGGATTTTACGACTCTGGACAGGATTTGAACTGGGAACAGATAATACTCAATTCAGCGGTTACCGGCAGTCTGTATCTGATTGCGGCTGTCGGGCTGACGCTTTTATACGGGCTGGTCAAGTTCCCCAATTTCGCCCACGCCGAATTCATGGCCGTGGGCGGTTTTCTGGGCTACTTCATCGCCGAACAGCTCGGCTGGCCTCTGCCGGTGGCCTATCCGGTGGCCTTTCTGGGCGCCGGCATCGTCGGTTTCCTGAGTTACCGCGGCGTCTTCAAGCCGCTGGCGGATAAAGCCGGCACCACCATCATTCATCTGATGGTGGCCTCCATGGCCCTGGGCTTCATCCTGCGCCATACCACCGGTGAAATCTGGGGCTTTTCCTCCCTCACCTTCGGCATCATCTGGCCCATCTATGAAATCGGTTCCCTTCGCATCAGCCTCCACTGGATAATCATTATCGTTACCGCAATCGCTGTGGGCGTGGGCATGCATTACCTGCTGACCCGCACCAAAATCGGCAAGGCCATCCGGGCCACCGCCTCCAACCCCCGCCTGGCGCTGGCCGCCGGCATCGATACTACCCGGGTGCTGATGATAACCTGGTTTCTGTCAGCCGGCCTGGCCGGCATCGCCGGGCTGTTCCGGGCGGTGGAAACCCGGATTACGCCCTATGTCGGCTGGGACATCATCCTGCCGACCTTTGCCGTGGTGGTACTGGGCGGCATCGGCAGTTTTTACGGCGCCATGGTCGCCGCTTTCGCCATCGGCTTGATGGAGAACATCGGCGTCGTTCTGCTGTCCGAAATCGGCCTGTCCACCCAGTATCGCATGGCTATTCCCTTCATCGTCCTGATAATCGTACTTATTTTCCGGCCCCAGGGGCTGGCGAAAGCGTTTAAGGGTAACTGATGGACCCGTTACTGGTATACGCGCTGAACGCTCTGGTTTACATCGGCATCTTTGCCATTGTAGCCAAGTCGCTCAATGCCGAATACGGCTACACCGGCCTGGCCAACTTCGGCAAGGTGGCCTTCTTCATGATCGGCGCTTACAGCTACGCCATCCTCATCGATGTCGGCGTAATCTGGCCGCTGGCGCTGGTGCTGGCCGGGGCGATTTCATCCCTCTTCGGCCTGCTGATTTCCCTGCCGGCCATCCGGCTCCGTGAAGATTATCTGGCCATCGTTACCCTGACCTTCGGTGAAATACTGCGTATCTTCTTCAAGGCCGAGGACTGGCTGGCCAACGGTGTCTGGGGCATCAACATCCCCTCGGTCTTCGCCGCCGATGATTTTGCTCTCCGGCTGTGGCTCAACCTGGCGCTGGTGGCCGGCGTGCTTCTGCTGTGTTACCTGTTCATGCACTACCTGACCAACTCGCCCTTCGGCCGTATCATGCGCGCCCTGCGGGATGACGAGGTGGCCGCCGATGCCATCGGCAAGAACCGCATCAAGTACAAGTCCATCGTTTTCATGATCGGCTCGGCCATGGCCGGCCTGGGCGGGGCGCTCTTTGCCAATTTCCTGGGCTACATCACCCCGGATTCCTTCCTGCCCATCATCACCTTCACCATCTGGATGATGGTTATGCTGGGCGGTCCGGCCAGTAATGTCGGCGTCATCGTCGGCGCGGCGGCGGTTCAGCTCTTCGAGCGTGGCACCATCATCCTCAAGGACTACATAACTCTGCCCATCGACCCGACCAATCTCCAGAACATCATGTTCGGCGTTATCATCATCCTGATACTGATGTACCGCCCCGGCGGCCTGTTCAAGGAGAGCAAAATCAACACCCTGGGCACAAGGAGGGCCATGCGATGGCTGAATCCCTCCTCGAAATAATGCCTGAGACTTTCTTGAACAAAGCCCGAAACCGGTCAGGTTTTGATATTGGACATTTGAATTTGGTTCCCCACGTCACTTCGTTCCTCGGGACGGCTTCGCCGGTTTGTTATTTGGAGCTTGGAGCTTGGAGCTTGAGGAAAGGAGTGCCATGCGATGGTTGAACCCCTCCTCGAAATAAAAGACCTCAAGAAATACTACGGCGGACTGTGCGCCGTGGCCGGGGTGGACCTGGAAGTCGGGCGCGGGCAGTTTGTCGGCCTGGTGGGGCCCAACGGTTGCGGCAAGACGACTCTGCTGTCCTCTATCTACGGCCTGCGGCCTTCCACTTCCGGCAGTGTCACCTTCGCCGGACGCCGTATCGAAAAAATGATGCCCCACCGGATATATGACCTGGGCATGGCCAACGCCTTCCAGTTCCCGCGGCTGTTCCCGACGATGTCGGTGCTGGACAACATGATAATCGCCGCCCGGAACCAGCCCGGCGACAATGTCTTCAACAGCCTGTTCCGCCGCGGCGCCTGGCACCGGGATGAGGAGCGCCTGGCCATTCGCGCCATGGAACTGCTGGAAATTTTGAATATCTCCCACCTGACCTTTGCCAGGGCGGGCGAGATGTCCGGCGGCCAGCAGAAACTGCTGGAAATCGGCCGGTCGCTGATGTCGGAGCCGGAGCTTCTGCTCCTGGACGAACCGGCGGCGGGCGTCAATCCGGTGCTGGGCAAGCAGATATTCGAGGAACTGGACCGGCTGAAGGCCGAGAAGGGCATGAGTTTTCTGGTCATCGAACACCGGCTGGAACTGCTGATGGCGCATGCTGACTGGGTGTATGTCATGGACCGCGGTCGGGTGGTGCTTCAGGGCAAGCCGGAGCAGGTAGTCAATGACCCGGTCTTCTTCGAGGTTTATATCGGCAGTGCCGCGACGACGGAGGCTTCCGATGAGTGATATTCTGACCGCTGAAAACATCGTCGCCGGCTACGGCGACGTCCATATCGTTCACAACGTATCCGTCCGCCTGGAAGAAGGCGGCAACGTGGCCGTCATCGGGCCCAACGGCTCCGGTAAATCCACCCTCCTGAAAGCCCTGCTGGGTTTCGCTACGCTGTTCGAGGGCCGGGTTACCTTCGACGGGCGGGATGTGACCAATATAACACCGGACAAGACGGTGGCCATGGGCCTGGGTTACGTTTCGCAGACCGACAATGTCTTCGCCAATCTCACCATCCAGGAGAACCTGGAGATGGGCGCCTTCACCCGGCACGACGGCGCCGGCGTCAAGGCCGATATCCAGCGGATGTACGGCATGTTCCCGGAACTGGAGCGGCGCAAGAAGTTTTATGCCGGCAGTCTGTCCGGCGGCGAGCGCCAGATGCTGGCCATCGCCCGGGCGATGATGGCCAACCCGCGGGCGTTACTGCTGGACGAGCCGCTGGCCTCGCTGTCGCACAAGGCGGTGGAGACCATCATCGACAAGCTCCGGCTCATCAATGAGACCGGCACGGCGCTGATGATTATCGAACAGAACACCCGCCGCATTCTGGCCTTCTCCGAGCGCGCCTATGTGCTGGTGACCGGTAAGCTGGCGCTGGAAGGCCCGGCGGCCACCATCCTGGAGAACGAGGACGCCCGCAAACGCTATCTGGGACTGAGCTGAGGTACCGGTATGTACCGTATCAGTGTGGAAAGCCACTTCGATTCTGCCCATTTCCTCCGCGGCTACGGCGGCAAGTGTGAACAGCTTCACGGCCACCGCTACCGGGTAATGGTCAAAGTGGCGGCCGCCGAACTGGATGACACCGGCCTGGCCTGTGATTTCACCGAACTGAAAGCCCTGCTCAAACCGGTGCTGGCACGCTATGACCACACCCTGCTCAATGACGTACCGCCGTTCGATACCATCAACCCTTCCGCGGAAAACATCGCCCGCGTCATCTTTGAGGCGCTGGCGCCGGAGATTACCGGCGTTCAACTGGAATCGGTCACGGTGTGGGAGTCTCCGGAGTCTTCGGCGGAATACCGGCCCGATTAAGAGCGGTCAGCTTTCAGCAGTCAGCCTTCAGCCCCTTTTTTACATTACCTCCCTGGCTTTGTCATTATCGCCCATTTTTGTCATAACCCGCGAAAGCGGGTAATCCATAAACCCTTGACATGTGGATCCCACGCTTTCGCGTAGGATGACAGAGAGTGTGAGCAGAAGATGACAGAGAGTGTGAGCGGTGACCGGCATCTCTCTGTTATTATCGACCCCCTTTCGTCATTACCCCCCCTCTTCTGTCATTACCCGCCTCTTCTGTCATTACCCTCCGCCCCTTTGTCATAACCCGCGAAAGCGGGTAATCCATAAACCCTTGACATGTGGATCCCACGCTTTCGCGTAGGATGACAACACTATTTATGTCGTTACCCTGCCCCTTTCGTCATTACCCCCCCTTCTGTCATTACCCTCCGCCCCTTCTGTCATTACCCTCCGCCCCTTTGTCATTACCCTCCGCCCCTTTGTCATTACCCGCGAAAGCGGGTAATCCATACCCACTCATGAACTTGGATTCTCGGCATATGCCGAGAGTGACACAAGCTGACATCTGAAATCATTAGATATTAGGAATTAAAACGGGAAGGGGCGCCCATCGGGCGCCCCTTCCTTGTATTACCGTGACCTTTATACTATTGGTCGATGAGACGTACCTGCTCGTACTTGAAGCCGGCGCCGTCCTGGACGACTTTCCAGACTTCGAAGGTAGCATTCTGGCGGTCACCGTACTCGTCGAAGGTGATAACACCGGAAACACCGGCATAATCCTGTCCTATTCTTTTTATCTCGGCCGAGATATCGGCGGCGCTGGTGTAACCTACATTGGAGATGGCTTCCAGAACCAGTTTGGTAGCGTCATAGACGGTGTCGTTGTAGGTGCCCGGAGCGCGCTCGAAGCGAGCTTCGTACTGCTGAGCGAAAGTTTCGGCGAGGGCCAGACCTGCCGGAGCGACCGGGTTGGTGCCGATGACGTTATCCCGCATGAACGCGGCGGCGGCGGCATCTTCCAGGGTGCGGTCGGCTTTGACGCCTTCGGAGGTAATCCACTGAGCGGTATCCAGACCGACCTGGGCGGCCTGTTTGAAGACGATTTGAGCGTCATCCTGATAGCCGGCGTGGACGACAACATCCGGGTTTGCCGACTTGAGTCGTTGGAGCTCAGACTGGTAGTCGAGTTTGAGCGGGTCGTATTTAATGTAGGAGACAACTTTGTCGGCGCCGACCAGGCTCTGAACCTCGTTACCGATACCGATGCCGTATTGATTGTCCTGAACGATTATGCCGACTCTCTGGTAGCCTTCATCGGCAATGATTTGAGCCATAGCTCTTCCCTGAAGGGTATCGGAGGGAGCGGTGCGGATGAAATACTGCCGCCATGACTGTTGCCCGATCTCAGGTGAGGTGGCTGACGGGGAGACCAGCAGGACGCCGTTGTCGGCGGCCCACTGCCCGGCGGCCATAGCCGCGCCGGAAATCATGGGACCGATGATGACCTTGACCTGATTGACGGTGGCCAGTTTCTTGATGGCTTCGAAGCCGACCGTCGGGTCGGTCTTGCCGTCTTCGACGATGAGCTTGACCTCGGCGCCGTCGATGCCGCCGGCGGCGTTGATCTGTTCAACAGCCAAGATGATGCCGTCGCGGATGGGACCGCCGATGCCGGACAATGCGCCGGTGAGGTCCATGACCACGCCGATGGTGATATCATCCGGGGTAGTGGCGGTGGGGTCGGTATCGCCGTCATTGCTACAGGCGGCAAAGGAGAAGACCATGACCAGGGACATGAGAAGTACAAGTACCTTTTTGAACATGCCTGAAAACCCTCCCAAAATGTTAATGTTTGATATTACAACGTAGCTTCGTAAACTGTCAAGGATGTATGGTACTTTGGGACTAGTACCGTCTAAGCTGTCAGCCTTCAGCCCCTTTCTGTCCTTATGCTACCCATTCTGTCATTACCCGTGAAAACGGGTAATCCATAAAGCCCTGAAACCTGGATATCCGGCTTCCGCCGAGGATGACTGAGCCGGTGGAGTTCACGCCTGAAAAGCTGAAAGCTGTCTGCTGATAGCTGATAGCGGTTACTTCCACAAATCCTCAATCTCCTCTTCCTTCTTCGCCTCTCCCCAGTCAGAGTACTCCTTGCCGTATTCCCGCGGGGTGAAGGCCACCGGCATGGGCACGGCGTGGCCGAAGATGAGCGCCTGCTGGCGGGCCGACAGCTTGGCCAGCACGTTTTTCAACTCTCCCTTGCCGGAAACGCCGGACAGCACGGCGTCGATGTCCTTCTCCGAGTCCAGCAGGCAGGTTATCTTGGTGCCCAGCTGGGACATGATTTCATCGTCGATGCCCGACGGGCGCTGGTCGATGATGAGCAGGGTGACGGAGTACTTGCGCATCTCCCGGGCGATGGTGCCGAAGATGGTCTGGGAGGCGGCGCCGGAGTTCAGGAACTTGTGGGCCTCCTCGATGGTGATGACCAGCGGCCGGGGCGGGGCGACGTTTTCGGCCAGCGCCTGTTCCGTCCGCTCCCGGTAGGTGGCATAGATGCGCCGGGTCAGCAGGTTGGCCACCAGGATATAGGCGGTGATATCGGCGTAGCGGCCGAACTCCAGCACCACGTGCTTGCCGGACTCCAGGTAGGTCATGATGGTGTTCACCGCGTCGCCGGGGGCGGCCGGGTCGATGAACGGCAGACGGCGGATGGTGGCCAGGCCGCGCTTCAGGTTCTGAAAGGTGCTTTCGTGGATGGACAGCTCTCCCAGCACTTCCGGGTCGTCCAGCTTTTCCACCTGAGCCAGCCAGTCCCGTCCCAGGCGGCGGCGAAGCTGATAGACGGCTTCCACCGCGGCATCGGTCAGGTTGAGGGTCTGGCGCAGTAGTGAGATGTCTTCCGGTTCAATTTCCCGCGGGCTGATTTTGACCACGAAGTCGGTGGACACGCCCCGGCGGCGGGAGTTTTCTTCGTCCAGGGTGAAGACGGCCACTTTCGACGGGAAAAGCTGTTTCAGCGCCTTGACCTTGCCGCCGCGGCCTTCGTAGGTGCCGGCCCAGCCGTATTCCGAGTGCATGTCAAATACCAGGTTGACGGCGGCGGATTTCTGGAGCAGGCCGATGAGGAGCATCCGGGTCAGGAAGGTCTTGCCGGTGCCGCTCTTGCCGAAGATGCCGTTACTGCGCCGCGCCAGCGCCGGCAGGTCCAGGCACAGCTTGACCTCCATGTCCAGCGGGTTGCCGATCCAGAAGCGTTCCTTGTCTTCCTTGCCGAAGACCAGCTCGATGTCGGCCCCTGATGCCTCCTTGACCGGAGAGAAGTGCCCGGGTATCGTCTTGACCGGTTGCGGGCCGTCTACGGCCGTTTCAGTGCCTCCGATGGTCAGGTACGGGGCGACATGAAGCGACCCGTAGGCCGAAGTGCCGGTCAGAATCTGGCGCATGAAGTCGTCCCCGTCCGGCGGCGAAACCGTCAGCGCCGGGTCGGTCACGCCCAGCGACACATCGGTTATCATGCCGAAGAAACGTCGCTTGTGACCCTCGATGGTGACGTAGCGGCCGACGGCCATGTCCTCGATGGCGGCCGACCCGTCCAGTTTGACCTCGATGCCCTTGTTGAGTGAGCCGGCGGTTACGATGCCCAGTCGGTGTTCCATGTTCATGCTCCCAGTCTTTCCAGTATGGTTCTCAGTCGGTTGTAATCGGCCGCCAGCAGGCGCGCCAGCGTCTGGCCGGATTCCACCAGGAAGGCGCGGCGTTCTTCGGCCTCGAAGGCGTTGCCCAGGGCGCGCAGGGTAGCGGCGGTCAGTTCCTCCGCCGGCACCGGTCCTTCGGCGGACAGCAACAGTGGGATGAAGCCGGGATGGCGGACGAACTCCCGGGTTTCGTCCGCGTCGCAGTCGTAAACGAAGCCGTGAAGCCGGGCCGGTCGGGGCGGCAGGCAGTGACGCACGGCGCCGTCGGCGGTCTTGTGGCCGGCGATGACCGCCTGGATTTCACAGCGCATGAGCTTCTCCAGGTGGGGGTTGGCGGCAAAGACGGCGTCTTCATCAGTCTCGTCCCGGCCGCGGGCCACCGGGCTTCGTCCCGGCTCCAATGAGGTGGTGGCGGCATGGGCGACCACGCCGTAGACGGTCACCCCGTCCACAGCGGTTCTGACCAGCGTCCCCAGTGCCGGCGGCGCGTTCAGTTCATAGCACTGGGCGGTGAAGCCGGTGCTGGTGGTTTCGATGATTTCCGCGATTTTTTCGGTCATGGTAACCTCTCGATTATGGCTTGATTCCATTCATTCTCCGCCTTCTTCGGCGAAAAACCTTATTACCCTTCATTATCTTTTATCTCCGATGAAAGCCTTTATCCCCCGTCATTGTACTTATCCCACCCGTCATTGCCCGTCCCGCATCGTCATTGCGAGCCTGCGGCGAAGCAATCCCGGTTCCCAATTATTATCGTCTCTTCCATAGCTTGTCATCCTCGGCGAAAGCCGGGGATCCACGAAGCTGAACGCTGATGGCTGACAGCTGACAGCTATACCTCGGCATCTCTCTTTTGTCATCCTCGGCGAAAGCCGGGGATCCACGAAGCTGAACGCTGATGGCTGACAGCTGACAGCTATACCTCGGCATCTCTCTTTTGTCATCCTCGGCGAAAGCCGGGGATCCACGAAGCTGAACGCTGACAGCTGACAGCTTGTTCCCGTTTGAGTCCTTATTATTTTGAATTTTGATATTGTTCAGGATTTCGAAATTAGATATTAGATATTCGCGGCTCACTCACAACCACCTCGCCTCCTTGCTGAAGCTCTTGGCCGACACCTCCGGCTCGATGCCCTGTTCCCGCAGGTACAGGGCCACCACCTCGTAAAACAGCGCCCGGTCGGCGCCGGACAGCACCGCCTGTTCGTGGGCCTCGGCCAGGGCTACCGGGTAACCGTGGCCCTTGTCGGCCTGGGACAGGATGACGCCGTGAAGCAGGTCCAGCCGTCCCGGCATATCCGCCAGCCACAGCGGAAACTCCACCCGCGCCGTTTCGTCCTCCAGCTTGAGGTAGAAAAAGCCGATGCGGTGACCGCCGTAGTATTGGCCGATGACCCGGGAGGTGCTTTCGAAGACCGCCGAACGCTGGCCCGGTGCCAGCGCGCCGGTGAACAGCTCGGCGTCGCCGACCCCGGCCAGGCGGTCGCAGGGGCGTTCCCCCAGCCGTGTCCGGCCGCAATGGACATCGCAGTTGGCCGGCTCGAAGGGACACACCGCCAGGCGCAGGGTATTGACCACTTCCTCACCGCCGGGGCGGGAGATATAGGAACCGACCACCATTTCCCGTTCGGCGCACAGCCGCCGGAAGGCGTCCAGGTATTTCACATAACCTTCGTCCAGCAGTTGCCGCAGAACATAAGGCTCGTAGTTGGCGGTAGTCAGGCTCCAGCGGATGAGCGAGCCGTCGGACAAAGCGGCTGACGGTAGTCGTAGCGGCAGGGCGTCAGCCATTCGGGTCAGCTCAGCGAACTCCTCCACGTCCCGGGCGATACCCAGCAGGGCGCCGGCCAGCGGGGTTTCCCGGGTCGATTCCGGGTCCCGGATGACCAGTTCCTCCGGTTCGGCCAGGAGTCGGGGGCTGGAATCCAGGACGGCTGACGGGGCGTCGCCGTAGTCCAGGCGCACCGTCCCGATGTTGATCAGGCGGCAGGGCGCGGATTGGTGGCGGTCCAGGTCGATGTGGGAGCCGTCGGTGGCGATGACGGTGTGGTTCGCCGGCGGGGGCGGCGCCGTCAGACAGCTGTCGATGGCGCCGGTGGGCGCGGCCAGCAGGAAGGAGGTCTTGCTCCGGGTGACCTTGTCCGCCAGTGAATCGGCGTCGGCGCCTTTCAGCGTCGCTGTCGCCGCCTTCAGGGCGGCTGAGTGCGCCGCGGCGTCCTGTTTAATTTTGCCGGCCATGATGCCTATCTGCCCGGCCACTTTGTTCACATCCAGCGACACACGATACCTCCGTCCATAATCATAGTATAAGCCAACATGGTGACAGCTGTCAGTCCGGATTTTGCGGCCGGCTGACGCGGGAGGTCATTTTCAGGTACAATCAGGGCAGTTCAACCGGCACAAAGGAGGAATTTGTCATGCCCTCAGTAGATGTAGTAAGCGATGTCGACCTGCAGGCGCTGGATAACGCCATCAACAACGTAAAAAGGGAAACCACATCCCGTTACGATTTCCGTAACGTCAAAAGTGAAATCACCCTGGATCGGAAAAAGAAAACCATCCACCTGGAAAGCGTCGATGACCTGAAGGTCAAGGCGATGACCGAAATGCTCATCGCCCAGGCACTGAAGTTCGGGCTGGACACCAAGTGTCTGGACTTCGGCAAGATGGAGGCCACCGCCCGGGGCGGCGCCGAGATGGAAGTGACCATCAAGGAAGGCATCCCCCGTGAAACCGCCCAGAAAATAGTCAAGTTCATCAAGGGCCTGAAGCTGAAGGTGGAGCCGGCCATCCAGGGCGAACAGCTCAGGATTACCGGCAAGCAGATAGACGACCTCCAGCAGATAATGAGCCGGCTGAAGGAACAGGACTACGACATTCCTCTCCAGTTCGTCAACATGAAGCGGTGATGGCGGGAGCCGTCAGCTATCAACCTTTAGCTATCAGACCTGAACCGGCAATATAAATCCGTTCGTGGTGAGCCTGTCGAACCATGAACGGGGTAGCTGACGGCTGACAGCACTAATTACGTCGTTGCGAGCGGCCGCCAGCCGTCAGCTTTCAACACGCTCTTGTCATTACCCGCGAAAGCGGGTAATCCATACCGTTCTTTATCACAAGGATGCCAGGTTTTCGCCGAGTATGATGGAGTGCTTCGGGAGTACCGGAACTGCTTCGCGTTTGCCGGTTGCTTGCTTGACTTGAAAAAGGATGTCATTGCGGGCGGCTATCGGCCGCGAAGCAATCTCGGTACCTGTCCCTCATCGTCATTGCGAGCCTGCGGCGAAGCAATCCCGGTAGCCCTTAACACCCATCCGTCATTGCGAGCCTGCGGCGAAGCAATCCCGGTAGCCCTTAACACCCATCCGTCATTGCGAGCCTGCGGCGAAGCAATCCCGGTAGCCCTTAACACCCATCCGTCATTGCGAGCCTGCGGCGAAGCAATCCCGGTAGCCCTTAACACCCATCCGTCATTGCGAGCCTGCGGCGAAGCAATCCCGGTTCCCAATTATTATCGTCCCTTCCATAGCTTGTCATCCTCGGCATCTCTCTTTCGTCATCCTCGGCATCTCTCTTTCGTCATCCTCGACGTCTCTCTTTCGTCATCCTCGACGTCTCTCTTTCGTCATCCTCGACGTCTCTCTTTTGTCATCCTCGGCGAAAGCCGGGGATCCACGAAGCTGATAGCTGATGGCTGAAAGCTGACAGCTTTTCCCCGTTTTGGTCATTGAGTATTCGATATTTGAATTTGTTTAGGATTTAACGTTCCAGCCCGAATAGGTGGTCATGGCTACCCCGCCGTTAACGGTGAGCAGTCAATCCACGAGTGAGTGGCTCCATCCCCTTGTCATCCTCGGCATCTCTCTTTCGTCATCCTCGGCATCTCTCTTTCGTCATCCTCGGCATCTCTCTTTTGTCATCCTCGGCGAAAGCCGGGGATCCACGAAGCTGATAGCTGAGGGCTGAAAGCTGACAGCTTTTCCCCGTTTTGGTCATTGAGTATTCGATATTTGAATTTGTTTAGGATTTAACGTTCCAGCCCGAATAGGTGGTCATGGCTACCCCGCCGTTAACGGTGAGCAGTCAATCCACGAGTGAGTGGCTCCATCCCCTTGTCATCCTCGGCATCTCTTTTTTGTCATCCTCGGCATCTCTCTTTCGTCATCCTCGGCGAAAGCCGGGGATCCACGAAGCTGATAGCTGATGGCTGACAGCTTACAGCTGACGCCTGACAGCTGATAGCTAGTAATCCACCATCTCCCCCAGCGTCGCTGACACCGATTCCGCCAGCGCCCGGTGATGATAGCCCCCCTCCAGCACAAAAACCAGCCGCCCGTGGGAATACCGCTCGGCCATGGTCTTCACCCGCCGCGTCATGCCGGCGAAGCCTTCGGCAGTCACCTCCATTGCCGACAGCGGGTCGTCCCGGTGGGCGTCGTAGCCCGCCGACACCAGGATGATATCCGGCCGGTGAGCGGCGACCGCCGGTGCTACCAGTTCATCGAAAGCCTTCAGGTACGCCTCATCGCCACTGCCGGCGGGCAGGGGAATATTGAGCCGGTTGGCCTCCGGGCCGGTGTCGCCGGCCGCCCCCGTGCCGGGGTAATGCGGGTACTGGTGCAGGGACACACACCGCACCGCCGGGTCGTCTTGGAAGATAGCCTGGGTGCCGTTGCCGTGATGGACGTCCCAGTCGATGATGGCCGCCCGCTCCAGACCGAACCGTTCCAGCGCCGCCCGGGTAGCGATGGCGATATTATTCAACAGGCAGAACCCACTGCCGCGTTCGGCGAAGGCGTGATGACCGGGCGGTCGTGACAGCAGGAAACAACCGCTGTCCACCCCGCCGTTGGTAACCGCCTCCACTGCGGCCACGGCACTGCCGGCCGCGGTCACCGCCGCTTGCCAGGAACCGGGGGACAGCACCGTGTCCAGGTCCAGTGCCCCGCCGTTACTGCCCAGCAACTCGGCTACCCGCAGATAGTCGGCGGTATGGACGGCCGCCAGTTCCTCGGCCGTGGCCGGTCGGGACGGAAGCTGTTTCAACCGGTGTATCATACCGGTCGATTCCAGATGCCGCCACACCGCCTCCAGCCGCTCCGGCGCTTCCGGATGGTGCGGCCCCGGGCGGTGTCTTAGAAACAGCGGGTCGTAGATAATAGCCGTCGTCAAGATGTTTTTCGTAATAGGTATATGTTATTTTGTTATCTTGTTTCAGTATAGCCGGTTTCCGGGCAGTATCAAAACGCCAGTCGACGGTGCCGGTAACCGGTGGTTACCGCGAACGGAACAGCTGAAAGGTGTGCCAAAAGCCCCTTGACAATAAGGCACACCAGTGCTAATAATATTGGAAACATTGTCCCGTCATTCAAACCGGCGGCCGGCGATGTGTTTATCTCTCGGTCAGTCCCTTATATAGCCCGGTCATGGCGTAGGGTACAGCGACGCGGCAAGCTCGGTACTTAAGCAATGAGCCGAAAATACCCGGAATTGAATGAATCAGGCTCGCGGGGACATTCCACGATTGAAAAAGGGATTCGTTTCCTTCGTTTTTTACAGAGGAACGAATAATCTGCTCACCCGGTTGCCCGTAAGTCTGTGGGCGAAGAAACTCACCGGCCACCGCCGGGCAGACTACCGATTACTGATTACTGACCAACCCGTCTATTCGACGTCGATGTGAGTCTTTTCCGGCGCCGGTGAGGCGGACTCTTCGGTCTTGACGATGGCCTCATCCAGCAGACCGCGCAGGGCCATCAGCATCTCTTTTTTGGCGCCCATCAGGTGTTGCAGGGTATCGCTGTCCATTTTACGCTTGAGGTCGGGCGCCTTGATCTTGATGACCACTTCTTCGCCGGGAGCGAATGAAAACTCGAACATGCTGTTGCTCATATCAGGCCTCCTGATTCCTGGTTTTTTTATTCTTTCGGCCGCTGTCCGGTGACGGCGGCGGGGTATCGTCAATGAATCTGATGTGCAGTTCGTCGCCCTCCATGCGGGCGCCGTCGGTTCTCAGCCGGCTCAGCACATGGGGCAGGGCTACCGAACGCCGGTACTGGCCGACCTTGAGGTTGAGTTCGTCGCGGTTCCGGGTCAGGTCCACCTGCTCCCTGGAAGTGAAAGGCAGTTTCAGCCGCAGGACGTAACCTTCCGGCGTCTTCTCCACCGTCTGAACCTGTCCCCGGTAGAAAAAGCCCGCCGGGTCGGTGTCGCCGTAGGCGGCTGTGGCCATGCGCCGGAGCATATCCAGGCCGACCACTTCCTGGTCCAGCAGGGGCATGTTGAGCTGGGGCAGGGGAGAGAAGGCCTCGGCGATGTACTCCCGATACCTGGCCTGAGAACTCTGCCAGGTGCGGAAATAATCATCCTTCAGCCCTTCGGGCAGGATGCGGTTGACGATGACGGCGTCGGTGGCGTAACCGAACAGGTCCAGGTAGGTCAGCGTCCGCTGGGCTTCCTTGATGACCATTTTCTCCGGGTTGACCACCAGCCGGATGGAAGAGCGCTCACTGTCGATGAGCAGTTTGTGGACTTCCTCCAGTTCGACGTACAGCTCGACGGCCGCGTCCATGACCGAATTGGAGGGTAGGGGGATGTCGGACACCGCCCCGACCATCGGGCGCATGACCTTGGCCACCCGCCGCTGGATGGGATACAGTCGGTCCATCCACCATTGAAGCATATCCGGAAATGACAGCAGGCGCAGGGTCTCGCCGGTGGGGGCGGAATCCACCACCACCAGGTCGTAGTTACCCTCCTTGTTATAACGGGAGATGTAAAGCAGGTTGGCCAGTTCTTCCATGCCCGGCAGTACCGCCATCTCATCGGCGGTGACGCCGCCCACGCCGCGCCAGGCCATCAGCGCCGAGATATACCGCTGGATGGTACCCCAGTAACTCTCCATGGTCTGGTAGATTTCTACCTCCTGCCCCCAGAGGTTGGGGGCAATCTGTTTCGGCTCGTTGCCGAGCGGAATATCCAGGGAGTCTGACAGACTGTGGGCGATGTCGGTGGACAGCACCATGGTGCGGTGCCCCATTTCGGCCGACCGCAGGGCGGTTGCCGCGGCCATTGACGTCTTGCCGACGCCGCCTTTTCCGGTAAAAAGAATAATGCGCATGACTACGGCCTCCAATTGACAGTATACATCCCTCTAAGTATAATTGACACTTGCCTGTTATCCAAAGCGTGCCGAAGTGGCGGAACGGCAGACGCGCTACGTTCAGGGCGTAGTGTCCGCAAGGGCGTGAGAGTTCAAATCTCTCCTTCGGCACCATTGACTTTCAGCTCGCCGAATACCTGTTTTCAGGCAACGTGCGCTTGTAGCTCAGATGGATAGAGCGCAGCCCTGCGAAGGCTGAGGTCGTGGGTTCGAGCCCCGCCAAGCGCGCCATTTCACCATTATCCACAGCCAAAAAGGGCGGTCTTTTGACCGCCCTTTCGTTTGTTAAACGGTAGCCACGGCCCGCAGGCGCTTTCGGTCAAAGTGGTCCCAGATGACCAGAGCGGCTGGCGCCACGAACACCGAACTGTAAGTCCCCACCAGGATGCCGATGAGCATGACCACGGCCAGGTTCTGGATGGTAGCTCCCACGAACAGCATCAGCGCCAGCACCACGATGATGGTGGTCAGCGAGGTATTGACTGAACGTACCAGCGTTTCGGTCACACTACGGTTGACCACGCCTTCGAAGTCCGGCGCCGTTGCCCGCAGTTTGTTCTCCCGGATGCGGTCGAAGACGACCACGGTGTTGTTGACGCTGTAACCGATGACGGCCAGGATACCAATGATGAACATCAGGTTGATCTCCCAACCGAAGACGGCGGCCAGCAGGGCGAATATGCCCAGTACTACCAGTACGTCATGGAGCACTGCCGCCACTGCTACCGCCCCGTAATGGAGCGGCTTGGGCATGCGCCGGAAGGCGTAGGTCAGGTAGAGCAGGATACCAACAGCAGCCGCCGCTACCGCGATGCCGGCGATGCGTGAGGTCTGGGCGGCAATGACCGGGTCCACGGACTCGAAACTGCGTTCGGTTACCCCGCCGAAGGCGGTGGTCAGCCCGTCCTCGAGGCTGTTCTTCTCGGCGTCGGTGATGGCCGGCAGGCGGATCATGAAGTCCTCGGAGCCGGTTTCCTGGACGATGGCCGAACTGTAGCCCAGGCTGTTCAGTTCCTGGTTCAATTCGGAAAGCTGAGGTGGGTTGTCGAAGGCCACCGTCAGCATTGACCCGGCGGAGAAATCGATACCGGAGCGCAGGCCGAAGACCGCCAGGAAGATAAGCGACAGGGCGATCAGGCCCCCGGAAATACTGATGAATAATCTTCTTTTACCGATGATATTAGGCATTGCTGTCCCCTGTTTCGGTGGTGAATAGGCGGGTGTTGCGGGCAAAACTCGAGCCGATGAGTGTGCGCAGGAAGGTGCGGGTAACGAACATGGCGGTGAACATACTGACCAGGACGCCGAGGCCCAGCGTCAGGGCGAAACCCTGTACCGGCGCGCCGGCGGCCACGCTGGAGCCGACCCAGTACAGTACCACGCACACGATGAGCGTGGTTACGTTGGCGTCCCAGATGGCGCTCCAGGCCCGGGAGAACCCGGACTCGATGGCCGCGCCCACGGTGCGACCACTGCGCAGTTCTTCCTTCATCCGCTCGAAGATGAGCACGTTGGCGTCCACCGCCATACCGATGGACAGGATGAAGCCTCCGATGCCGGCCAGCGTCAGGGTCACCGGTATGAGTTTGTAAAGAGCCATCACCAGCGCCACATAGAAGATGAGCGCCAGCGCGGCGGCTACGCCCGGCAGTCGGTAGAAGGCAATCATGAAGCCGATAACCAGTAAAATGCCGATGATACCGGCCAGGACGCTCAGATCGACGAAGTCCGCGCCCAGTACCGGAGAAATGGTGTTTTCATAGATGACCTCCAGCGACACCGGCAGGCGTCCGGCGTTAAGCTGTTTGGACAGCAGTTGGGCTTCGGTAGTGGACAGGCCAGTAATGATGCCGGAATTGGTGATGACCGTATTCACGGTGGGGGCGACGGGCTGGCCGTCATCACCCAGGAGCGCGGTATCGCCCTCGAAGATGCCCAGCCTCTTGCCGACCAGTCGCCCGGTGACGATTTCGGAGATTTTCGAGCCTTCGTCGGTCCACTCGAAATTCAGCTGGATGCGTCCGAACTGGTCGGTGGTGACGAAGGTGTTTTCCTTGAAATAGGAGGAGTTGAGCGCATAAACCTGGCCGTCGATCTCGGCGGTGGCCGGTTTCCACATGCCCAGGACGTTTTCCCACACCGCTTCGTCTTCATTGTCGGTCAGTTCACCGAACTGGAGCAGGGCGGTGGAGCCGATGCGCTGTTTCTGAGCGTCGGACAGTTCGGTTCCGGGCAGTTCCACCACGATGCGGTTGTCACCCTGGACGAAGATATTGGGTTCACTGACGCCCAGGGGATTGACCCGGTTGTTGATGACGCCCATGATGCCTTCCATGGTGGCGGCCCGGTCTTCGGCGGCCACTTCGGAGAGGGCGGCTTCGTAGACCAGGTGAATGCCGCCCTGGAGATCCAGGCCCAGTTCGATAGGTCGTTCGAGGAGGACGCCCTTGTCCGCCGGCAGAACGATCAGCGCCGACAGAATGAAGAGCGCCAGAATGGTCAAGAGTTTTGGCAGGTGTTTTTTCATTATCGTTCCAGTGCAGTTTTAGATTGTCATCGGTCTTCGGTTGTCCGCCCGATGATGTTTCCGGCCATTTCGACCGCGTCTTTATGGTTGGTTATCTCTCCGGCGGCCTGGGCTTCCCGCAGTTCGGCCATTAGCCGGCCCAGTTCGGGGCCGGGTTTCAGCCCGAAGCGGCGCTGAAGCTCGAACCCGTCCACCAGCGGTCGGTGCCGCTCCGGCGCGGTCTGTCGGTCCAGTTCCTCCCGGATATAAGCCACTATTGTAACATGTTGACGAAAGTTATCAAGTTCCAGCGCCGGGCCCCGCGCCGCCAGGTGGTCGGCCATCGACAGGTACAGTGTAGCCAGGGCGGCATCCCCGGTGTCGCGGCGGTACCGGGCGACCGCCCGGGGGGTCGGCATGATGGCTTCCGGCCCCATCTGCACCGGCCGCAGGTGGGCTTTGACCATGGCGGCGGTGAAGTCGATTTCCCGTCGGGAGAACCGCAGGCGTTCCAGTATCCGACGGGTCAGTTCAGCCCCCTGCTGGGCGTGGCCGAAGAAGCGAATTCGGCCGGAATCGGTCAGGACGCGGGTGTCCGGCTTGGAGATATCATGCAGAAGCGCCGCCAGGCGTGACAGCGCCAGCCGGGAGCCGCCGTGAGCGGGCACGTTGTTGAAATAGAGCCGGACCTCGTCCGGTAACGGTATCAGACGACGCTCGTTTTCGGTCGCGTGCGGCCATGGGCCGTATCCCAGTATCCAGTCCAGGGCGGCGATGGTTTTCAGCGAATGGTTGAACACGTCCCAGGCGTGTTCCTTCGGCTGAACAACCCCCCGGCAGGCTTCCAGTTCCGGGAAAACCGTCGTCAGCAGGCCCAGTTGGTCCAGACGCTCAATATTTTGGCCGCTGTCGGCAAGCGACAGCAGTGACAGCAGTTCTTCCCGGGTGCGCTCACCGGCGACGGTGGCGACCAGTCCGGCCTCTGTGCGTATTGCCGTTTCGGTATCGGCGGCGATGGTGAAACCCAGTTCGGCTGACAGCCGGGCGGCGCGTAGCAACCGCGCCGGGTCCCGGCGGAAGACACCCGCCGATACCGCCCGAAGAATTTTTCGGTCAATATCATCAAGGCCGCCCAGCGGGTCGGTCAATGCCAGACGACCGGTGGCCGGGTCGTATCCGGATAGCGGGGCGCCGACAGCGTTCGCGGTGAAGTCACGCCGCCCGAGGTCCTGGCTCAGTTCGCCGACAGCGGCGCTGAGGTCCAACTGACGGAAGCCGGTCTCCGGTAGCAGGGTGATGCGGTACATGCCGGACTCTGTGTGGAGCGGGAAAGCCTTCCCCTGAAGTTCAACGGCCAGGCGGCTGGCCAGTTCGTCAGCGTTGCCGAAAACCGCCAGGTCGAGATCAGTCGATGGCTGTCCCAGCCGGGCGTCTCGGATGAACCCGCCGACAATGGCTGAGGGTATCGACAATGAAAAACAGATGGCGGCGACCCGGTCAAGGGTGTTACGTTGCGCGCTATCGGAAACGGTGATGCTGTCGGTTGCGGAATCAGACATTACCGGATAAATATACCCGCAATCGGGCTGTGGGGCAACAGGCGGTCAGGGGAGAGACTGCTTGTCGGATTCACCGCATTTGATGTGGCGGGCGGTATTTTTTACCACAGCCAGCAGACTGACGACGGAACGCTGGACTTCCACCGGTTCGCGGGCCAGAATCCTGGCGACCTGGGGGTCCAGCCGGGGAGTCCGGTCGGCAGGTGAGGCGTCGATTGACCCCGGTGATTCGGGCGGCGTCAGGTAACCGGCCAGGGCGAATAATTCATTTTCTTCGTACTGCAGGTGGCAGGCCAGCCTCAGCAGAACCTTGGCCGAAGGAAAGCGTTCTCCCCGTTCTATCCGTCCGATGTGGGATACGGATATGCCGGAGCGGTCAGCCAGTTCCTGGAGTGTCAGGGGTATTTCCAGTCGGCGGCGTCGGAGAACGGCCCCGAGTTCAGCGGGGAGTGTTGTTTGAACAGTACCCGACAGGGTGTCCATATCGGCATTATAGCATAAGGATTTGGAAAATCAAGGGATAATATTGGACAATAGTCAAAAAATACCACTTTGAATAAACAAAGTTCTCGGTAAACAGGCTATATCCGGATGTACTGGACTACATTCATATCGTGATACTTTTGTCATTACAAATGGTATCGCCAAGGCGTTTATTCAGGAAAGACCCAGGGGATCGATATCGATACTGACGCCGGAGGGAAGGCCGGTGTTCCTCAGGAAATCCGGGACGTCGTGTCCTTTAATAATAAGCTGGAACCGGTAGTAGCCATAACGGCGGGGAACGAAAGCCGGGGCCGGGCCGATGAAGCTGATGCCGGTCCTGCCTTTCCTGTCCCGGATTTCCTTCAGCCTGCGTTTGAGAGCCTGGGCCTGGGACATGGCTTCGTTTTCGTCAGGGTGACGGGTGGTGATGACTGCCAGTTCACCGAAGGGCGGATAGCCCATTGTGCGCCGGAAATCCAGTTCAATATCGAAGAAACCGCGATAATCGTGATTCACTGCCGAAGTTACCGCATAGTGAGTGGGCTGATAGCTCTGAATGACCACCCGGCCGGGGAACTCGCCCCGTCCGGCGCGGCCGGCGACCTGGGCCAGGAGTTGAAAAGTGCGTTCTGCGGACCGGAAGTCCGGCAGGTTGAGGGAGGTGTCGGCGTTGACCACTCCTACCAGACCGACACCGGGCAGGTCCAGCCCGCGGGCGACCACCTGGGTGCCGATGAGAATATCCGCCCTGCCGGAGCGGAAATCATCGAAAATGTGATATCCGGCATCGCGGTTGCGGGCGGCATCGGAATCCCATCGCAGAACCCGGGCTTCGGGGAATTCCCGCCGGGTTTCCTCTTCCAGTTTCTGAGTACCCAGACCCAGGTACTTGATGCGGCGTCCCCCGCATGCCGGGCATGTCTCGGGGGTGCGGTAGCCGGTGTTGCAGTGATGGCAGACCAGCCGGTCTTCAACCGGATGATAACCCAGCGGTAGCAGGCAGTGACGGCATTTGAGGACTTCGCCGCAATCCCGGCACTGGATGAAGGTAGCCCCGCCGCGGCGGTTGTAGAAGAGGATTATCTGCTCCCGGTTTGCCAGCGATTGAGTTATTTCGGCGCGCAATGTCCGGCTGAAAACCGAGAGGTTGCCTTCCTTGAGTTCCTGGCGCATGTCGACCAGGGAAACCTGGGGCAGGGGGGTATTCAGCCGGGGGGTCAACCTCTCTGGCAGTTCCTGCAGGTGATAATCGCCTCGGGTCGCCGCGTGATAGGTTTCCACGTCGGGTGTCGCCGACCCCAGTAACAGGACGGCGCCGGTTTCGGTTGCCAGTTGACGGGCGACCGTTCTGGCGTGGTAAAGCGGCGGTGAATCCTGTTGTTTGTAAGCCCATTCGTGTTCTTCATCCAGGATGATGACGCCCGGCTCGGCCACCGGCGCGAACAGGGCGCTTCGGGGACCGATGACGATATCCAGACGCCCTTCGGCGATGGCTCGCCACTGGTCGAAGCGCTCACCGGCTGACAGCCGGCTATGCAGAATAGCTACCCGCCCGGGAAAGCGGGCGGTGAATCTCTCCACTATCTGGTGAGTCAGGGCTATTTCCGGCACCAGTACTATTACCTGCCGTCGTCGCTCCAGCGCCCGGGCAGTGACATTGAGGTATATTTCGGTCTTGCCCGAGCCGGTGACGCCGTGGAGGAGAAACGCCGACGATTTGCCGGGCGCGGCGGCGGAGATAGCTTCACCGACGGCATTGACTGCCTGGGACTGGGCCTCGGTCAGTACCGGGGGCATGGGCAGTTCGACATCAGCCGGCAGGCGCGGTTCACGGGGGGATTCTTCGTCAAAGATGGTTACCAGCCCCTTGGATTCCAGGGCTTTGACGGTCTCGGTACCGGCGCCTGTTTCCCGCCGAAGGCCGGCCAGGGCGGCCCGACCGCGCCCATCGATTAGATAGCGTAGTACCGCCGCCTGACGGGGCGCGCGGGTGGCTAAGCCCCCAGCTTCTTCTGTGGCTGTTTCCGGAGTGACATTCAGGGCAACGTGTTTTTCCAGCCGGGGTTTCAATCTGGGAGAGGGCAGATGGTAGTGACGTTCCACCAGTCCGGCGGCCACGAGATAACGTATTGCTCGTCGGGCTTCCGCGAGCCCGAATTCCTTTTCGATAGCGGACTGGAGTACCGGTTCGCTGTCAGTTAGTCGCTTGAGAATGGCCGATCGGCTAGGGGAAAGCTGGGCAGATTCGGAGTTGTCGGTGGCGGTCAGCATTATTTTTGGCTGACGTTCGAAGCCCGGCGGCAACCACAAGGCGAGGGACTCGAACAGGGGGGCCAGATAATGCCGGCTGATGAACAGGCCGGTGGCCAGTTGGGCAGGGGTCAGGCAGGTTGCCGGCTGGATGATACCGGAAAGCGGCCGGGTCTCGTCAAAGCGGGGCTGTCGGCCTGTCTCCACGACGATGCCCTGGAGGGTTTTCTGGCCGAAAGGCACCAGCACCGCCTGTCCCGGCCGGACGTTCCATTTTTCAGGAACCCGATAGCTGAAGGCCTGACGTCCGGCGGCCGGTGAATTGACACTGACCTCGGCGTAGGGCAAGCGCGTACTCGCTGTGAAAGATTAACCGCGCCAGCGGTTTATTCGCGGATTTCCTTGATCCGGGCGGCTTTGCCGGACAGATTTCGCAGGTAATAGAGCTTGGCCCGGCGGACACGACCGCGGCGGATAACCTCTATCTTGTCGACCCGTGGGGAAGCGAAGGGAAAGACTCTTTCAACGCCGACCCCATAGCTGACGCGG
The DNA here is from genome assembly GCA_000143165.1 of Dehalogenimonas lykanthroporepellens BL-DC-9. Taxonomy (NCBI): domain Bacteria; kingdom Bacillati; phylum Chloroflexota; class Dehalococcoidia; order Dehalococcoidales; family Dehalococcoidaceae; genus Dehalogenimonas; species Dehalogenimonas lykanthroporepellens. Next base: position 1,449,159 of record CP002084.1, read on the forward strand.
CGTACAGTAAAGTTGCCGCCGTCACCACCGGAACGAACCCGCAGAACCACACCCTGGAAAACCTGGATGCGTTCCTTTTCGCCTTCGATGATTTTGACGTGAACCTTGACGGTGTCACCCGGATTGACTTCGGGAAAATCAGACTTAACTTCGGCCGGGACCAGCTCCGCTACTCTCACTTTGTGAACTCCTTTATCCTGCCGGTCAGGTGATTACCAGCCGGGGAAAATATCTATGTTACAGACTGAATAGTAAATCACAAAAGGTATATAAAATTCAAGTCCGGGTTGTGTATACGTCAGGTCAGGGCGGCTATTCGCTATCGGCGTCTTCCAGAAGTTTCCGGTCGGTCTCCGAAAGGTCCTCCGTCTTCAGCAGGTCCGGGCGACGTTCCAGAGTTCGTTTCAGTGACATACGACGCCGCCATCGGGTTATTCCGGCGTGATTGCCCGAAAGCAGTACCGGGGGCACCTTCATGCCCCGGTATTCCGGCGGCCGGGTATAGTGAGGGTATTCCAGTAGTCCGGTATTGTGGCTCTCGTCCTGGTGAGAATCAGCCGAGCCCAGGACGCCGGGAATCAGCCGGGCGACGGCGTCGGTGATTACCATGGCCGGCAGTTCTCCGCCGGACAGAACATAATCCCCGATGCTGATTTCTTCGTCCGTTATCGCGTTGACCCTTTCATCGAAACCTTCGTAATGCCCTGAGACCAGAATAAGGCGCCGTTTTTCCGCCAGGCTGGCGGCTAATTCCTGACTGAACGGCCGTCCGGCCGGTGACAGCAGGACGACGAATCCGGGTTCGGTATCCATGGCGCGAACCGATTCCACCGCCTCGAAAACCGGTTCGGGTTTGATGACCATGCCGGCGCCGCCGCCGTAAGGCGTGTCATCGACTACATGGTGCCGGTCGTGAGTATAGTCGCGGATATTGTGTCTTTCTATCCGCAGGATACCCCGGTCGATGGCTCGCTTCAGAATACTGGTGGCGAACGGCCCGTCGAACATTTCCGGAAACAGAGTCAAGATGTCGATACGCATTTTTCTATGGATGATTTTAACACAATCCTGTACCGCGGGGCAGGAAGGAAGGCGAAATGCCATGAAAAATGGCGAAACCAAGAGATACCATGAACTTGCCCGGTAATGACCGATAATACCGATTACACTCCAGCAGGTCTGGGCCGCCCTATTGTTGTGCCTGCGGTCTTGACCGTAACGATATATGCGAGTATATTGAAATTGCGGGCGATAACCCGCAAAATAATAATCTAGCGAAGGGAGGAATGGATGGTAAAGAGGCAAGCCGTTCTGGGAATGTGGCTCTTTCCTTACAAATGCTCCTCGCTGGGAGGTTGGGCATCCTAGATAGCGACGCGGCGAGGAGCCAGGGCGAAGGCTCTTGAGCTTTTTGTAAATCGGGTGAAAACCGTCTGGTCTCGTGACCAGGACTGGAAAAGTAAAGAGCGAAGCAGACCACATTCAAGGGTACCAACGTAACAGAATAAGAACCAACCGGACGGGCGCCATAGCGGACTAGCTAAGCGCCCGTCCTGACTTTTATCTCGTCGCCGATACGCGCCCCGGTGATGGCGGCGGCACTGCCGTTGTTGAGAGCAATTTCCAGGTAACCGGTGGAGCCGATCAGGGTCAGCAATCCTTGACCGGCCACATAGTTGCGATTGAGCCCGATGACAGTGTGCCCGCCGATATTTATCCGGACATTATCGTTCGGCAAATCGTGGCGGCGAATATCGGTGATGATATTTCCGAAGCTGTCGACATGGATGACATGGCCGGTAAGCCCGTCCGGGGCGGCAGACGGCCGGGGCATCGGAATGGCTTGCAGGCTTTCAGCCTTTTCCCCAAAGGTTTCCGGCTGAAAACCCTGTGACAGCAGGGCGGTTACCGGCGCCATGATATCCCGTCCGTGGAAGGTATCGGAAACAGGTTCACGAAAGAATCGCCGGTTAGTAACGCTGATTACACTGGCTTCTCTGGTCAGACTGACCGAATCGTTCCGGATATTCTCTCCATTGACATAGTCCCTGAAGGCATAAGACAGAACCCCGTTATCCGGACCGACGAAAGTTCCTTTAGGGGTGCGGACGATGATGATACGCCGGTCGGTGCCCACCCCGGGGTCTACCACGACCAGGTGGACGGTACCGGTTGGAAAACAGGAATAGACGGCACCCAGGACAAAGGCGGCCTGGTGAATGTTCTGCGGCTGGATTTGATGGCTGATATCGACGATGGTCGCTCCCGGATTGATGCCCAGAATGACACCTTTGACGGAGGCAACATAGCCGTCGGCAGTTCCGAAGTCGGTTGTCAGGGTGATGACGGAATTCATGTTCCGTTCCCTTTCAAAGCCGGGGCGGCTTTAGATGATCAGCAGTATCCAGATGGAAATCAGTACGAACAGGATGACCAGCGCTATGGTCAGCTGGAACAGGGTTTTTTCGATACCGCGCTTGGTGCGGAAGACAGCGTCCGACTGACCGAAAATACCGCCGAGCCCGCCGCCCCTCACCTGAAGCAGGGTTGAGAGACCGAGGGTAACAGCGATGATAATCTGGGCGATAAGCAAAAAGGTGAGCATAACCTTAACCTTCCTTGAGTTGCTGTTTGATTATTTCGGCCGCCAGTGCCGGGTTGGCGCGGCCTTTGGACAGTTTCATCATCTGGCCGACCAGAAATTTCAAAGACTGTTCCTTGCCGGCCAGGTAGTCGTTGACGGCTCCCGGATTGGCGGCGATGACCTCGCTCGCCATGCCGGTCAGGGAGGAGTCGTCGGAAATCTGGGCCAGCCCTTTTTCTTTGATGATGGCTTCGGCGGTCTTGCCGGAGCCGAACATCTCTTCCAGTACTGTTTTGGCGGTAGCGTTGGTGATTTTTCCGCTACCGGCGATGCCGATAAGCTCAGCCAGAGCCATGGCCGGCACCCGGATGATAAAATCGGTGATATTGATGCCTTCCGCATTGACGATGCGTGAAACCTCGCCGTTCAGCCAGTTGGCGGTGTCCTTGGCGGAAACCTTGTGGCCGGCGATTACCTGTTCGAAATAATCCGCGGTCTCTCTGGAGGCGGTCAGCAGGGCGGCGTCGTATTCCGACAACGAGAATTGCTCGATGAAGCGTGACTGACGCGCGTCCGGCAGTTCCGGCAGTTCGGCGCGAATCCCTTCAATCCAGGCTTCATCGAAGGCCAGAGGCGGCAGGTCGGGTTCCGGGAAATACCGGTAGTCGTGGGCGAATTCCTTGGAACGTTGCGATACCGTTTCCCCGCGTTTATCCACCCAGCCGCGGGTTTCCTGGATCACCCGTACGCCGAGGTCGTAATCTTCGGTCTGTCGAATCACTTCATATTCCAGCGCCCGGAAAACGGCGCGGAAGCTGTTCATGTTCTTGACTTCCACCTTGGGGTTGAATTCGGTCTGTCCCTGTGGCCTGAGCGAGATGTTGGCGTCACAGCGGAAGGAGCCTTCCTCCATGTTGGCCACCGAAACTCCCAGGTAACGCAGGATGGAGCGCAGTTTCATCAGGTATTGCCGGGCTTCTTCCGGCTCCCTCATGTCGGGTTCGGAAACTATTTCCATCAGCGGTACGCCGGAACGGTTGACATCGACCAGGGAGTAACCGCCTCCCGGTTCGTCCCGGTGAATCAGTTTAGCCACATCTTCTTCCAGGTGAACCCGGGTGATGGCGATGCGCCGGCTTTCGCCGTTGACGATGACATCCATCCAGCCGTTACGGCCGATCGGTTCATCGTACTGTGATATCTGGTAGCCCTTCATCAGGTCGGGATAAGGGTAGTTCTTGCGGTCGAACTTCGAGTGAGGCGCGATGGTGCAGTTGAGCGCCAGGGCGGTCATCATGGTGAATTCCACTGCCCGCTTGTTGATTACCGGCAGAACGCCGGGTAATCCCAGGCATACCGGGCAGACCCGTGTATTGGGGTCAGCGGCGGCATAATCGGATGCGCACCGGCAGTACATCTTACTGGCGGTCGCCAGTTGGGCATGTACCTCCAAGCCGATGACAGTTTCGTATCTGTTTGTTGTCTTCTGGGTAATCATGAAATTAACCTTGTAAGTATAGCAATACGGCCGCAGGGCGGCAAACAAGCCGTGATTAAGGAATAAGCAGGTTTTTCTGATATAATAAAAACATGACTATTAAATTAACCATTTTTTCAGACTACATCTGACCTTTCTGTTATATCGGCAAGGGACTTGTCGAACGTTTACGTGATGAATTCACAATCGAAGACACCTGGCTGGGTTTTGAGATTCACCCGGAAACCCCGGCTGATGGCGCTGACCTCTCCGGGAGGTATGACCCGGCTGACATGGCGCAGATGAAAGCCATGCTTCAGAACCGGGCTGAAGAGTTGGGTCTGCCTTATCAACCGGCGCCGATTCTGGCCAATTCCGCGTTGGCGCTGGCCGGGGCTGAGTTCGCCCGGGACGAGGGGCGGTTTGAAGACTTCCATAGGGAGATGCTGGAGGCGGTATTCTCCCGAGGCCAAAACATCGGACTCCGCGAAGTCATCGCCGACATCGCCGTCCGGGCCGGGTTGGACGGTTCAGCCATGCTCCAGGCTATTGACGAAAAGCGTTATGACCAGAGACTGCGTCAATCGCAGGAACTGGGGCAACAACTCCAGGTTTCCGGGGTGCCGACGTTCATCGTCAATGACCGCTACGCCATTGTGGGCGCCCAGCCGGAACAGACCTTTAGAGACATTTTCCGCCGGGTGGAAGAAGAAGCCGGCGCTGGAGATTCCGGAACCTGAAAGACCGTTTGTCGGTGGCCTGAAAGCTGAATTGAACGTATTTTCGACCGTATATGGTATAATATAACGCTATGGTCGAGAAGAAAATAGTCGCCACCAACCATAAGGCGTATCACAACTACTACATCAGCGACCCGATGGAAGCGGGCCTGGTGCTGACCGGAACCGAAATCAAATCGGTTCGCGGTGGTCGGGTCAGCCTGGGTGATGCCTATGTCCGGCCGGACAACGGCGAGTTGTGGCTCCTCAATGCTCATATCGCCCGGTACGATCCCGGATCTTACATGAGTCATGAGCCGACCCGGCGACGAAAACTGCTGGTCCATAAAAAGGAAATGCGTCAGATGCTGGCCCGGATCAAGGAGCAGGGGCTTACACTGGTGCCGACCAAAGTCTACATCAAGGGCAATGTGGCCAAGGTGGAGGTAGCGGTCGGTAAGGGTAAGAAGCTGTATGATAAACGGGAAGTCATCAAGAAACGTGATTCCGACCGAGAGCTGGGGAGGGTTCTCCGCGCCCGGCTCAAATAACACGGGGACGCGTGGTTTCGACAGGGGAGGTTAGTTACGGAATTGCAGGTTGAGCTTGTCGCTAAGCTCATTAATCCTGGCGGCAAAAAACAATTGGCGAACGTGAACTCGTTCTCGCTGGCTAAAAACAGCTAGCGCATCCGCCGCGCCCCACCCCGACGGGCGTGAAGCGGGTGCCGACAGTCGGGGTGCCGCAAACCGGACGCTGATAAGGGATGCGAAAGAAATATCAGCTGGCCTGGAGAGATTCCGCCGGTTGAAGCTCGAAGGGCGAGAACAAAAAGCCGGCTAAACCTGTAGTAGATTCCGGACAGTCTTCCTTGGACGGGGAGTTCGACTCTCCCCCGTCTCCACCAGAAACACAGCCGAGCCGCTGGGTGAAGAACTCGGCGGCTCGTTTATGCCATTCCGGTGATTATCAATTTGATCGTTTCATGGCCGACCCGGCAAACCGGGGCAAGGTGCTGGTTGCCGGCCTCTGGCGTCACTCTCGTCACCCTAATTATTTCGGCGAGGTTGTTTAGTGGTGGGGCGTATTTCATCAACGGGTTGGGCGTTGAATACGGCTGGCTGGGAGTAATCGACCCCCTTACCATGAGTATTTTGATATTGAAGGTATGCAGGATACCTTTGCTGGAGATGACACTGTCAAAAAACCTTCTCTACCTGGAATACATGGAAAAACAAGTGTTTTTTGGCCGTTGCCGCCTCGGAAAATATAAAAACCCAAAGGAAACGTTGGGCTGATTGGCACTTGTCTGGCGGCGAGGAAAACTTCAGGTCGTTAATCGGTACAGGTTAAAAACAACCGAGCTGGCAGGAGTGGACTTTCCAGCCGTTGGCGCTTATTTTATCGGCAATGGTCAGCGGTTTCACCTTGTGTTTTCGAGCCAGTTCGCATACCTCTGAGCAGGTCAGTCGATCGGCAACTTTCATTTCGTCTATGGCCTTGACTACTGCCTCATTCAGAGGTTCCAGTGGTGTGTCGATGAAGGGGGTCTTATCCACCTTGAAACAACCCAGCAGGCATTCGGTGATACGAACTCCCATTCTGTCAGCGATACTGCCCACCGCTATTCTGGGCACTCCGGCTTTATCGGCGATAGCCCAGGCGAGACCACAGGGCAGGTAGCCGTCTTTCAACGAGTCCGCCACCGTGCTTCTCAGTTCGGCCAGAGCGGTTTCGGAGAGCCCGGCAGGGTTTTCCGCCAGCTGAATCCGTTTGCTTTTTTTCTTTTTGTCGGTTTCTCCGAATTCTCTCATCGCAGGTCCTCCCTGGTTGAAATAACTATACCATAATTCCGGATCATAACCGCTCGGAAATTGCCGTCAGCTGTTATCAGTCGGCTACCGCCGGATGATAACTACCGGGCAATCCCCGGTAGAATATACCCATGGGGATGTGGCTGGTAGAGCCAAAGTTGATGTGTGACCGGCATCTGCTTGGCGAACATGTGGAACTTCACATACTTGCCGCCGCCATCAATCAGGGCCGGTCGATAAACGGCTAACTTCACGGTCTGGTAGAGCCGGACAAGATACTTTCCCGTCATGCCGAACTGGTTGCTGAAATAACCATCAGGGGGATGAAGCATCGGTCAGCAATCAAACCGGTTTCTCGAGCTTTTATTGCCGAGCCCGTAAATGTCGTATCAAATATCCGTGAGCTTTCTCGGCGTTGTCATTGGTGTGCAGTCCGGATTATCCACACTCATGGTCAGGAAAACGATTAGTTTCGGCCAGGCTTTGCAGGGTATATAATGTTTTTACATCTTGAACACAAGTTGGGAGGATACGTCATGAAAGCTACCGACCAGTTGAAGGAGGAACACAGGGCAATCGAGGAGTTGCTGGCCACCCTCGGCCGGATGACCCCGAAATTGGCTACGGAAGAAGCCGTGGCCTCGGAAGACCTGAACGCGGTTGTCGACTTCATCAGGATATTCGCCGATAGATGTCACCACGGCAAGGAAGAGTCATTGCTGTTTCCGGCGATGGAAGAAGCCGGGGTCCCTCGGGAAAACGGGCCGGTCGGCGTCTTGCTGGCCGAACATCAGCAGGGGCGGGAGTTCGTCTCCAGGTTGGCAGAAGGTATTTCAGCTTATGTTGCCGGCGACAGGACAGCCGCGGAGATAATAAGGGTCAGCGCCGAGGGCTATGCCGCTTTGCTGACCCAGCATATACAGAAAGAAGATAATGTTCTGTTTCCGATGGCGGAACAGGCATTGCCCCCAGCTCGTCAACAGCGATTGCTGGAAGAGTTCGAAGAACTTGAAGAACGGGTCATCGGCCTGGGCAAACATCAGGAACTGCACCGGACACTTGAGCGGTTGGCTGAAAAATATAATTAACCCTGTATGGCGACGACTATTGTTTCTGACAGATTTACAGCCCGGTCAATTTTTCATCTGACTGAACAGGGAGTCACGAAAAGCGGTGAATGCCTGGTCGAAACCGAATTCCCGGAACAGCTCGCTGGTTGTGCCGAAAGGCCCGTACCAGCTTTCCAACCGGGGATAGCTCAGCCAGATCGACAGGTTGAAGTCTTCAGGTGTTCGCTTATCTGAATGTTCAGTGGTATCCATCTATTTCCGGCACGATACTAAAATGTTCTGTTTCACGGGGTATTTTTTAGCCAGTTCGCTAGTGTTGAAATTTGGACCGAAGTCAGCCCTTGTCCTGTTTTATGATCAGTAATGAATTCGACAAGGCCGGTCTCCGAAATATCTTTCAAATTAGAATTCGTGATGTCCGGGCCGTAGTCTCCTTCCCGATTTGGCCCATGGCAACTTGCGCAATCATTTGAATAAATAAGGCTGGCCTCCATTAAATCAGCAGGAGAAGTCGTTGCGGGCGTACACGAAGCAAGAATTAGAATTGTTATAATACCTGTTACCAAACCAAATAGTTTGCGTGTTTTCAATCCTGGTCACCTATCCTAAATATAAATATTCAAGCTTGAATAGCGGGTATTATCTTTAATATGGCAGTGTCCCGTCAAGTGGTGCAATTTCCTCTGCGCCCCTTACAGTGTTTTCTTCATGGAATCCACAGAAAAGTAACGCCTTCCCATCTCTCATTCGTCCTGCTGAGCCATAAGTACCGCCCCAATCAGCCTGATTACCGATAAAGAAGCCGCCCACATTACTGTGGCACTTGATTTCCTTTTCGTCGGCGCCGAAGGCGACCTTACCTTGGAAACATCGGGTTGAAAAACTCGGTCTTACTCTGCTTCGACAGCATTGTTCTGCAGGAAGGTGGCCAGATTAACCTCGCGATTGGCGATGCCCAGTTTGCGTCTTATCTTCTCCCGATGATGATTGACTGTGGACAGGGCGACCCCCCTGGTTTCGGCTATTTCCCCCGAAGTCAGCCCATTCTTGATCATATTACAAATCAGCAATTCGGTTGGTGAAAGGGATGGGAAGCCAGCCGCCAGGCCACTCATGAAGGGAGAGGTCAGCTCTTCCAGGTTGGTCTTGAGCAGGGCGACATATTTCTGGTGGGCTGAAGATAGATGCACTCTAAGTGAATCTATTATGGGCAGGACCGCCTTTTCCATGTTGTGATTGATATCCCGCCGGATATCGTTTTTCTGTTGCTCGTTGCGGGACAGGATGACCTTGAGGGCAGTATTGGTTTCCCTCAGCGCCTGTCGTTCCAGCTTTAATTGTTCATTAGCTTCTTCCAGTTCCCGGTCAGCTGAAATACGGGCGGCGATACTACCGATCCGGTCGGCCACCGCATTCAACAGGGCCCTTTCTTCCTTCAGGAATGGACCTTCATCAGCTTCAGGAAACTCTTCGGTGTAATAAATGATACATTCGCCAAATTGCCGCCCGTTGAGATTAATCGGCACTGACTGGCGCCATTTAGTTTTCCGGAAATTGCGAGAAAGAAAAAACTGGCCATCGAAGATTATTTCGGCACAGGTATGGTCAGCATACTGCCATGACGGTGGCAGAAAATCCACCAGGTCCTGAAGAAAACCACCGAGATCACTCCGGTGTTGTTCAGCCAGTCGGGAAATGCCGTAAAGACAGTTCAGTTCCTTGACCCGTTCTCGAAGCGCCAGTTCGATCTGCCCGCCGGTTGCCGGCGGCAGGGGAATACTCCAAAACCGGCGTATTTCGGTACTAGGCTCCCCCTGGCTCCCGCTAAAAATACTCCTGTGTTCCTGTATTTCGATATTGACCACCTCAATGCCTATATGATATAGGCATTATATCGGTAATAATCCCCTATTATCAAATCAGCGACGATGAGTTAACATTTAATGTTCCGCAATTCAAAGCGCTGGGGCGTAGCCTTGGGCGCGCGTTTCGGATTGCCTTTCGCTGTTCATGCAGGGAAGGTTTTCATGTGCGGTCTTGCGCTGAACCAATCTAATCATTATAAGGAGAGTATCGATTCATGTCCGAAAAACCCGGCAACCTCAACGCCAACACCTTGGCCCGTTACCTGGATAAACCCCAGGCGGATTTCACCAAAAAAGACATCATTAAATTTGTCGAAGACAACGGAATCGCCGCCGTAAATTTCCGGCATCTGGGCGGTGACGGCCGTCTGAAGACTTTGAATTTCGTGCCCAGTTCCCGTGAACAGCTGGATCAGGTATTGTCCGCCGGTGAACGGGTGGATGGTTCCAGTCTGTTTTCCTACATCGATTCAGCTTCCAGTGACCTTTATATAGTTCCCCGCTATAAAACCGCCTTCGTCAACCCGTTCTCCACGATTCCCTCGCTGGACATTCTGTGCTCCTATTACACCAAGGATGGAGAGCGCCTGGCCAGCTCGCCGGAAAATATCCTTCACAAAGCTCAGAACAATTTGAAGGAAAAATCCGGGCTGACCTTCGAGGCGATGGGCGAGCTGGAGTATTATGTGGTGGCTCCCAAACAGTACCTGTATCCTACCGTGGCTCAGCAGGGGTATCAGGAATCGGCGCCTTTCTGTAAGTGGGAGACCTTGCGTTATGAAGCCATGAACCTGATCGCGCAGGCTGGTGGCAAGATCAAATATGGTCATTCCGAAGTTGGGCATATTTCTTCCGATGAGCACGAAATGGAACAGAACGAAATCGAATTTTCCCCTGTGAATGTCGAGGACGCCGCTGACCAGCTGGTGGTGGCCAAGTGGATACTGCGGATGCTGGGTCAGCGCAACAATGTCACCGTCACCTTTGCCCCCAAGATTCTGGTCGGTCACGCCGGCTCCGGTATGCATGTTCATACGCGGGTAATGAAAGGCGACAAGAACATGTTTGTTGATGAAGGGCGACTTAATGATTTCGCCCGCCGGGTCATTGCCGGTTATCTGAAACTGGCGCCGTCATTGACAGCTTTCGGCAATACCATTCCCCTGTCCTTCCTGCGCCTGGTGCCGCACCAGGAAGCCCCGACTAACGTTTGCTGGGGCGACCGCAACCGGTCAGGACTGGTTCGGGTTCCGCTGGGGTGGTTACATTCCAACGATATGTCTGCTGATGCCAATCCCGGCGAAACCGCCGCTAAGCGTAACTTCAGCAATAATCAGACGGTAGAGTTCCGCTCACCCGACGGCTCAGCCAACATTCACCTGTTGATGGCCGGCCTGGTAGTGGCCGTTCAGCACGGGCTGGAGATGGAAAACGCTCTCGATCTGGCTAAAAAGCTCTACGTCGATGTCAATATCTTCTCTTCAGCCAACAAGGATATCCAGAGTAACTTGCCCCAATTGCCGACTTCCTGCTGGGACGCTGCGGATTGCCTGCTTCAGGACCGGGCAATTTACGAGAAGGACGGGATTTTCCCGGCCTCAGTCATTGACGGCCTGTCTAAAATCCTCAAGCATTATGAGGATAAGGACCTCAGTGAGCGCTTCTATGGCAAAGGTGATGAGATTCAAAAGATGGTGGATGAGTACATCCACATTTAGTTCAATCGTAATCCGGAATAAGGCGGCAGTATAAATACTGCCGCCTTATTTTTTTACAATAAAATTGAATATATGGACAATAAGTACTAAAAAGATAAATTAAGGGTATTGCCATAACATATAGGACAGGTTATACTGACAAAAATCTAAAAGGAGGCGGTCTGAATGTTGAGTGCCATTTTGCTGATTATCTGCGGGCTGGTTCTGATCGGGACTGCCGGCAATAAAGTGCCGGTTATCGGCAAGTATCTGGTTACAGCCGGTAGCTGGCTGTCATCCTTCGCCCTTATTATCGGTATTGTGGCCATAGTGGTAGGGATTATCGAGCTTTTCTGAATAGCTTTAAGGTAATTTACCGGGCGAGGAGTTCGTTCCTTCGTCATTCCCTTTGTCCATGACGGTCCGACTGGAATCCATGATACCTTCGGTTAGCATCCGGGTTCGCTTTCGGTCGATGGTCAGAAAGGCTACACCTGAAGCGGTGACCGCCAGAGTTGCGCATATTGCCATAGTACCCCGGTAAGCGGTTACGAATGCCGTGGCAATGGCTTCTCTGGCTGACTGGGCCGCCGGGTTCCCGAACTCCTCGGGGATAACTACGCCGCCCAGCTTATCGCTCTGGGCAATGATTTCGATTCGTTGTGCTGATGACAGCCCGGATTGTTCGACATTAGACTCTAATGCCGGTGAAAAAAACGCCAGCATGACACTGCCCAGAATCGCTACGGCCATCAATCCGGCGGTACGGGCGATGGCGTTGTTGACTCCTGAGGCCACCCCGGACAGGGAGGGGGCAACGGCCATGGCGGATTTGGTCAACGGCGCAATCAGCAGTGCCATACCGGCACCGGCCAGAATCAGCCCGGGCAGGAAATGAATGAAGTAATCGGCGTTGATACCCCCCATCGTCAGCCACAGGATTCCGGCGCTGACCAGTAACGGCCCGCCGATCATCTGTTTCCTCGGGCCGATACGGTCGGCCAGTGACCCGGCCGAGGCCGCCAACAGGGTAATCAGGATGGTGGGTGGCAGGAGCCCCAGACCTGCCTGAGATGGTGACAACCCCTGTACCTGTTGCAGGTTGAGAACGGTGAATACGATGGTCCCGTTGAAGGCGAAGTACAGGAGCAGGGTGGCCAGGTTAGCTCCGGATATCAGCCGGTTCCGAAAAATGCTCAGTCTTACCAGCGGCGCCGGGCTTTTCTTTTCTACCGCGATGAAGCCGGCGGCGGCGGCCACGCCGGCTGTAAGGGCGATCAGTACCAGCGGATGGTTCCAGCCCTGATTTGGGCCGCTAATCATGGCATAGGCGATGCCCGTCAGCCCGAACAGGATGAGCAGAGCTCCGGGCCAATCCAGGGGGCCTTTCTGTGTGCCGGAATGATCCGGCACTTCTCGCCAGGTAACGGCCATGGCTGTCAGTACTACTGGTACCGACATCCAGAAAACGCCTGCCCAGGCGATGTTTTCCACCAGCCAGCCGCCCAGCCATGGGCCCAGTGCGGCGATGCCGCCTGAAATTCCGGCCCATAACCCGATAGCGCGGCCACGTTCCGCTTCCCGGAAAGTAGCGTTGATAATTGCCAGACTCTGGGGTACCATCAAAGCCGAGCCTATTCCTTGAATAGCCTGGAAGGCAATGAGGAGGGCGATGGAATTGGCCAGGCCGGAGGCAACGGCGCCGACAACGAAGATGCCCATCCCGACAAGAAATACCCGACGCCGTCCCAGGCGATCACCCAGGGAGCCGCCGATAAGGAGAAAAGCAGAGAGGGTTAAGAGATGAGCGTTGATGACCCACTGAAGGTCGGAAAGACTGGAGTCAAAAGTGCTCTGGATGGCCGGCAGAGCGACCGAGACCGCACTCCAGGTGATGAATGAAGATGCCGAAGCCAGTAATGTAGCAACCAGTACCCATCGGCCGGTTCTGCTGGCGATCGCGACACGTTCGGTAATGCTTGCTGTCGTGGAATCGTTATAACCGACAGCTATTCCTCATCCACCTTGTCGTCACGTTTATAGGTGCCCAGCACCCGAATCATGCTGGTGACTTTTTCCAGTTCCTTCATCGCCCGCTGGGTGGCCGGGGCGTTCAGGCCTTTCTCGAAGTCAAGGTAGAAATAGTAGTCCCAGACACGGTTGCCGATGATAGGCCGGCTTTCGATCTTTGACAGGTTGATGGCCTCGTCGTTGAAGCATTTCAGAACGCTGTACAGCGCGCCCGGTATGTCCTTGGCGCGGATGACCAGCGATGTCTTGTCGGCGTCAAGGTCGAAAGGCTTATCCGGGCGGGCGATAACGAGAAAACGGGTGTAATTCTTCTTCTCGGTCTCGATATCCTTTGCCAGTATCTTCATCCCGTAAATGTCGGCGGCCAGGTGGGAACCGATGGCCGCGGCCGTATGCATGTCTTCTTCCTTAATCAACCTTACCGCGGCGGCGGTATCGTCGGTTTCGATACGCCGCATCCAGGGATGCTTCTCCAGCCATTCCTCGGCCTGATTCATGGCCATGGGGTGAGTATAAACCTCGGTGATATTCTCAATTTTCGTATTCGGCAGGGCGATAAGGTTCAGCACTATTCGCAGATACTCTTCACCCACGATACGGGTGTCGTGTTTCAGCAGATAATCGTAGTTATCCAGGAAGGAACCGTAGATGGAGTTCTCGATGGCGACTACGCCGTAATCGGTGACACCCTTATGGACGTCATCGAAAACCTGTTTGAAGGTTTCACTTTCAATGATTTCTGAGTCACCCGGGAACTTCTTGCGAGCGACGATATCATGGAAAGAACCGCGGGAACCCTGGATGGAAATTTTGATCATGTACGGCCTCCTTGAAGTAGCAGATTGCCGAGATTTGTATTAATGATAGCCTTAAAAAGACCTTATGGCAATAGATTAATTGAAGGTATCATACGTTGGTGTTCTGCCGTAGCATATAGCTGATGGCCTCGTAGCGGCTCTTGATCCGGAGTTTGGAGTAGATGACGTTGATATGGTTCTTGACGGTCTTTTCTTCTATGAAAAGGGTTTCGGCAATCTCCCGGTTGCCCTTTCCGGCGGCGATGAGGGTCAATATCTCTATCTCCCTGGCGGTCAGCGGTTCGGCGCTTTCCATTTCGGCGATGTTTTGAAATTGTTGGTCGCTTTGTTGAATCTGTTCGAGCAGACTTCGGTCGATTTGCGGAGTGACACTAGTGTCACCGGAGGCGACGGCCCGGATGGCTCCGACCATGTCCTCAGGGGCGAACTGTCCGTATATCAGGTATCCGGATGCCCCGGCCAACAGCGCCCGCAGGATGGTTGTCTGGTCTTCCACGACGGTCAGCATCAGGGCCTTGATCCCCGGTCTGATCTTGAGAATCCCGGCGGCGGCTTTGATCCCGTCAAAACCGGGCATATGCACATCCATCAGGACGATATCCACGGGATTGTTCTTCACCCATTCGACGGCGTCTCTGCCGCCAGCCGCTTCACCGACGACCAGGATATCCTGCTCAAGCTCCAGGTAACTCCGCAGCCCCCGCCGGGCGACGAAATTGTCATCGACGATGAATACTCTAATCCGGCTCATCTGAAGTCTCCCCGATTAGAGGTATTTCGACGAGCAGCATGGTCCCGTTACCGGAGCTCTCGACCTGAAAACGTCCGCCGAGCAGTTCCACCCGCTCCCGGATACCGGCCAGTCCCAGTTTGCCCGCGGCGACGAATTCATCCAAGTTCACGACGCCGTCCAAGCCGCGGCCGTTGTCGCTTATCTCCAAGGAAAGCGAATCACCAGTCAGTTTCAAGTTTACAGTAACCATCGAAGCAGCGGCGTGACGCTCGACGTTGGTCAGGGCTTCGGAGACGATGTTCCGCAGTTGATGCGCCGTTTCCGCAGGCAGAACCCGGTCATCGCCTGCAGACTCGAATTCTACCGCCGTACCTGTCCTGGCGCCCCATTGGCCGGCGATACCGGATATTAAGGTGGCTATCCCTTCGTCAACCGTTTCGTGGCGCAGATCGAGGATAACGTCCCTGACCTCTCGGCTGGTGCGCCGGCAGACATCGCCTATATAACTGACCGCTTCACTTATCGCGGGTTCCCCGTCGCCAAGTTTCCTCTCAAGCACCTTCGTTTCCAGGGCAAGCCCGTGAAGGGTTTTCAGGACGTTATCGTGCATATCCCGGGCGATGCGCTGGCGTTCTTCGAGGAGCGTCTTGTCCTTCAAGTAGGATTCACTGCGGCGGCGCTGTCTCCGGCCTTCATCCACTATAAAGCCCACCGGCAAGGCGATGAGAAATATGAGCAACGTCCAGAAGGTATAACCGGAATAGCTGAAGCGCACGTCATAAACCGCGTCGCGGAAGGCGTAAGCCCCCAGCAGTCCGACGGCGAAAACGCCTGTCATGATGAGGCTTCCTTTGAGTCCGTAGCGTATGGTACCCTCGATGACCACGAAGAGGAAACCGGCGTAGGCGGCGGTGTAGAAGTCGCTGACAAAGAGCAGGATTAACGCCCAGGCGGTGAATGTGTCCACAGTCAGTGAGGCGACCCCAAGTTTCCGATAATCTTCGTGAGTGGCGAGATTCCGATTGATGACCATGGCGGCACCGTTGACAATCGCCAGCCCCAACCCTATACCGATGATGGCATAATTTGGTGACGGCTCGTGCATCCCGGCCAGCAGGAATAAAGCCGGCACCCACAGCCACCGGGCGCCGATGAACAGCCATTCCAGACGCTTCATCTCATAAAGGCGACCAGTGGTCAGCTCTCCAGATGCCCCGGTCATCAGACGGCGTCCTATCTCTCTGATGTTCAAATCATTTCTTTTTTGGGCCTAAAGGCCCATGTATTAACCCTTCGCCAATTGTATCATAAGCATAGAAAGGGTTTGGCATTCTTCATAAACATTGACGGATGGCCAAGGGAAAAGAGGTGATGCGGCTTGAACAAGTGAAAGCACATCGAACAATCGGTATAAAATTGTGGAAGGAGAACGTCGTGCAAAGAATAAGTTCAAAAACACTATTGACTACAGTCGTCTGTTTGGCAATTATGCTGACATTTGCTGGTGCAGCGATGTTACAGGGTGCTACGCCGTCAGAGAGCAACAAAGTCCTGCCAAACACAACGACTCCGGGCTTGCGTGGATTTTATGGACTCCCAGAGGAACAAACGAACTTCCTGAAAAACATCGTGCTAAATGATTCTGTTGTAAAGGCTTTGTTGGATAATTCAGAGTACGAATACCGTCTGGATGTCGGGTGTTGGTTGACGAAAGGCATGAACGAAGAGAAGTTCTTTGCTTGGATGGAAGGCGGGCGAACGGATACAGGTATGGTATCTGAGTATGTGGGGGTGATCTACATCGGATATAACAAGATGTATACGTTCTCAATTGATATCAGCACTCAGAAGGTAATAAATTTGGTTGCTCAGCCTAAGCAAGGGCCACAAATACCGGAAATCACAAAGGACGAGAAGTCCAAAGCAATCAGCTTGGCTCTAAATGAACCCCATCTGAAGACAATGCTCGAAGGAAAGAACTTTGAAATTTCTAATAACGACGTTGGCATATGGCATACTACCCTTGAAGAGGGTAATGGACAACTACTGAAAATCGGAGCAGTTGTTCAAATACGTTTCGCACATACGTACAATATTAATTCTATCCTTCCAAATATGGTCGAGGATAGGAATACTGTATTCGGTTTCGATACCGTTTTCACGCATTACGAGGGACCAATTGACAAATTGTTGGTGTTCATCAGTCTCTCAGAGGAAAGGGTGATTGAAGCGGCGCCTCAAATAATGCCTAAAGAATCTAATTAATAAGGAGAAATCCAATGAGGAAGTCATTTTCTACATTCATAGCGGCGATTTTCCTGATACTGAGTTTTCCAGTATCAACCATTATGGCTTGGAGTCCTGCAACTTGGGGAACCACATGGGACGATTTTGGTGAAGATGTCTGGTACAAGTACGATTCCTATCATGCTTCTGGTCCTTGGTATTCTGAGGCTGATTTTCCGGTAACCATGGTATTCTACGGACCAGGTGCTAGCAAGTCCGCTGCAAAGGATACTTTGTGGTATTGGACGGGAAGCTATTTGTATTTTGCCCTTAACGATACTGGTAGTTGGACATGGGATCAAGATCAAGGAAGAAAATCCAATCCGATTCTTGATCAAGACGCTTGGCATGTCCGACTTTACGCAAACAACGGAAACTACATGTACAATACCGCCTGGGGAAAATATGTGTTGGCAACAACTCATAGAGACTGGTTAGGGTGCCCCGATATGTCTAAATCCGGATATGGCTGGAGTGAAGATGCAGAACAAGCCGTACGCAGTAAAGCCGCTGAAACAGTTGGTTGGGGTAACATAAAATACAATTACTTCAATATGTACAACGCTGAAGACTTTAGGGTTGAAGGTGCATGGACCGGCTTTGCGCATGTGTGGCAGAGCAATGGCTATCTAACTGGCGTGTACATGCCATAATAGAATTTGTCTTTATACGTGAAGCAGGTACTCTCCTATTTTTTCGTGCACGATCATTAGATAATAGAAGGCATACTGATGGATAAATCCCGCAAGGCACGCAATTTTGGCTTATTATTAATGCTGTTTGCATCTGTATTACAGGTGTTTGCCGGATTAAGTATTTCTAAACTTAGCTATGGATTTCTTACAGATCCCGTGTATGGTTTCATTATTGTTTCTCCAATGCTATTCGGATTATGGACAGCCATGCGTTTGCCCTTTATTGGCGGGGTATTCGCGGCTATTATCAATGGCCCCCTTATCTTCGCAGCATGGGTAGGCATGATGGGCGATCCATGGCTATTGAACAGAAGCTTCTCGCAAGCAACATTCTTGAATATGGCAATCTACTATGCAGGTCTAGCCTGGCACGTTTATGTGTATAGAAAAGCGCCTGGATGAGCGAATTCACATTATTGGGAAAGCCGCTTCTTGAACAGAAGGCGGGGAGAGGAAACGGCGGTGGGTAAGCGGTGTAAACGGAAAGGACGCTTCAGATGGGCGCTTTAATCATTATCTCCCCCTTTGCGCTTTACGGCGTCGTATTGCTGGTCTTATCAATCCGAAAACCGTATTACATTCATTTTGGGCTGGGATGTTTTCTGTTTCTGGTCATAGCCGGGGTCGTGGGTGGGCTTTTCGACGGGTTTGGAGTAGTCATTCTATTAATCGTCGGAATGGGCGTTGCGGTTAGTTTCTATCGCTTTGGCGGTGAAATTCCGGATTAAGCTGATGTGAGAGAGGGTATCTCAAGGCGATGACCCTAACGGAATTAGCCATCATGACGGGTATATTGAGCATATTATCGATCGTAGGTGCATACTATTGGCGTCGCGTCAGCGTTGTGGCATATTTCTTTTTTATTTTTACCGGCTTCCTGTGGGGCGCGGGTACGTTCGGACATGGGCGCACCTGGTTCACCTGGTTTTTGATAGGAAACGGCATAGCAGGGATATTTACCGTTCTGGCGATAGTCAATAAAAGACATCGTGGTTTTCCATTTTACAGTTATATGAAATATACGGCTTACATTCTCTTTTCGCTGATTATTATCTCGTTTATTGTGGCCATGTTGGATAAATTATTCCGGTTTTAGGCAGGTTTTGAGCTCTTCACCGGGCAACCCTGAGCCTCAGACGGCCTCCCATCTTCAAAGTTCCTCTTTTTGGCTTTTTTTGGGCCTAAAGACCCTGTTGCAGAGTTAGTGCCAATTGTATCATAGGCGGGAAGTGCTATTTCCACTATTTACGGATAGCCGGAGAAATGAGAGCGTATCGAATGATCGCCGACAATCAGCAGATGTTATTCATCGTTCTGCCGCAAATAATCCTGTGGCTGCTTTTGTTGCTCAGTTTCCGGTTCTCGATGCTGAAAGTCACGGTGTTCAATCGAAGTCAGGATACGGATGAAGTCGATGCTGCGCGGCATCAACTCAGAAAAGCGGGACTGGTGATCATGGCAATACCGGTGGCGATCATACTTGGTTTCACCGCCTTTGCCACATTTCGTTACGGAGCCCCTGGTTATGGGCTTGTCTTCGCCTTGCCATTGGCGGCGGTATGGTTGCTCACTCGGCAACGGCCGTTGCTGGGGGCGTCGATGGCCGCAATGGCGACGGTGATGCTGATTATCCCCGGAATCAGCGCACTGGTCATGAATTATGAAATGACGGCGTGGTACGGCTCCATAATGCTTCTCCTGGCGGCGATGCTGGGGTTGGGGGCATGGACGACCGTCAAATCACTTCCGAGAACGCGGAAGGTATCGACGCATGAGGAGCAATCGTAATATGTATCTTCTGAACGTTTTGATATTTTACTCCTTTTTCCTGGTTATATACGGCTTGATCATCTACGGCCTGACGCGTTATCTGCGTAGCGTTGGAGTGGAAAAGAGTATTGCCGTTTTTGCCGCCTTCGCCTTGTTCGGTATGGGCAGCGGGTTGATGGCCGCGGCGGCGGGCCGGTTTGAAGGCTGGTATATATTCAATGCTCCCGGTGTGCTACTGGTTGACGAGATATCGAACGTGCTCTACGAAACTAGGCGCAACGACCCCTCGGCCATAGCTGGGTACGATATACACTGGATACTGCGGACGCCGCAGATAGCCTATTTTACTTCATCGATCGTCTGGATAGTGCTGGGGATTCCGGCGCAATTGATCCGCAATCTGAGATGTCGAAAGGCCGTAATCTATTACGGGCTCCGGCGGGCGGGGTATCGGGAGGACAGACCAGCATGAAACGGGGCAAAATCGAGATTGGTTTAACGATTGCTGTTGGGGCCGTTCTGTTTGCACTGGCTTTGTGGGTCACAGCTGAACGGATGGAATTCTCCAGTGTTGCGGGAATCTGGGTCTTCTTCGGGTTTCCGGGGTTGGCCTTGCTGTTGACCGGATTTTATTGGCTCCATGAAGAACTGCCCAAAGCCCTGGTTGGGATTGGACTTGTAGTATTCGGGCTACTACTTTGGATAAATGAGGCATCCTTTGTTATTGTCCCGGTGGTAGTGTCCGGCCTCGGATTGCTGGTGACGGCACATGCGGTATGGAGACTTCTGAAATGAAACGCAGGGCTTTGCTGTTCATCATCGGCGGCATTGCGATATCAGGTCTGGTATTTTGGGGTAATCTGACACTGGCGCTGAGCGTATTGACAGGATTCGTATTGTTTTTGGCATACCTGGTACTTGTGGCCTGGGCCTTCAAATCCGAAAACAGATTGAGACAAGCTCTCCCACTCATTGCGTTTAGCGTCGTCTTATTGACGTTGACAATTTGTTATGCTTTCTTCGGTTATGCGGAAGGTCTTTTGGGCGTAATAATATTCCTCGGAATACCCGGAATGATTCTGCTGATCTACATCGTAGTTAAAGTCCTATTAAAATAAACAAACTGCAACAGATTCATCCTAGAGCCATCACCGATATCTTATGCTATAATACGCCTCTAGTGGAGGCGGATAGGCTCTGGTGGGTCTCGCGGTCTTCAAAACCGTTGGCGGCGGCGCAAACCGTCGCGGGGGGTTCGATTCCCTCCCCCTCCGCCATATACCCCAATTACCGGTGAAAGGGGGTGAGCCGCATGGATGATAAACGCCTTACCGAATATTCCGCGTATTCCGGCTGAGCGGCCAAGATAGGGCCGGGGGACCTGGCCAAAGCGCTCTGTGGCTTACCGTTGAAAAGCTATTCCGATGTTCTGGTCGGCCTGGAAAAAGCCGATGACGCCGGCGTGTACCGGCTGACACCCGATATCGCCCTGGTGCAGACGATAGACGTCATCACCCCGGTGGTCGACGACCCTTTTTCTTTCGGTCAGATAGCCGCCGCCAACTCACTCTCCGACGTCTACGCCATGGGCGGCCGTCCGGTCACCGCCATGAGTTATGTCGGCTTTCCGCTGGACGGCGCCGATATCGACGTGTTGCGTCGGATTTTAGCGGGGGCTTTATCCAAGCTGGATGAGGCCGGCTGTGCCCTGGTGGGGGGGCATTCGGTCAAGGACACCGAAATCAAGTTCGGTCTCTCGGTGACCGGTGTCGTCCATCCGGACAGGGTGCTGACCAAAGGCGGCGTCCGGCCGGGTGACCGGCTGATACTGACCAAGCCCATCGGCACCGGCATCCTCAACACCGCTCTCAAGGCGGATTTGCTGGACGCGGCGTCGGTGGCCATGGTCATGGACCACATGAAAATGCTCAATCGCGCCGCCGCTGAAGTCATGGTCGAAAGCGGTGCCGGCGCGGCCACCGACATCACCGGTTTCGGGCTGGTCGGGCATGCCGCGGAAATGGCGGCGCTGAGCCAGGTCGGGCTGAACATCTCTTTCAGCCGCATCCCGACGATGCCGGGTGCCAGGCAGTGGGCCGAAGCCGGTCTGGTGCCGGGTGGGGCTTATTCTAATCGGGAATACCGCCTGGATATCCTGGATGCACCGATGCCGCTGGAAGAATGGATGCTGGATATCCTCTTCGATCCCCAGACCTCCGGCGGCTTGTTGATTGCCGTACCGGCCGACGCCGCTGACACCATGGTCGAACGTATCCGGGAAAAGGGATGTGAGTTCGTTGCCGACATCGGCGAAGCGGTTGCCGGCCCTGCCGGCAGAATAATAATATCCGAATAGAGGCTGATTATGGCTGAAGATATACACAATCAACTCCGTCGCCTGCCTGCGGTGGAGAAGGTGCTGGAAGCGCCGGAACTGGCCGAACCCATCGCTCGATATTCCCGGCCGGTGGTGGCCGACGCCGTCCGTACCGTAATTGAGCGGTTGCGCGCTCAAGCAGTAACCGGCGGCCGAACGCCGGAACTGCCGGACGTGGTTGATATGGTCAGGGAACAACTGTCTGCTGAGTGGGCCGGTCTTCTGCAACCGGTCATCAACGCCACCGGCATCATTCTCCATACCAACCTGGGCCGGGCTCCTCTGGCGGATACCGCGGTTTCGGCGTTGTCCGGTATGCTGGGCGGTTATCACGCGCTGGAACTGGATCTGGATACCGGGGAACGGGGCGTGCGGGCCCGGGAAACGGAAAAACTGTTGCGTCTGCTTACCGGCGCCGAAAGAGCGCTGGTGGTCAATAACAATGCCGCCGCGGTACTATTGACACTGGCCGGGCTGGCCCGGGGCCGGGAAGTCATCGTCTCCCGTTCCGAGCTGGTTCAGATAGGCGGCGGCTTCCGGGTGCCGGAAGTTATGGCCGAATCGGGCGCGCTTATGCGTGAAGTCGGTACTACCAACCAGACCTTCATTCGTGATTACGAGGCAGCTATCTCCGATGGTACCGCCATGCTGTTGTCGGTGCATCGTTCCAATTTCACTCTGCGCGGTTTCACCCACGACCCGTCACTGGCGGAACTTCGGGAACTGGCCGGGAAATTCAACCTGCCGCTGGTCTATGACCTGGGTAGCGGCGCTATTACTGATACCGCGGCCTACGGCATGACTCATGAGCCCACCGTCGGGGAGGCCCTGGAAGCCGGGGTGGACCTGGTATGTGTCTCCGGGGATAAGCTGATGGGCGGGCCCCAGTGCGGTATCATCCTGGGCCGCCGGGAACTGGTGGACCGGTTGCGAAAGCATCCGTTACTGCGCGCCCTGCGCATCGATAAATATGCCGCCGTGGCTCTGTCGGCCACCCTGCTGGAATATCTGAAAGGCCGGGCCGGTCAATTGCCGGTCTATCGAATGATGGGCACGTCCATCGATGACCTGACTGCCAGAAGCCGGGCTATTGCGGCGGTGCTGAATGACGCCGGTCTGGAGGCCGAAATCGTCGATGGCGAGAGCCTTGCCGGCGGTGGTTCACTGCCGGAAGAGACTCTGCCGGCCAAAATGGTAGCCGTGACCATCGGCGGCCGGCTGGATGACTTCTGCCGCCGTTTGCGGCTGGGTGCCCCGCCGGTGCTGGGACGGGCTTTAGAAGGGCGCTTTGTCATCGACCCGCGAACCGTACTGCCCGGACAGGATTCAGCTTTGTTACAGGCCGTCGTCAAGGCCTCGGAGAGCCGGCGGTGATAACCCTGGGAACCGCCGGCCACATCGACCACGGCAAGTCCTCCGTGGTCAAAGCCCTGACTGCCATCGATCCCGACCGCCTGCCGGAAGAAAAGGCGCGCGGCATGACCATCGACCTCGGCTTCGCCTGGTTTGCTTTGCCGGACGGAGAAAAGGTCGGGCTGGTGGACGTGCCGGGGCATCAGCATTTCGTACGCAACGTTATTCCGGGTCTGACCGGCATCGACGCCGTGATGCTGGTGGTGGCCGCCGATGACGGCTGGATGCCCCAGACCGAAGAACATCTTCAGATAATCGACCTCCTGGGTATCGACCGGGGGATTGTCGTGCTCAACAAGACCGACCTGGTCGAGGAAGAATGGCGACAGATGGTCGAGGCCGATATCCAGGAACGCCTGACCGGCACCTCGCTGGCGGCGGTACCGGTCGTCAGATTCAGCTCCAAAACCGGGGAGGGACTGGCCGAACTCAGGGTGGCGGTTGCCGGACTGGCCGCCGGCGCCCGCCAGAGCGATACCGGTAAACCCAGACTGCCCATTGACCGGGTATTCTCCATCAAGGGGGCTGGAACGGTGATTACCGGCACTCTGCACCATGGTTCGCTGGCTGTCGGGGATGAGCTGACCATCCTGCCCGGGGGGCTGAAGGCCCAGGTGCGAGGCATCGAGTCCTATAAGGAGCACCATAATTACGCCCGTCCCGGCTCCAGGGTAGCTCTCAATCTGGCCGGCGTCAGAAAGGAAGAACTGGAGAGGGGTGACATCATCGTCCGGCGGGGCCGGGAAACACCGCTGTCCCGTTACCTGGACGCCGAGCTTCGCCTGTTGCCGGGTCTGCGCCAGCCGGTTAAGTCTGGCGCCGAGCTGACCCTGTTTTTCGAAACCACCGAGCTTCCGGCCCGGGTCATCACGCTGACCGGACGCACGGTAAGCCCGGAAGATTCGCCTGCCCTGGTTCAGTTTCGCCTGCCACGGGAGGCGGCCGGGATGGTCGGTGAGCGATTCATTGTCCGGGGTAGTTCACCGGTGGACACCATCGGCGGCGGCCGTATCCTGGACCCGGCCGCGGAACGCTACCAGTTGAAAACCACTGCCGACAGATTAAAACGGCTGGAAGCCCGGCGTGACTTATCCCTGAGAACGCTGGTGACTACGGAGCTGGATAAGCTGTCTTTTACAAGAAAACGCGGCTTTCTGGAAGCCGCGCCATTCTCCGAAGAACGAATCGACAAGGCCGTCGCAGATGCCGTCACCAGGGGAGATGTAGTCGTTTCCGGTGACTGGCTGATTTCCGCTGATTTCTGGCGGGCGCGGCAGACGGCTCTGCAGGAAATTCTGGCCGCCGAACATAAAGCCCAGCCGCTGAAAAAAGGCGTCATTCAAGCCGAGGCCGCTACCAGACTGAATCTGCCGCCGGAGGTTTTCAGTGCGCTGGTGAACGAAATGACCGGTAGCGGGGTCCTTACTCGGGACGGGGACAGCCTTGCGCTGTCTTCCCATCGGCCCCAGCTTTCCGATGGGCAGGAGGCCTTAGAGAAGCGCTTGATAGCGGCGGTAACCAAAAACCCGGCGGCGCCGCCGACACGAACCGAATTGTTACAGGCGGTGCCGGGCGCTTCCGGTATCCTGCGGTACCTGTTGGAACAAAAACGGTTGGTCGAACTGCCGGAGGGTATCATACTCACCGCCGAGCTTTATCGGGATATCCGGCAGAAGGTCATCGACACCTTGAAAAGCGAAGGCCGAATAGCTATTCAGGATATGAGCGCCCTGACCGGTTTTTCCCGCAAGTACAGCATTCCTTTCCTGACCCGACTGGACCAGGAAGGGCTGACCCGGCGTCAGGACAACGTCCGGGTGCCGGCTCGTCGCCTCGAATGAGGCGGGCGGTTAGCAGAATTCCCGCCCGGTAGCCATTTTTGGTAACTCTGTTGGGTTATTTTCAGTCATATTTGAAAATTAAGCATAAATGCTTAGTGCCGAAACCGGCGATTACGTATAAAATATTAAGACACAGGGTATTGACACCGGGGGTGGCACCCATTATAATAAGGCAAAAGTTAGGGAATAATAAGGAAAAAATAAGGAGGTATCAAGCACTATGTGGTTAATCATCGGTCTTCTCCTGGGCGCCTTACTCATCTGGCTCATCAGCTTCCTGAAGGAGGTAGTGTCCCGTCAAGTGGTGTAAATTCATCATTGGTGGTTTCCCGAATAATCAAGCTGGTAAAGCCATGATCAGGGGTTCCTCCTGCGCCCCTTCCAGCGTTTTCTTCATCGAATCCAAAGAAAAGTAGCGTCGTCCGACCTCCCACTCGTCCTGCTGTTCCATTAACACCGCCCCAATCAGCCTGATTACCGATTGGCTGTTGGGAAAGATGCCGACCACATTACTGCGGCGCTTGATTTCCTTGTTCAGTCTCTCCAGGGGATTGGTAGAGTACAGTTGCCGCCAGTGTTCCCGCGGGAAGGCGGTATAGGCCAGGATATCCGGTTCTGCCTCTTCCAATTGGTCGGCCACAGGACCGAATCGGAGTCTGAGGTTATCGGCTACCCGGCGGAGCTGGCTGTAAGCGCTGTCGCGGTCAGGTTGAGCGAAGATGGTACGGATAGCGGCAGATACCATAGCCTGGGCGCCCCGCGGCACTCTGGCCAGCGCATTGCGCATGAAGTGCACCCGGCAGCGTTGCCACGATACCCCGGTGAGTACCGTGCTGATGGCTTCCTTCAGTCCCAGATGAGCATCACTGATTACCAGCATCACCCCGCTCAAACCACGGCTGACCAACCCCCGCAGAAACTCTTTCCAGAATACACCGTCTTCACTGGGGCCGACCTCAAGCCCGATGATCTCGCGTTATCCGGTTTCACGGACTCCGTAGGCGATAATTACCGCCTGACTGACCACCCGCCCTGAATCCCTGACCTTGACGTAGGTCGCGTCCAGCCACAGATAGGGATAACGCCATAACAAAGGCCGGTGGCGCCATCGTTCCACTTCATCGTCCAGAGCCCCGCATATTCGCGATACCTCGCTCTTACTGATACCGTTAAGCCCCAGTGACTGAACCAGAGATTCCACCTTGCGGGTGCTGATGCCCAATACATAGGCTTCCTGGATTACCGCCAGCAAGGCATGTTCCGCCCGGCGCCGGGGCTCGAGCAAGCTGGGGAAATAACTGCCGTCCCGCAACCGGGGAATCGCCAAGGGTATCGTGCCGGCCCGGGTGTCCCAGATACGCCCCCGGTAGCCGTTACGGTAGGTTAAACGACCGTTACTGCGCTCATGTTTCTCAGCTCCGGTCTTCTGCTTAACCTCAAGCTCCATGACCGCTTCGGCCAGCATTTTCACCCCTGCTTTTAGAAAATCAAGCTCGCTGTCACTTCCTGACTTGCGTAGCAATTCCAAAAGTGTCATCCTGTCTTTGGCCATTGTCGTGGTTACCTCCTGAAAGTCTTTGTTGTTATTTTCTTTCAAGAAACCACACAATGGCCTGCTTTTTCAATTCCAGGAATTTACACCACGTACGGGGATTCTACTCACTATGTGGTTAATCATCGGTCTTCTCCTGGGCGCCTTACTCATCTGGCTCATCAGCTTCCTGAAGGACAAGGGCATCACCATGAAATGGTACGAGTGGGTCATCGGCCTGATCGGTGTGGCTCTGCTCCTCTTCACCATCCAGAACTACGTCGGTTCTCTGGCTGAGCTGGAGCCCACCGCTGCCAACATGTTCCTGCTGGTAACCGGCCTGCCGGCCGTCATCCTGCTGGTTGTGACCTGGCAGTTGGTCGTCCGCCACAAAGCCTAAATCCCGGACAACTGAATATCGAAAAACAGGGGGAGCCTTCAACAGGCTCCCCCTTCTTTTATTTTGAAACGGAGTGTTTTATCCCGGACGAATCTATTTAGAGGCGGCCAGTTCAGCCACCAGCAGGTCAATGGCAGTTATTTCATCCAGTTTGCCGGTTTTAACCGCGATATCGGTTTCAACCAGGTTACGGTAGATTTCCCGAAAACGGGGCAGTGTCTGCCGGGTGGCCTGTTGTACCGTTTTATTCCAGACGAAATCATGAGTCAGACCCAGGAGACGTCGGATGTCCGTATCCTTTTCCTTCCGGGCTTTCAGATCCTTGACCTGAATCACCAGTCGGAGCTGACGGGCGATCATCGCCAGTATATATCCAGCCGAAACCCCGCCAGATTTAAGGCTCTCCAGGGCGGCCATGGCGTCCTTCGGTCGCTGTTCGAAAACAGCGTCCACCAGGTTGAAGATACTGGCCTCCTGTGAGTTTCCGGTCAGTAGTCTGACATCATCTTCGGTTATCGGTCGGTTGCCGGCATACAGCGTCAGTTTCTCTACTTCGGCCGCGGCCGTCCACAGGTCAGCGCCGACATATTGCGCCAGCAGATTGATGGCCGGCGGCGTGATGTGCCCGCCGCATTCCGTGACACGCCGTCCCAGCCATTCCTTGAGCGCCGGTTTGGAAGGTTGAGGGAACTCCTCCAGTTTGACGCCGGATTGTATCTCCTTGAACAGGGGATTGGTCTTGACGGCCCCGTTTTCCACCAGCACCAGAACGGTCGAAGGAGGGGAGCCCATTATGGCGGCGGCCAGGTCCTTCAGCAGGCTACTCTCGGTATCGACGGGTTTCTTTTTCGATTTCGTTGCCTTGCTACCGCTTTCCCCGGACGGCTTGAATCGGGCCAGCAGTCCGCTGACGATGACCAGGCGGGCCGGAGCCAGGAACGGTACGGTGTTGAGCGCCAGTCGCAGGTCGTTAGGGTTCAGCCTGTCCCCGTCCAGGACGCTGGTGGCGGTCTCCAGCATTTGAGGGTCACCCAATCCGGCTTTGATTTCAGCCAGCCTGGCTTTCAGGGAAAAATCGTCAGGGCCGGCAAGTATATAACGCAAGTCTGTACCTCGAGTGTTGGTCGGACTGATTTTACCACAGCCGGCCTTAAGATTGTCGTATCCGGGATTATCGGCTAGAATTATTACAAAATGTTGTTGGATAGCGTATGACAGGACAACTCAGAGGTATCAGCCCGGCCCGGGTCAGGCGATTGGCGGAAGCGTATTACTCTACCTGGGATTATTACTGTTCCGAAGCTATTGTCAAAACCATCGGGGATGAGTTTCAGTCCGGTTGGCCGCCGGAGATTGTGGCCGCCGCCTCCGGTTTTCCGGTCGGTTTCGGCGGCGCCGGCTGTACCTGCGGGGCGCTGTCCGGCGGGGTGCTGGCTATCGGTATGTTCTTCGGCCGCACCGAACCCCGCGACCCTCGGTCGGAGACCGCTCTGGAACTGTCCCGGAAACTGCATGAATTCTTTATCGCGCAACGCCGTTCAACCTGTTGTCGTAAGTTGACACGGGATATGGTAATGGGTTCACCGGAGCATATGTCTCAGTGTATCGCCATCACCGGTGAAATAGCTGAGCAGACAGCGCGGTTGATTGCCGTCGAACTCGGTTTGACTCTTCTGGAAGACGACCTGGTTACGGAACAGGTCGGCATCACGGCGTAGCGCTCAGCCGGCTAACAGTTGCCGTAAGGTGTCTTCGACTTCAGCCGGGGCGACGGCGATAATCTGATCCCCTTTACGGAAGGTGGTATCGCCTCTGGGGACGAAGGGTTTTTCGTCCGGGCGAATAACCAGGCTCAGTACCGCCTTGTCCGGCAGTTCGATATCGTTCAGTGTCTTACCGACGGCTTCCCCGCTGTCGGCGCGAATTTCCAGTATTTCCAGTTCCCGCTGGTCACCGGTGATGCAGAAAAGATGGGTCAACGGGTGAGAGGGAACTTCGTGCTCGATGTGTTCCAGGATGATATTGGTGGAGTTGACCGTCACGTCCACCCCCAGTTTTTTGAAGATGACTTCGTTGCGGGGGTCGCGGACACGGGCGATGGTGCGGGGCACATTAAAGCGGTATTTACCCACCTGACAGGCGACCAGGTTGTCCTCATCGCCGCCGGTAACGGCAATCAGCATGTCCGCCCGGCCGGTACCGGCCTGAGCCTGGATGGCTGTTTCACAGGCGTCCCCGCGAAGGCAGATACTGCCCAGTTCCTTGTTGATTTCATCGCACACTACGGCATTGCGTTCGATTACCAGAATCTCGTGACCTTCGCCCAGCAGGGCTTTGGTCAGGGAATAACCGAGGCGGCCGCCGCCGACAATAATGATATACATTTAGCTCTCCAGCTTTTCCTTCAAAAGTTCCGCGAATATGGTGGTCGGGCTGAGCGCTTCCAGTCCCAGTATGGTATAGAGGTCCCGGCGCAGTGGGTCGTAGATGCGGCACAGCACCTTAGGGACATTGAAAATCTTCTTGGCCATCTGAGCCGCCATGACGTTGCGGTTATCGCCTTCGGTCACTGCGACGAAGGCGTCGGCCTGTTCGATGCCGGCCTTTTTGAGTGTTTCCTCTTCCAGACCGTTGCCCATTAGTGCCGTACCCTTGAATTCGGCCGGCAGGCGGCGGAATGAATATGAATCGGTGTCCAGCGCTGTAACTTCATGGCCTTCGGCATCCAAGAGCGCCGCCAGTTGGGCGCCGACGCGCCCGCAACCCATGATGATGACTTTCATGTGGAAAACTCCTTACAGGAACTGTGGCATATGATCCAGGATAACCCGGCAGGGGGCGTTCTTGAGGATATAAGGTACCACCTCACCCAGACAGAACTCGCCGAAATGGGTATTGTAATCCGAACCGATGATGATGGCGTCAGCTTTTTGTTCGACGGCTTCATCGACGATGGCCGGGCCGACCGCCCGGGCCTGGAGCAGATTGGTTTCCACCCTGACGCCGTACTTTTCAGCCAGGTGCTCGAAACGTGAGAGGATGCCTTCGGCGCGTGCGATTTCCGAATCTATTTCCGCGTCCAGCGGCAGAGAGCGGTCGACGGAGATGACGTTGGTGACCACTACGCGGGAATTGCCGGAGCATTTGGCCAGATTGCAGGCCAGCTCCAGGGCTTCTTCATCTTCCGGGCGACCGGCGACCGGAACCAGTAAAGTTTGAAATTCAGTCATATTTGACGACGCGATAGTTCACGTCAGGCTATTATAAGCACCATGACGTGATGGGTCAACAATCTGAAATCGTTCAGTTGATTTCCACCAGTTCGACGCCCGGGTTTTCGCGTCTGATATAGTCAAGTTCCCAATCGGAGTTGATGAGAATGACGGTCCGTTGATGCCGGTCGCGACAGCGGCGGACACTGCGGGGCAGTTCCAGGCGGCTGGTATCCGGTTCCACCCAGCGGGCGCCGGTGAAGCCGAGTCGAGACAATCTGGCAGAAACACCGTATTCCTCCTGCAGGCGGGCCAGTACCACATCGAACTGAAGCACCCCGACAGCCGCCATGATCGGTTCCCGTTTCAGGGCGTCCTCAGCGTAGAAAATCTGCACCGCGCCTTCTTCTTCGAGCTGTTCCAATCCCTTATTGAACTGCTTGTAGCGGCTGACATCATCGTTGATCAGCAGTCCGAAGTGTTCCGGTGGGAAGGTAGGGATGCTGGCGTACTCCACCGGCTGGCCGGTGGTGACGGTGTCGCCGATAGTCAACTGACCCGGGCTGATGATGCCGATGACATCCCCAGGAAAAGCCTCTTCCACCGTTTCCCGCTCCCGACCGAACAGACGGAAGGAACGCGAAAGGCGTATTGTCTGTCTGGTGCGCGGGTTGGTCACCTGCATATCCTTGGAGAATCGGCCGGAGCACACCCGCATGAAGGCCATCCGGTCACGGTGCCGCGGGTCGATATTGGCCTGAAGCTTGAATACGAAACCGCAGAAAGTATCCGAATTGGGGTCGATGACGCCGTTTCCGGTATCGCGGACAGAGGGAGGTGGCGCCAGTGCCAGCAGGGAATCCAGAAATGGTTCGACGCCGAAATTGTTGAGAGCACTGCCGAAATAAACAGGGGTCATGCCGCCGGCCAGAAATACTTCACGGTCGAAGGGTTTAACCACTCCCGACAACAGTTCGGTTTCTTCGGTCAGGCGCTTCCAGTCAGTCTGTCCCAGCAGTTCCGACAGTGACGGGTCGTCGATACCCGACAGCCACACCGGGGCGCGGTATTTGTTGCCTTCAGTCTTCTGAAATAGGCTCAACCCATGGTTGGCCAGGTCGTATACTCCCCGAAAAGCGGGCGCCTGGCCGACCGGCCAGTTCATGGGCACGGCGGTGATGCCCAGCAGGCGCTCTATTTCATCCAGCAGTTCCAGCGGGTCGCGTCCGGGGTGGTCCATTTTGTTGATGAAGCTCATGATGGGGATGCCGCGCAGACGGCATACCTTAAACAGCTTTTCGGTCTGGGGCTCGATGCCTTTGGCACTGTCCAGTACCATGACCGCGCTATCCACCGCCATCAGAGTGCGGTAGGTATCCTCGGAGAAATCCTGGTGGCCGGGAGTGTCCAGCAGGTTGATGTGGTAGCCCTGGTATTCCATTTCCAGGGCGGTGGCTGAAATGGAGATGCCGCGCTGTTTCTCCATGCTCATCCAGTCCGAAGCGGTGTGCCGCTGGCTGGAACGGGCTCTTACCGAGCCGGCCAGCTCCACCGCTCCGGCGTAAAGCAGGAATTTCTCGGTCAGCGTTGTTTTGCCGGCGTCGGGATGGGAGATAATGGCGAAAGTGCGACGCCGGGCTACCTCACGCTGTAACGGCGTGAGGTCAGTGGAAATTTTATCGATAGTGGAAGTCACAGGAAAGCCTCTTGAAATAAAATCGGAGAAACGGAAAAACTCCGGGAGAAGAGCCCGGAGGCTAGTGGAAACGATGGACAATTATCGGGTTCACAGGTTTTGATTGTATCACAGGTGATTACAGGCAGTCACCTGAAATGCCGTGAGGTTGTCCTTATGTTATCATTGGGGTAAATGCGATACGCTTTACTGGCAGATATCCATGCCAACCTTGAAGCTCTGTCAGCCGTGCTGGGTGATATTGAGCGGCATGGCGGGGTAGATGAATACTGGGTTCTGGGGGACATTGTCGGTTACGGGCCGGATCCGGGCCGTTGTATCGAACTGGTACGCACTCTGCCGGGTGCGGTGATTGCCGGCAATCATGACCTGGCCGCTGTCGATTTTGACGGCGCTGGATTCAATTTCAATCCTGAGGCCGGGGCGGCAGTGCGTTGGACGGCCAATCAGTTGTCGGCAGATGAACAGGCCTACCTGAAGAGCTTGCCCTGTCTGCTGGAAAGAGACGGTTTCACCCTGGCCCACGGCACTCCCCGGCATCCGGTCAACGAATATCTCCTGTCCGAGGATACGGCAGGTCAGAATTTCGATTTGATTGGAACACCCCACGGGGTTGTCGGTCATACTCACCGGCCGTTGATATTCCTGATTTACGGTTCCGGTCGTGTTGGTCATCTGAACCCGGCCGCGGACAGGGTTTTCGAGATGGGGCAGGACCGGTGCCTGCTCAATCCCGGCAGTGTCGGTCAGCCTCGTGACAGTGACCCGCGAGCCGCCTACGCGGTGGTCGATAGTGTTTCCGGGTCAGTGGTCATGCGCCGCGTCGCCTACGATATCGGCGCCGTGCAACAGAAAATGGTCGGCCATAACTTGCCCCTGCGCCTGGTGCATCGGCTGAAGAGGGGGCTGTGAAGATTTTGGTTCTTTGTAACCTTCCGGATTTCTATTATGAGCCGCCGGGTACTGCCGCCCTCGGTGTTGTCGTTGTATCATGGAACCGCCATGGCTAATGAGCGTGATAACAGCGATTCTGTTTCCATAAAGACCGAAGTCCGGCGGTTGCTGGACAGCCATGGCTTGAGCGCCCGCAAGGGGCTGGGGCAAAACTTTCTCATCGACCGGGGTGTGCTGGATAAAATTGTCCGCGCCGCCGGTATCGAAACCGCTGATACCGTGGTGGAAGTAGGGCCGGGACCTGGTGTGATGACCGCCGCTCTGGCCGAAAAAGCCGGCCAGGTGATTGCCGTCGAACTGGATTTCGGTATGGTTGCCGCTCTGCGGGAGACGGTCGGACAGCGGTCGAACGTTAAGGTTATCGCCGGTGATATTCTCGATATCTCTCCCTCGGAATTGACCGGTGCTTCACCTTACAAGGTGGTGGCCAACCTGCCTTACTACATTACATCGCCGGTATTGCGTCATTTCCTGGAGGCGTCGCACCGGCCCTCCAGTCTGACGGTCATGGTGCAGAAAGAAGTTGCCCGGCAGATCACGGCCCAGCCCCCGGAAATGAGTCTGCTGGCGCTGGGAGTCCAGTTTTTTGGCCGGCCGCGGGTGGTCAGTTACGTTCCGGCAGGTTGTTTCTACCCGGCGCCGAAAGTGGCCTCGGCCATACTCCATATCGAGGTCTTTCCTGAGAGAAAACTGCCGCCGAAACAGGAAAAGGGTTTCTTCCGTCTGGCCAGGGCCGGGTTCGGCACCAGGCGTAAGCAACTGGCCAACGCTTTGTCCGGCGGACTCGGCGCGGACAAGGCGAACGTGATTCAGTACTTGAAACAGGCTGGCATCGTTCCGGAGAGAAGGGCGGAAACGCTGTCCATCGACGAATGGCTGGCTTTGCGAGAGGTCTGGAGCTTCGACGATGATTAAAATCAAGGCTCCGGCCAAGATCAACCTGACGCTCGAGGTTCTCGGCAAAAGGCCGGACGGATATCATGATATCAAGAGTGTGGTACAGGAAATCAGCCTGGCCGATGAATTGGAGTTCAGTCCGGCGGCTGGCATGTCCTACACCTCCGATTCGCCGGAATGGGCGGGTGACAAAAGTCTGGTTTCCCGAGCCGCCGCTTTACTGAAAACCCGTTACGGGGTGGAGGAAGGCGCCAATGTCCGGGTGACCAAGCGGATACCGTTGAGGTCAGGCTTGGGCGGGGACTCTTCCTGCGCCGCCGCCGCGCTCAAGGGATTCAACCGGCTGTGGCGGTTGGGGCTGGGAGTGGGTCAGCTGATGGAACTGGCCGCCGAACTGGGTTCCGACGTTCCTTTCTTCCTGATGGGCGGCACCGCTTTGATAGAAGGCCGGGGAGAAATGGTGACGCTGCTGGGGCCGTTCCCGGCCTGCTGGGCGGTCATCGTCGTCCCCGATGTCAATGTTGATGATGACAAGACTGGGCGGCTCTATCGAAGCCTGTCGCCCGGTGATTTCACCGACGGCCGGCGGACGGAAGAACTGGTTGCCGCTCTGGTGGAGAATCGGCCGGTGGAACCCCATATGCTGGGCAACGCTTTCGAGCGGGTAGCCGCGGTGGTCTGGCCGGACATTGAAGAATACCGCTGGCAGATGATGAAAGCTGGGGCTGACCGGGTCTATCTGTCTGGTGCCGGGCCGGCGTTGTTCAGTTTGTTTAATAAAAGAACAAAGGCTGAAAAGATATATGCAGAGTTGAAGACGGGAGGGAACGAAGTCTACTTTATTGGTTTGGGGAATGCAAATAAATGAAGAGCCGAATTTGTTCGGCTCTTCATTAGATATATGCCTTATTTGGTTCGCTTATTTAAATGAAAACCCCCTTCCTGAGCGGATGCTTGCAATCAAGGAATCAGAATAAAGCAGGATTTGGTCACGACCAGATACCGTCATGGCGAATTCGGTTAACTTAGAAAATTAATGGAGGCCCCCCATTTTATGCTCACGCTTTTATTTCGCATACCAAGCACGAGGGGACCATTCTTTAGCCCAAACCTCATCAGCATCCCATTGCCCACCGTATCCCATAAAGTCATCCATACTTCTGAAGAAACCGTTGAAAAGACTGGTTTTAGAGGCTGTTATTTTGATTAATTCGTGGACGTTGGCTGCATCATATTTACTGAACGGGCACTCTCTGAAGCAGATTCCGCAGAGGGTATTTGTTTCCAGCCAGAATCCCATACAGTTCTTTGAATTTTCGAACCAAGCTTTGTGGCCTTTATTGTTCCACTCTCCCTTGGTTTCCCAATATGGTTCCTTTTCGAAGCTGAGAGCGCCACTCGGACATGCATCAGCGCATTTCATACAGGTGGTACAGAATTCCTTCAGTCCAATATCAATCGGTTTATCCGGCGCCATCGGGAAGTCAGTTATCATTGTTGTCATATAAAAGCTCGGACCAAATTCCGGTGATACCAAACGGTTTGTTCGAGTTAATTCCGCCATTCCACCCGCAATACTTAAAGGGACATCGAGGGCCGGAGTACTAGGAATGGCATTGTAACCGATATACCTTAAGAATTCAGAAAGGCGCGGTTTAACTTCTGTATACAAGACATCGATGGAATCTCTGCCAGACGCATCTCCCAGCGGACTCACTCTTACCTTGGTTATCGGCGTTGCCCATCGAATCGCCAGGGACACCGCATAGCGGAATTTCTTTGGGATGATGACCAATCCTGGTTCTTCTGAATATTCTTCAACATCTCGGAATTCAATTTTAGCGCTACCGGTATGGGCATAAAAGAACCGCTCATCAAGTTCAGTTACTGTTACGAGGTCAACACCATAAAAACGAGCCGCGTTCTTTAATGTTCTGGTATTCTCTTCTGGAGTCCCATTCCATTTGGCGACACCCAACTCTTCTGGTTGAACCATCACCATAATCATTGTATTGTCCTTGATCCAGGTAGGCGTATTCAATACATCATTGACGACGAAACTTGCGGTACGGCCGCCAAATTTAAGAGCCAAATCCCTTCGACTATATCCATTTGCCGCTTTCTTACAATTTTCGATTGTGTTCGCTTTTGCCTGAGCTTGCAGCTGTCCAAATTCTAGCGGAGTATAACCATATATGGTGGGAACTCGTTGATCATATCGGTTGTATTCTTCATTAAACTCGAACATTTTAGGGTAATCTATCTCTTCGACCCACCATTTTCTCTCTGTATCTCTATAGCCGGGCATGGATAATAATTCATCCATATCATGGAAACCAGTGGATACTAAAGAGGCTGCACCTAGTCCGGCTCCAGTTAACCCCAGTCCCTTCATAAAATCTCTTCTGCTCACTGTTGAATGAAATTTTGACAAGTTATTTCTCCTTTTTACTTTTTAGTGGCTTTTCCCATTCTGTAACCCGGTCTCTCCCGGGAGTCATTAGTCATGGGCATATCTCCTTAATTAAATATTTTTCGACCAGACTCTCTGGGCGCAGGCAATCATCGCGGAATTGCCTGGATATCAGAAACCGGACACGCTGGGCAGAAAACCCGTATTCTCTGGCGATTTCTGACATGGTCGTATCTGGGCCAGCCAGTAGAATCCCAATACGTGGTGTAAATTCCTGGAGTTGAAAAAGCAGGCCATTGTGTGGTTTCTTGAAAGAAAGTAACAACACAAACTTTCAGGAGGTAACCACGACAATGGCCAAAGACAGGATGACACTTTTGGAATTGCTACGCAAGTCAGGAAGTGACGGTGATCTTGATTTTCTGAGAGAAGGGGTGAAGATGCTGGCCGAAGCGGTCATGGAGCTTGAGGTTAAGCAGAAGACCGGAGCTGAGAAACATGAGCGCAGTAACGGTCGTTTAACCTACCGTAACGGCTACCGGGGGCGTATCTGGGACACCCGGGCCGGCACGATACCCTTGGCGATTCCCCGGTTGCGGGACGGCAGTTATTTCCCCAGCTTGCTCGAGCCCCGGCGCCGGGCGGAACATGCCTTGCTGGCGGTAATCCAGGAAGCCTATGTATTGGGCATCAGCACCCGCAAGGTGGAATCTCTGGTTCAGTCACTGGGGCTTAACGGGGTCAGTAAGAGCGAGGTATCGCGAATATGCGGGGCTCTGGACGATGAAGTGGAACGATGGCGCCACCGGCCTTTGTTATGGCGTTATCCCTATCTGTGGCTGGATGCGACCTACGTCAAGGTCAGGGATTCAGGGCGGGTGGTCAGTCAGGCGGTAATTATCGCCTACGGAGTCCGTGAAACCGGAGAACGCGAGATCATCGGGCTTGAGGTCGGCCCCAGTGAAGACGGTGTATTCTGGAAAGAGTTTCTGCGGGGGTTGGTCAGCCGTGGTTTGAGCGGGGTGATGCTGGTAATCAGTGATGCTCATCTGGGACTGAAGGAAGCCATCAGCACGGTACTCACCGGGGTATCGTGGCAACGCTGCCGGGTGCACTTCATGCGCAATGCGCTGGCCAGAGTGCCGCGGGGCGCCCAGGCTATGGTATCTGCCGCTATCCGGACCATCTTCGCTCAACCTGACCGCGACAGCGCTTACAGCCAGCTCCGCCGGGTAGCCGATAACCTCAGACTCCGATTCGGTCCTGTGGCCGACCAATTGGAAGAGGCAGAACCGGATATCCTGGCCTATACCGCCTTCCCGCGGGAACACTGGCGGCAACTGTACTCTACCAATCCCCTGGAGAGACTGAACAAGGAAATCAAGCGCCGCAGTAATGTGGTCGGCATCTTTCCCAACAGCCAATCGGTAATCAGGCTGATTGGGGCGGTGTTAATGGAACAGCAGGACGAGTGGGAGGTCGGACGACGCTACTTTTCTTTGGATTCGATGAAGAAAACGCTGGAAGGGGCGCAGGAGGAACCCCTGATCATGGCTTTACCAGCTTGATTATTCGGGAAACCACCAATGATGAATTTACACCACTTGACGGGACACTACCTACCTCTTGTGGCTCATAACAGCCTCTGCCACTGATCTGATGTACAAGGAGTATAGAAACTACACAGTGTCAGCGTATAGACACTTAAGTGTTGGGCGGTGGTGTTGTTTTTGGTTGTCGAGGGGGAAGAAATTATGCAGAGTTAGGTTATTGCGAATCTCTGATTGGGCTTTGAACCTGTAGTTTGCCGGTGAATGAGTTTGTGTTCGACCGGCGCTAAGCTACAGAAGTCCAAATTCGCGGGCACGCGCTATAGCGCCGGTGCGTCTTTGAACTTGTAGTTTGTCGAAGATTTTCCTGTTGTGCCCCTTAACCGTGTCCAGGGCGAGGAAGACTCTTTCACAAATCTGCCGATTCGAGAGTCCTTGGGCCATTAGCCGTAGTATTTCTAATTCACGCTGGCTTAATGGTTCGATCAGGGGCTGGACAGATGGGCAGGGGGATAAATCAGGTTTATCACACGTCTTCTGCTTCTCAGCTTCAAATGCAGCCAGCAGTTTTCCAACATAGTCCGGCATATTCCCGTGAGCAGCCGCTTCTGAGAGTAATTTGGCCATGGGGGGACCTTCATCAACGAAGATACGGACGAAGCCGCCCGGTTCCGCCAGACTCAGAGCATCACTCAGTGCCTGGAGGGACTTATTATCATTTGATTCAGCGAAGACCTGCGCCTGGAGTACCAGGATTTTAATAGTTTCATACACCCAGCCGGCTTTCTCGGCTGCGATGAGGAGGCGAGTAAGTAAGCTCGACGCTTGGCGCAGACTAGCGTGAGCGCCGGCTGCGGTAGGGGCATGCCTGGCGCGGGCCAACAATACGCGCGCAAGATTAATATGGTGCAGATCGTAGTGGTAGCTGAGTTCGCCATCCACGCTCAGCCCGCTGGCGTCGACCCACCGGTTAAGATCATCCATTCGGCCTTTGGCCAGTAATAACCGCACGCGGCAATCGTCCAGCCAGCAGCGGACAAACGGATCCACCGGCGATTTATTCGCCACTTCTTGAGCCTTTTCAAAGGTGTCGTAGGCGCCGATCCAATTGTTTTGAGCCAATTGGAGCCGGGACAGCGCCACATATGCATCCGCCAAAACATCCGGATGACCCAGCTGAATACACTGCTCTATGCCTGGATGTAGCCACTGTTCGGCTCCCGCCAAATCGTTTTTTTCGCGCAGCACGTCGCCGAGCTTCACTTTAGGGAAACCGGCTATGGGTAATTGCTGGCCGCCGGCCATAGTAGCCAAAGCCAAGCCTTCATAATAGATACAAAGAGCTTCATCCAGCTTTCCCTGTTTAACTAGCTGCATGCCCACATAGCAGGATGGGGGCACAGCCAGCAACGGGTAGTTAGGCTGCAAGGCCACGGTTCTAGCTGTCTGGAATGCTTGTAACGAGGCATTGACGTTGCCTTGACCCCAATAGGCGCCACCCAAAGCCGTGGCTGTCCACCCCCGCATATAATCGCCCTCAGGCAGTTGCTGGATGGCTGCCTCTGCCATGGCCAGAACACGGGGAATATTGCCGCTCACTAAAGCAAGGTGAGCCCGAATGGCGGCGATGTAGCCTATAAGACGGGTAGTTTCCTCTACTGGCAGGGGGGAGCCCGGCCATGTCTGCTCGGCTAGTTGCAGAAATTCCTCGATACGATCTCTCGGCCCAGTCCAATAGAATGCCAATGACTGGTAAACGCACAACCAGGGTCGGGCCCGAATGACCGACTCGGGCAGGCCAGCCAACCAACCACTCAGTTTTGTCAGGTTGGTCTGCCTGTGAACCCGGTAGGCGAAATGCTGGATCAGATCAGCCGTATGCTCCCAATCGTGGCTGGCAAAGGCGTGAGCCACGGCTTCCTCAATCAGGTTTTCGCTCTCAAACCAGGCGCTGGCCCGGTGATGCAACTTTGGCACTAAAGCCGGGCTGGACTGCTCCAGGCGTTGGCGCAATAGTTCCGCAAAGAGATGATGATATCGGTACCAGCGCCGCTCGTTGTCCAGGGGAACGATGAACAGGTTGGCCCGTTCGAGATATTCCAGGGTTTCCTGCCCGGAAGTCGAGGAGTCGAGCGGAATAGTATCACAAAGGGGGCCGCAAAGGCGTTCGAGTATGGATGTGCGTAGCAAGAACGTCTGGATGCTTTCAGGTTGTTGACGCAGAACTTCTTCGACCAGATAGTCCAGGATGAAATGGTGGCTGCCGGTGAAAGACTTGATGAAATTGGCATTGTCTTGATGTCCCCGCATGGAAATCGCGGCTAACTGCAGCCCGGCTATCCAGCCTTCGGTGCGGGTTTCTAGTGCGGCAATGTTTTCCGCTGAAAGGTTGAGGTCCATCACCTGATTGAGAAACTCGGCGGCTTCGGCGGGCGTAAACCGCAAATCAGAGGCGCGCAGTTCGGTTAGTTGGTCACGGGCGCGTAATCGGGCCAGGGGTAAATCTGGATCCTCACGAGTGATTATAGCCACATGCATTTGTGGCGGCAGATGTTCAAGCATTAAGGCGATGGTATCGTCAATCGGTTTGGCATCAAGAACATGATAGTCGTCAAGTATCAGAACGAAATCGTTTTGGATGGCGGTGATTTCGTTGAGTAAGATGGTTAGAATCGACTCAATTGGTGGCGGTTGAGGGGATTGGAGCGCCCCCAAAACTCCTTCCCCAATTTTTGGGGCAATCATCTGCAAAGCTGCAACGAAGTATATAAGAAAGTTCGTGGGGTTTTTATCTGCTTCTCCCAAAGACAACCATGCTACAGGGCGCCCACAGCCTGCCACCCATTCGCTGATCAAGGTGGTTTTACCAAAGCCTGCAGGAGCAGAGACAAGGATTAGCTTGTGATGTAGACCTTCATTTAGGCGCTCGAACAGTCTAGCCCTGAGGACAACTTTAGACCGTGGTGGGGGTATGAAAAATTTAGTAGCTAAAATTGGTGTAGACATCGATCAAGAAATTCTTGTCAGCAGTCCAATGCTGAACAGGTTGTATTGTAGTTTCTTGATGGCTAGTTCGCAATATGATTAGAATTCTGTGATCAGTTGATATTTGGGGCGTGGCTGAAACCTCTTCGATTCAATGAGTCCGAGGAAACAACGTATTGAGTGAATGTTGGTTCACGCCCTCTGACGATTTGTTAGTTTTATAGGATTTAGTTAGAACCTTAGGCGAGCCTGTCTATTTCTGACCGAATGGCAACACCTTCAAATCCGCCATGGTGGTGAGGTCATTCAACTGCAGCCTCGATTGGGAAACGGTGTAAAGGACATTGCCGATGAACAGGCTGCGGGTGATCTCACCCGTCCCTCCATAGAAATACTGACCGCTCTTTTGAAAAGCATCGTTCGAATCGTAGTGGGTGACCTTACCTTTGATGGTGAAGCCGCCTTTCAGCGTCAGGTTGTATACATAGGCGCCCTGGAAGACGTATTCTCCCTGCATGTTCTTGGGCTGCCCCGGTTTTAACTGGGCTACGGTAACCGGCAGAACCAGCAAACCCGATTCCTTGTCGAAAAGGAAAGCTTTATGATCGGTGGCGGCCAGGCTCTCCGAGCCTCGGTCGCCGATGACTTCCTTGTAAACCTCGATCGGATTGGCGACGTCAGTGACATCGAAGAGAGCCAGCTTGACGCCCTGGATCGCTGTATAGTAGACGGCGTTATCCGTGTGGACCAAGTTGGCATCAATGCTTGGGTCAACTTCCTTGCCGATGCCGATCAAGTGAGTCTCATCGTAGGGTTCCAGGTAATCGCTGTAACCCGGTATCTTCAGCTTGCCCAGGATCTTCGGCGCGGCCGGTTGGGAAAGATCGATGACAAAGAGCGGATCAACGTGCAGGAAAGTCACCATGTAAGCGCGCTTGCCCATGAACCGGACGGCGTAGATGCTTTCCCCGGGAGCGACGTCTTCGAGAGCGCCGGCGGCCTTCAGGGAGGCATCCAGGACGTAGATGTTGTTGGTGGAGGTGTCGCGGTTATTCACGTAGCCGCTGATTGTGGTGGCGATGCGGAAGTAGCCGTTGTACTCGTCCATGGCGAACTGGTTCAGGATGTGTCCTTTGACTTTCCCGGTGGCGGTATAAGTAGCCTTGCCGCCGGACAGGGAGAACTTGGTGACAACGGTGCCTTGAGCGTTATCGGCGATGGTCATGCCGATTTCGCTGTAAGCCGGCCAGGAGGTCTGGGCGACATACAGGCTATCCATCGAGGCATAAACGTTTTCACCGCTGCCGACGACGACGGTCTTGCCGACCTCTTTATTCGTATCAATCATCGACATAGAGGCGATGGTAAGAAAGCTGGCAGCCTGAACGGGCGGGATATAGCCTATCTGGTTATAGCTCGCGACAGGCTTGAGATCACCGGAGGATGCGGTGCCGCCAAGAATCTCCCGGTATCCGGGGATGAGATCGCCGGCGATGGGTTTAGTCTGGATGTAGCTGGGATATGAGTTGACGACGAAATAAACGTCGGTGCCTATCTTGCGTGAGGTCAGGTAAGATCCCTCGATGTCGAAGCTTTTGAGAAGCTTCGGATTGGAACGGTCTTTAATATTGTAGAGTTTTACGGATACCATGCCGGTCCGGTAGGGATATATGGAGGAGATGCCCGATTTGGCATCGGCGGGCAGGATCGTGGGATAGCCTTGATCGCCCGAGGTGGAATAGGTGGAACCGAAGACTACCAGGCGGTCGTCGTCGATAAAAAGCTCCTGGGGGGTGAATCCGGCGATGGAGATCTGCCCGACGATTTTGGCTGATTCACCGGGGTAGGCTTGAGCCAGGTAAATGGTGCTGCCGGAAACAACATAAATGTACTTGCCGTCGGTTTTGACGATGTCAGCTTCATCCACGCCGGCGACCTGGACATTGGTACCGGAGTAAGAGACGCCGTTGGTTGCCTCCGCAGCGCCTGCTGCGGCCGGCGCCAGGATTGCGCCGTCTTTGGCATAGTAATTGCCGGAATTGCCCCTCGCTTGTGCCTGGGTGAAGGCGGAAACCAAAGCCGCTTCCGAAGTAAACGTGGGCAAGCCGGAAATGGGATCTTTCACCTCACCTGTCACACAGCCGGGGAGGGACAGGATGAAGATAAAAGCCAACATCCCCAAAATACCCAATACGGTCTTTTTCATGGAATATCAACCTCACGCGGAGTATCTACCTTATATAACGCAGATGGTGGCGTAAAGTTATCACTGGTTTCGCTTCCGGCAAGAAAAATGCGCGAGGGAATATCACAGCGATACATATTTACGGCTTGTTGCTTACCGTTATTGAACAAAACTGACTATTGTGGGATCAATACTTGCATGAGGGCTTCACTCGGGCGTCGAGGTAGGTGACGGCATTATTGTTGATCTAGGCGTACAGCCTATTATTTTAAGGACGTCTCAGGTTCGTAGTTCTCAAAGGGTCGGCGAGAGATACTGGGGTGATTGGAAACTGAATTCGGGGCTATTTCAAAATAATGCTGCTTAATTGAGCCTCGTTAAAGGGAGTACTACCTGTTATTGCATTAGATTGGATGAGCAAGTAACAGACTATATCAATGTGATTCTGTCGCGAAAGGCTACTTGCTGAACCAGGCGGCATCGCACTCGAGGTGTAGCCAAGCAGTAGTTGAGCATTTCCAAGATCAGATAGATGGGAGTTCGGTCCCCAAAGTGCGGGAGCCCTTACACCTTGGCCGTTATCACCGTGGCAACCGGCACATTTGGTGGTATAAAGCACCTGCCCACTTTGTGCCAGCTGTGCGAAAGTGACGGGTGCCGTAGTTGTGGTGGGTTTGGTTGTAGTCGTAGATGGTGTCGAACCACAGCCGGAAAACACTATCAGTAAAGATATTAACGGAACAACTACCAACCCCGACAAAACAAGTGATGGTTGCTTAGGTGATGTTCCCATTTCCCCGCTCCTCTATTATGTGCTGCCTAATCCACCACTTACATTATACTGAAATTATTTTCCCCGCCAAACTCAGCTTTGTATGGTCACGGCCTGATCCCAAGACTCGTCCTATTTAAAGAATGGAACTCTCTCTGAAACGCGGAATATTCTGGAGGGAGTCTTAGCGAGAACAACCGAGGGATGATAAGGTCTTTAATCACACTTTTTGTTAAAAGTGTTCAGTGCCTGCATATACAACCCAATCCGCCAGAAGGGATGATCCAACATCAGCCCCGAGATAACTATATGTAACCCTTGACCAATCCTAAAAACCGAGCTCCGCAAAATGGGGTATTGACAATATAGTGTATAC
The DNA here is from genome assembly GCA_000143165.1 of Dehalogenimonas lykanthroporepellens BL-DC-9. Taxonomy (NCBI): domain Bacteria; kingdom Bacillati; phylum Chloroflexota; class Dehalococcoidia; order Dehalococcoidales; family Dehalococcoidaceae; genus Dehalogenimonas; species Dehalogenimonas lykanthroporepellens. Next base: position 1,493,320 of record CP002084.1, read on the forward strand.
CATATATTATATAGGATATAGGTTATATTTGTTATGAGTACTAATAATTCTTTAGAACATACAATTGTAAAGAGGTTGTCGGAGTACAGACGGTTGAGTGGTATTACTCAGCAAGAACTGGCTTCTCGAATTGGTACAAAACAGCCCGTTATATCTGAGTTTGAACGTATGATGAATTCACTGACATTGGGTTTCATTGAAAGAGTAGCAAACGCTCTTGGGGTTGAAATCAAAATCAGGATACAACCTGGCCATACTGATGACATATATGGAGGTTCCTAGTTCTGATTAGCTAAGAGGTCAATATGGATAGATACCATTCTTCGATCAGTAACAAGGATTTCATGCAAGGTCTTTCTTTGTCCGAAAAAGGCAAGGATAGTAGTGATGAATTTCGGGACTTGGACCAGATGTTGAGTGCATCGGAGTTAAATAAACCCTGGTTTATCAAAGATATCGACGTGCCTACTGTCGAAATCGATTTAAAATTACACAACCCATATCCTCAGTCTGCGAATGTATATAATATTAATACGTTTTTCAGATATCTAAACGATCCCAAAATAGAAGCGGAGATTATTAGTAATAGTAAACTCCGCGAAACAAATGGCATTCTGCAACAATTGCCTGGGAATTCTCTACGCGATATATCTCTCGTGAAGGCACTAATATCCGATTATTATTATGTGAGATAGGATGGATAAAACGGACACCAAAGTCAGGTAAAATAGAGAGACGGAGGTGTCAGGATGGAAAGGATTCCACACGGGAAGTATACGAGGGAGTTCAGGCTGGAAGCGGTGAAGCTGGTGACAGAGGATAAATTGTCTGTGGCGGAAGCTGCCAGGCGGCTGGCACTGCCGTCAAACACCTTGGACAACTGGCTCAGGAAACACAGAGCCGGCAAGCTTGAAGAAGTGGGCAAGTCATACCGGCCGCTGACAGAAGTAGAGATGGAGCTGGCCCGGGTAAAGAAGGAAAATGCCGAACTCAAAATGGAGCGGGAAATATTAAAAAAAGCAGCCGCGTACTTTGCCAGGGAGTCGCTGCCCGGTACGCGGCGATGAAAGAACTGCGGCTCAAATATCCAGTCCCTATTCTCCGGCGAATGCTTGGTGTCTCCGGTAGCGGCTTTTATGCCTGGATGGATAGGCCTTTATCGAAGCGGGGTCAGGAGGAAGCGCGGCTTGAGTTGGAGATCAAGGCAGCGGATAAGCGGACGCGCCAGACCTATGGGCCGGAGCGACTACAGCGGGATTTGGCAGCGCACGGCGTGAAGGTGGGTATTTGCCGTATCAAGCGTATCCGGAAAAAGCTGGGGATACGTTGCAAACAGAAGAGTAAGTTCAAGGTTACCACGGATTCCAGGCACAGGTTGCCGGTAGCCGGAAACCTGTTGGCGCAGAAGTTTGTGGCCTCCAGGCCGAATGATGTATGGCTCACCGATATCACCTATATTTCCACCGATGAAGGTTGGCTGTATCTGGCAGGCCACAAGGACCTGTGGAATGGCGAAATTGTCGGATATGCCATGGGTAAGCGCTTGACCAGAAACCTGGTCAATGAGTCTTTGCTTCGGGCGGTGGCCGCTAAACATCCGGCCGAGGGGCTGTTGCACCACTCTGACCGGGGTAGCCAGTATTGCTCCCTTGAGTACCGGCGACTACTGGAACGATTTGGCTTGAGAGCTTCCATGAGCCGGAAAGGGAACTGCTACGACAACGCACCTATGGAGAGCTTCTGGGGAACGCTAAAACAGGAACTGGTGAATCATCGGCGCTATAGAACCAGACAAGAAGCCATCCGGGAGATCACGGAGTATATCGAAATCTTCTACAACCGGCAACGCCGGCAAGCCAGGCTGGGATTCTTGTCGCCGGCGGCTTATGCTCAACAATTCTACGCAGGACTGGTGGCGGCATGAAAGGTTTGGTGTCCGAATTTGACATCCGACCTCAATGACTTACCTTCTCCCGTTGGGGGATTTCGCTCAATTCCGTCTCCCAAAGATTATGGGGTGCCACGCTGGGAAGGCAAGCCGGAAGATAATGCCAAGATGATCCGAACGGTGGCAAAAGCCATTGGGTGTTCTTATGTAGGAATTATCGATTTAAATGACCACAAATTGGGGCCTATTATAAATCTATTTTACTCAGAAATGGCTGTGAAATTTGAAGAGGGAATCGGAGACTATAAGCTTCAAGGCCTGAATACAATCTGTTACCCGAGCAATTGTAGATATTTGATCGTCCTTGTTCCACAAATGAAGAGTATCTATAAGAGATTCGGTAACTTCACTACACTGGCAACGGCTGGGCAAGATTCAACGGACAAGGTATTACATTTGGCAAAAATGATGAATTTCTTGCATGGAATTGGGTACCTGGGATTCGAAATAAGATCACCCCTTCCTCCTCTAGAAATATTAACCGGCATTGGAGAATATAACCGAACCCACGGACCACCTATCACACCGGCTTTTGGCAACGAATGTTTGTCTGGGACGTTTAGTATTCTCACGGACTTGCCTTTAGCGCCGAGCAAACCGATTGATATGGGGATCCTGAAATACTGTGAAAATTGCCTGAAATGCGCAGTCGCCTGCCCATCTGGCGCGATTGACAAAAACAAATTACCGAGTTGGGAAATTAACACAGGACCTTGGAACGCATCTAATGATCACAAAGGATACAAGAATAATTCTTTTAAATGCATGGAATTCATCGTCGAGAGCATTGCAACTGGATTTCGGCCAAGATTGATGGGCCATTGTATGAATTGTGTTTATTCTTGCCCATTCACCCAATCCACAATGCTTGACAAATACCTTAGACCTCTACCAAATGTAATGCCTACTTTATCTTTAGACCGAGAACATACCCGACAATTTTGGGACATCGACCTGCCGGAATTTGGAATGAAGTCAATCATTAACACTCCGAAAATAGGGGGGCAAAACGTATAAGATGGAGGTGGTGATTAATAATATTTAATAATAAATACTCAAAATACCAGCACGAAAAGAACTGACGGCTCCTGGCAGAGCCGTCAGTTAAGGAAGGAAAAGTACTGCGTCTTACAACAGTGTCTTGTCGCCTCCCTGTGTTCATTCTAGTAAACAAGGGTCACAGAGTCAAGGAACCAACAAAAATCAAAACATAAAAGAGGTAATATGAAATCGCATTCCACAATGAGTCGCCGAGATTTTATGAAGACCCTAGGTTTGGGTGCAACAGCCATTGGTAGTGTAGGTGTCACCGCTCCCATTTTCCATGATCTCGACGAAATGATGAGCATAAGTGCTGCCGAAACTTTTAACTCCACTACATCCATGCAAAAACGTCCTTGGTGGGTTAAAGAGGTTGACATTCCTACAGTAGAAATCGACTTGAAACTACGTACCCCCTATGCGGGCCATCTATCTGCTGGTTTGTCTCCTCTATATCTTTCTAAAGAGGAGATTGCTGCCATCCTGGCTTCTCAACAGAACAATGCTATTGAAGGAGCTAAAAACAACCGGCCAGGTTTTACATTGCGTGATCAAATTGGAGCCTGGGCCTCGTTAGATAGAGGACAAACGGGATATGTGAAATATCCGCCTGAAGGTTTTCGAACAATAAAAGTTACTCATGAAACTTTAGGTGTACCGAAGTGGGAAGGCTCCGAAACGGAAAACGCATTCATGATTCGAACTTTCCTGAGGCAATTTGGTGCGGGGGCGATTGGCTATGCAAGAGTGGATGACGACAGCGTCGGACCACGTAAACCCCTTTTTAACACTCATGTAAGATTGGAGAACAACCCAGATTACAAGTATGACGCTAATGGTACATTCGTCATGCCAGAAAAGTGCAAGTATGCCATCATAATTTATGATAGAAGTCCCCGAGATCCTAACAACTATCGTCGTACCGTCAACAGCCCTCAAGCCTTTGTATCAAATATGGAGAAATGTGAGTATGGTCATAAGCTTCAAAACTTCCTTTGGGGTTTAGGCTACCAATCTTATTGGTTTGAAGATGGCACAACAAGCAAATTCACCGGGACTCCGACGAATGTTTGGGGTATCCTCTCAGGCATAGGCGAATACACCCGAATTCACAATCCGGTCTCGCAACCCGAAGGTGAGACCGGTAATTTTGCCAGTATTCTCTTCACAGATTTGCCTCTACCTACTACTAAACCGATAGACTTTGGAGCTTTAGAATTCTGTAAAACTTGTGGGATATGTGCCGACGTTTGCCCAGCCGGAGCAATTCCTACAGTAGAAGAGTATAGAGAGCCAACTTGGGATCGAGCAACTGGTCCCTGGAGTGCTTCCAATGACCATAAAGGATATCCTAATAAATCCATTGAATGCGTAAAGTGGTATTTTTCTAATGCAGTTACAGCCTTCGCTCCTGCCTCTCGCCCAGTTGGTGTGTGTCGTCGATGTTCCAGCCATTGTGTCTTTAGTAAAGATCATAAAGCTTGGATTCATGAAGTAGTTAAGGGTGTAGTGTCCACTACTCCTGTGATGAACAGCTTCTTTACTAAAATGGATACGCTATCCGGTTACAGTGACGTCATCTCAGATGAAGGCAGGGCTGAATATTGGCACCAGTACCTGCCCGCTATTTAAAATGAGAGAGGAAAAAACATGAAATTAAATATTGACTTTAAATGGTATCAATGGCTTTTTGGAGTGATTTCTCTTATTCTGGCATTTTTCTTGACTCATGAAATATTTGCTACCCTAGCAGAATCTCAGCCTGGCGTTGTCAAGGTACTTTCCTTGCTTATAGGAATCCCATTGATTATCTTCCTGTATCTGACCTTTGGTTTAAGGTCAGCCCTAAAAAAATCCAAATCTAACTAATCTCCCCAAAACTCAAAGCGCCCGTGTACGCTTTTTTAACAAAAAGCTACACGGGCGCTTCTATATTGACCAAATGCGATCGTGATTAGATAAGCTAGTAAATTTCCTGTCCACGAACAGGAACCAACGGTAGTAAATCTAACCTAATCGTAGGGAATGGTCTTGGCCAAGGTTAAAAACCAGCGCAGCGGTTCTGTGTATTGACTGCCAGCGCCCACCATTAAAGACTATTCCACACTCAAAGTGCAAAATGTTTCTTGAGTTAAGTTGTTGATCAAATGGGAGATGTTGTAAACATCTCCCATTTTGTTTAACCGGTCAAGAAACGACCTGCTGGAAGAAATATAGTCAAAGTCACAATTGCAGAAGTTGGGACCTTTCTACCAATCACAACCTGACCGAAGAAGACCCTCTCTTTCTATTTTGAATTTGGAGTAACTGATCCGGAAATCCCTGATAAGTTTGATAATTGGTGGCAAGCTTTCTGCACTGGAGCCGGCCGTGGTATGAAGTATACTCAGGTTCAAGTGGCCTAGCCCGATGATAATAGTTTCGCAAGCTAAAAGGAGCGCATGGGTTTATAACCCATGCGCTCCCCTCTGATGCAAATAGGCCATGCCTTCGTAACCCGGTATGGGGTATGTATCCTATATTTTATGTTTGTTCGAGCATGTTCATTCTGTTAAAATAAATTGCCGCCCAAGACGTCCGATGCTTTGGACAACTTCCAAACGTTTTTCTAACCCCACTAGATCAGGAGCATCCAATGCAGTTTTCTACCGAAGTCATTGCCGATTTCGCCATCATCATGACTGTTGGTGGACTGGCAACTTTCTGAGGTCGGATGTCAAATTCGGACACCAAACCTTTCATGCCGCCACCAGTCCTGCGTAGAATTGTTGAGCATAAGCCGCCGGCGACAAGAATCCCAGCCTGGCTTGCCGGCGTTGCCGGTTGTAGAAGATTTCGATATACTCCGTGATCTCCCGGATGGCTTCTTGTCTGGTTCTATAGCGCCGATGATTCACCAGTTCCTGTTTTAGCGTTCCCCAGAAGCTCTCCATAGGTGCGTTGTCGTAGCAGTTCCCTTTCCGGCTCATGGAAGCTCTCAAGCCAAATCGTTCCAGTAGTCGCCGGTACTCAAGGGAGCAATACTGGCTACCCCGGTCAGAGTGGTGCAACAGCCCCTCGGCCGGATGTTTAGCGGCCACCGCCCGAAGCAAAGACTCATTGACCAGGTTTCTGGTCAAGCGCTTACCCATGGCATATCCGACAATTTCGCCATTCCACAGGTCCTTGTGGCCTGCCAGATACAGCCAACCTTCATCGGTGGAAATATAGGTGATATCGGTGAGCCATACATCATTCGGCCTGGAGGCCACAAACTTCTGCGCCAACAGGTTTCCGGCTACCGGCAACCTGTGCCTGGAATCCGTGGTAACCTTGAACTTACGCTTCTGTTTGCAACGTATCCCCAGCTTTTTCCGGATACGCTTGATACGGCAAATACCCACCTTCACGCCGTGCGCTGCCAAATCCCGCTGTAGTCGCTCCGGCCCATAGGTCTGGCGCGTCCGCTTATCCGCTGCCTTGATCTCCAACTCAAGCCGCGCTTCCTCCTGACCCCGCTTCGATAAAGGCCTATCCATCCAGGCATAAAAGCCGCTACCGGAGACACCAAGCATTCGCCGGAGAATAGGGACTGGATATTTGAGCCGCAGTTCTTTCATCGCCGCGTACCGGGCAGCGACTCCCTGGCAAAGTACGCGGCTGCTTTTTTTAATATTTCCCGCTCCATTTTGAGTTCGGCATTTTCCTTCTTT